>JAIEDQ010000057.1 GCA_029067895.1 Oscillospiraceae bacterium | reverse complement strand
GCAGTAAGCTCGGTCTACGCGGGAATGATTTCTGCGGCAGTTACATCGCTCTCCTCAGCCTGCCAACCGTCGGAAATCGGCTCCGCCGCCGTATAAGCGCTTCCAATCTGAGGCTCGGTTTCGGCGGGAAGCTCCTCCGCACAGCCGCCCAGAAAGACCAGCGCCGCAAGCAGAACTACAAGATATTTACTTTTCATTTTCCGCGGCGCACTTCCTTTCCGTCCGAGGGTTAAGTTACTGACATTATATTATAGCATATATTAACGAAAATGTCCATACTTTAACGTATTTCTCCCTGTTCAAGATAAGTGTTGCTAAAGGTCTTATTGGTGAAATTCTTCGTCAAAGTGACAGTACGAGTAGTTATCCGCTATGGATAACTACCCGACAAACCGGAAGCTATACGTGACATATACTTATTACATTATCTTCAATAAAAACACCTTCTCCATCATTCAATCGAATTACTTCTACAGCGTGCTTTTTCTCATAAGCTTTACATTTTTCTTCAAAGCATTCAAAACGGTCAAGAAATTTGCTGTAATGTGGCAGAACTTCTACTTTTGTAAGATCGATTCCTCTTAAATCTGTCAGACCCCAAAAATTCATTTCCGGAGAATACATATTTACCAACTCCAATGTAGGACCAAATACAAACACCGCAGCACTCCACCCGATCAAGACTTTGGTATTTGCAACAGTTTTTAATAATTCTGACGCATTATTCTTCCTTATTGAGTTCAATAGATAAAAAGGATTTCCACCTATGAACTCCACAACATCATAATTAAGAAGTTTTTCTGCAGGACATACATCTAAATCAAATATATCAACGCATAGATTTAATGTTTCTAACTCGGCTGTAACTCTTTCTACATGATAATTCTTTTCTTTATATTCATTATCTGCTGTTACCACTAATGCCGCTGTTTTACATTTTTTAGTTTTTTCGCTCATTTTTTTCAATATATTTTTACTTGACAATCCGTTTGAGCATAAAACGATCATCATAATCACCTCGTAAGATCCCGATTTGTCACTTTGATTATATCACGAACACATACCTTATCTAAACTTATTTTCGTGAAACCGATGGAGTTCTATCCAGCAACACCAATTTTGAACAGGGACACGTATTTCAAATATGAAAACATTACAGCCGTTTTGGGGGATATTATCCGCGCAAAAACGGGAGACAGCCATGCCGTCTCCCGCAAAAATTATTTCTTGCTCTTGATATATTCGTCCATTGCCTTTGCCGCGGTCTTGCCCGCGCCCATTGCAAGGATTACCGTAGCCGCGCCCGTTACCGCGTCGCCGCCTGCGTAAACGCCCTCGCGGGAGGTAAGACCGTTTTCGTCCGCAACAAAGCAGCCGCGGCGGTTGGTCTCCAGACCCTTTGTGGTGTTCCTGATAAGCGGGTTCGGGGACGTGCCTATCGACATAACAACGCAGTCAACGTCCAGAACAAACTCGGAGCCTTTCTTCTCCACGGGACTTCTTCTGCCGCTCTCGTCGGGCTCGCCCAGTTCCATTTCGATACACTTCATTCCCGTAACAAGCTTGTGCTCGTCGCCGAGAATTTCCACAGGATTGTTGAGGGTCTTGAAGATAATGCCCTCCTCCTTGGCGTGCTCTATCTCCTCGTTACGTGCGGGCATTTCGGCTTCGCCGCGGCGGTATACTATGTATACGTTCTCCGCGCCCAGACGTTTTGCGCACCTTGCCGCGTCCATAGCAACGTTTCCGCCGCCGACAACCGCAACGTTTTTAGCTTTCTGGATAGGCGTGTCCGAATTGTCCGTATAGGCTTTCATAAGGTTTGTACGTGTAAGAAACTCGTTCGCCGAGTACACGCCCTTGAGGTTCTCGCCGGGGATACCCATAAATCTTGGCAGACCCGCTCCCGAACCGATAAAGATAGCTTCAAAGCCCTGCTCGAAAAGCTCGTCCACTGTAATTGTCCTGCCCACAACGATGTTGGTGTTTACCGTTACGCCGAGGGCTTTAAGACCGTCGATCTCTTTCTGAACGATAGCCTTGGGAAGACGGAATTCGGGTATGCCGTACACCAGAACGCCTCCCGCAAGATGGAGAGCCTCGAATACCGTTACCTCGTAGCCGAGACGTGCAAGGTCTCCCGCGCAGGTAAGACCAGCAGGACCTGCTCCGATTATAGCAACCTTATGACCGTTAGGCTCGGGCTTCTTGACTTCAGCTGTACTGTGCTCGTTGTGCCAGTCGGCAACAAAACGCTCCAGTCGTCCGATACCTACGGGCTCGCCCTTGATACCGCGCACGCACTTGCCCTCGCACTGTGTCTCCTGGGGACATACACGTCCGCAGACAGCAGGCAGTGAGCTTGACGCGCTTATAATATCGTAAGCTCCGTCGAAATCCTCGTCCTTGACCTTCTGGATAAATGCGGGAATATCAATATTTACGGGACAGCCGCTTACACAGGGCTTGTTTTTGCAGTTGAGACATCTGTCCGCCTCGTCAACGGCGGTCTCCTTGGAGTAGCCGAGAGCTACCTCCTTGAAGTTTTTATTTCTCACGTCGGGAGCCTGAGCGGGCATTTCGTTCTTTTTTAAGGACATATTAGGCATTTTACTTTACCTCCTTTTGGAAGAGATTGCAGACTTCCTCGTGCTTTTTGCGTTCAAAGGGCTTGTACATAGCCGAACGCTCCATAGCCTCGTCGAAGTCAACAAGATGTCCGTCAAAGTCGGGACCGTCAACACAAGCGAACTTGGTCTCTCCGCCAACGGTAAGACGGCAGCCGCCGCACATTCCCGTACCATCTATCATGATCGGGTTCATGGAAACAACGGTCTTTATATCGTACTGCTTTGTCAGCGCGCATACAAATTTCATCATTATCAGCGGACCGATAGCAATTACCTCGTCGTACTTCTCGCCGCTTTCGATAAGCTGTTTGAGAGCGTCGGTAACAAGTCCCTTTGTGCCGTGAGAACCGTCGTCGGTCATCATGCAAAGCTTATCGGATACCTGTCCGAACTCCTCTTCGAGAATAACCAAGTCCTTATTTCTGAAGCCTACGATGGAATGTACCTCGCAGCCCAGATTATGAAGCTTCTTTGCGATGGGGAACGCGATAGCGCAGCCCACGCCGCCGCCTACAACGGCGACCTTTTTCAGTCCCTCGGTATGGGACTCAACGCCGAGAGGTCCGACAAAATCCTGTATGAAGTCGCCCTCGTTCTTTTGATTCAGCTTTTCTGTGGTAGCTCCCACGATCTGGAAAATGATCGTTACCGTACCCTTATCCCTGTCGAAATCCGCCACGGTGAGAGGGATACGCTCGCCGTTCTCGTCAACTCTCAGAATGATAAACTGACCCGGTTCAGCCTTTTTGGCAACCATAGGCGCGTCGATATCCATAAGCGTTACCGTAGGGTTAAGCACTTTTTTTCTGACAATTTTATACATTATCTCATTCCTTTTAAAAAAATTTATTGAGATGTCCCAAACCGTAATTAGCTGTCGGGACAAATATGCATTTTTACGGTCTCAGACCCATACCGCCCTCAAGGGTGAGAGTTTCGCCCGTCAAGTACTTGAAGTCGGGAGAAGCAAGCTGTACGCATACTCTGCCTATTTCAAGCTCGGAGTTTCCGTAGTGACCCATAGGAGGCATATGAACGTTTGCCTTGAAAGCGTCGGGATAAGCTTCCTGGAACTGTTCCAGCTGAGCAGTCCATGCGAGAGGACACACGATATTTACATTAATGCCGTCCTTGCCCCACTCGGTAGCCGCAACTCTTGTAAGACCGCGGATACCCTCCTTTGCGGCGGCGTAGGAGCACTGACCGAAGTTGCCGAAAAGACCCGCTCCCGAAGCAAAGTTGATAACAGTACCCTTTGTCTCTTTAAGATAGGGATAGCAGGCTTTCATATAGTAGAACGTAGCGTAAAGTCCCGAAAACATAGCAAGATTGAACTGCTCGGTGGTATGCTCGGCAAGGGGAACGCCCGAAGCGGAAGCCTGTGCGTTGTTGATAAGCACGTCGATCCTGCCGAAAGCTTCAATGGTCTTGTCGATAACATTTTTTACAACAGCTTCATTGTCGCTGCCATCGCTTACATCAGCCTGAACGGTAAGAACCTTTATGCCATACAGTCTTTCAAGCTCTTCCTTTGCGTCCTCCAGTTTTTTCACATTACGACCGGTGATAACAAGATTTGCGCCCTCCTTGGCATAAGCGGTAGCGATACCGTAGCCGATAGAGCCGCAGGTTCCGTCCTTGAGGACTGCTCTGCCCGCTCCTGTGATAATTGCGGTTTTACCTGTGAGATGACCCATTTAGTACCATTCCTTTCTGTATTTTATGCGGACACTTCTCCGCAAAATTTAACATTTTTGACAAAAAAACAATTATTTTCCCGCGTCAATTCATACAATGTATATTATAGCTCTATTGACCGAGCTTGTCAAGAGTTAAATGATATAAAAAGCTGTTTCCACGTTTTCCGACACGGGAGACCGCACCCGCTGCGGTCAGCACGTTCAGCATAAATGAGGCGTAGCTTCTGCCCGCGCCGCTTAATGAACCGAACTCAGCCGAGGTGAACTCCTCGGGAAGTCCCCGCGGAATGAAGTATTCCCAGTCCTGCAAGCAGTCTATATGTATCTCATCAACAAGTTCAAGCGGTATTCTATCATACCGCACATATCCACGCCGTCTGCCGCGCTTCAGTCCCTCCGTTTCGGGAGGACGGCGGTACTCCTCAACGTCCAGCATAACGATACACAGGCGGAAATTCTCGTGGTTCAGGAACTGCTTTATCTTGTAGAGCTCGGGAAAAATATCCCAAGGCTCTCCCTTTGCGGGGGACTTGCGCTTTCTCCCCTGCTCCCCTGTTTCGGGGTCTATGGGGATTATCCATTTCTGCCTTGCGATGGGGTGTACCACCGTTACCCTACTGACGGTCAAAAAGGCTTCAAGCTTTTTTCTCAGAGGAGCGAAGTCTCCCGTTTGTATCTCGATAATGCCGTCCTCGCCCACGATGTCCGCCACAACACCGCCAACCTTGCTTTCATG
>JAIEDQ010000056.1 GCA_029067895.1 Oscillospiraceae bacterium | reverse complement strand
AAAACGGATACAGTGAAAGGATACAATATGTCCTGCACGGCATTAATGACGAGTATTACGATTTTCTTGAGCCTTTCAGCACTGCGGAGATGCTTCCCGATTTTGATAAGCTTATGGAAAAATATGACAATTTTTTGTTTATGCCGCTTCATTTTCAGGACAGAACCATCGGCTATGTGGCATTTGAATTTAAATTTGTTGATAGAAACTACCATTTGCTTCATACCCTGATAACAAACATCAGCAGAGTGCTTGAAAACGCCCGTATCCAATCCGAGCTTAAAACAGTGGTAGGCAGGCTGGAGGATATGTACATACGGGATTCCATGACGAATCTTTACAACCGCCGCGGGTTTTATCAGTTTACTTCCAAGCTGTATGACAAGTGTATCGCCGAGGGCAGAGGATTTATGATAGTTTCGGTTGACCTTGACAATCTTAAGGGAATAAACGATACCTACGGTCATCATGAGGGAGACAACGCCATCACAACGATCGCAAAGGCTTTAAAAGCGGCTGCGGGAGAAAGCGACATCGTTGCACGTTTTGGCGGAGATGAGTATATTGCTTCGGGTATATGCCTGTCCGATGATTATGCCGAGAATTTCCTGAATCGTTTCAAGTCGTATCTGGACGACTACAACGCTTCCTCTGGCAAGCCATACCTTATTGAAGCAAGCTGCGGTACCTGTTCTCTTTCACCCGCTTCGGAGAAGTCTATCGACGAGTTTATCAAGTCGGCAGACGAGCTTATGTACGCTCAGAAAGCTATTCACCGCAAGCACCGCGGTTACTCCAGAGAAAGAATGTAAATATTTTCGGCGGGGACGGCAACGTCTCCGCTTTTTGCATAAAAATCCCCCTGCCTTACATTTGCAAAGCAGGGGGATTCCCCATTCCCACCCTCCGACGGACGGCGTACGGTGGTAAAAATAATTGATGAAAATGCGTCTGTAACAATGCTGAGCGTTATAAAACCTGTGCGATACGCTCCGTTCCGCATTACATGAGTCCTGAAAACGTCAGGCCGTTTACGCCCTCTTCCGTCGGCGCGCCGTTTCCGTCACAAAGGACGGTTATCCTAATTCACGGTAAAAGTGTAGACAAAAAATCCTGCGCAAAAACCATATAAAAAAGCTAAAGCTTTTCAAGTTTTTGCTTGAATTTTTTGTACACTTTTTGACCGTGAATTAGTATTAAGTCAAATCAGGTCGGTTGACCAGTTCAGCTCCTGAATTTTAACGTTGAGCTTTCTTATTTCCTCGGAAATCTCATCGGAGCTTTTTTGCAGCTCTCTGACGTTTACCGTGCTGACTATGCGTATCTCCTTGTTTGAGTAGCGGTCTATTTTCGCGCTTGATGCGGAAAGAAAATTCCGTAGTATCGAGCTTTTCAGCGAAAGAGTGTCCTTGGCAGCGATCATTTCGGTGAGGGTCTTTCCATCGGATAGGGTTTTGCTGTTGGTGAGATTTATGCGGGATATCAAGTCCTCAAGCTGCTTTGTGAGACGGTCAAG
>JAIEDQ010000055.1 GCA_029067895.1 Oscillospiraceae bacterium | reverse complement strand
ATGTAAGGGGCAGAATTTCTGTCTAAACTAAAGGAGGATATATTATGCCAAAGCAGAAGACACATTCGGGCGCTAAAAAGCGTTTTAAGCTCACCAAGAACGGTATGGTAAAGTACCAGAAGACCAACAGACGCCATAGGCTCACTCAGAAAGCCACAAAGCGCAAGAGAATCAACAGAGCAGCAGGCTATACAGGCTCTGCAAACACAGCGACCGTAAAGCAGCTTATACCTTATAAATAAGAAACGCTAAGGTGCGAAGACGACGCGCAAAACAAACTAATTAAACGGAGGTAAAAGATTATGGCTCGTGTTAAGGGAGCAATGGCTACTCGCAAGAGAAGAAATAAAACGTTAAAGCTTGCTAAAGGTTACTGGGGCGCAAAGAGCAAGCACTTCAAGATGGCTAAAGAAGCCGTTATGAAATCCGGAAATTACGCTTATATCGGCAGACGCCTGAAGAAGCGTGATTTCAGAAAGCTCTGGATCACAAGAATTTCCGCTGCCTGCAAGATGAACGGCATGAACTATTCTACATTCATGAACGGTCTTAAAAAGGCTGGCGTTACTCTGAACAGAAAGATGCTTTCGGAGATCGCTATCAACGACGCTGCGGGCTTTACGGCTCTTACCGAAAAGGCTAAGGCAGCTCTCAACTAAAAGGGTTTAAAGGTCAGAAGCGATTTTTGCTTCTGACTTTTTGCGGTTTTTAATGTTAATTTGTACGCAGTTTTTCGGATCGGTCTGTACAGCGGGTTTGCTTGGAAAGAGGTCATGATATGCTTGAAAGTACATATCGTCTTATTGAGGATCATATGCTCATGTGCATGAACGATAGTTCCCATGACAGAGATCACGTTTATCGGGTACTCTATACCGCGCTTGATATTGCCTGTACCGAGAAGGACGTTGACTTTGATGTTCTTATCTCGGCTTGTCTGCTTCACGATATAGGCAGACGGGAGCAGTTTGAAAATCCCGATCTTGACCATGCGGAGGTCGGCGCGGACAAGGCTTTTCGTTTTCTTACTGAAAACGGTTTTGCGGAGGACTTTGCCGCAAAGGTTCGCGATTGTATCCGTTCCCACAGATACCGTTCCGACGCTCCTCCCGAAAGCATAGAGGCAAAAATTTTGTTTGACGCTGACAAGATAGACGTTTCGGGAGCAATAGGAATTGCCAGAACACTGATGTACAGCGGTCAGACTGCAAGACCTTTGTATTTGCTTCTGCCGGACGGAACGGTTTCCGACGGAAAAAACGACGAAACACCGTCTTTCCTCAGGGAGTATAAATATAAGCTGGAGAATGTTTATTCACGCTTCTATACGGACAGAGGTCTTGAAATCGCCAAACAGCGGCAGCAGGCTGCTGCGGAGTTCTACAATAATATTTTTCACGAAGCGGACTCCGTTTACAGAGCGGGCAGGGACAAGCTCGGTCGGTTTGTTACTTAAACAGGACGGCACAATTATTTTTGCGGAGGTTATTATGCGCGGGATCACATCTTCTGACAACCCCAATATTAAGCTTTACCGAAAGCTTGCGGCAAGCAAAAAGCACCGCCGTGAAAGCGGTATGTTTACCCTTGAGGGGACGCGTCTGATCGCGGACGCGCTTGCGGAAAATGTGAAGCTGCACTCTGTTTTCGTTACCGAGAGCTGCTTGGAAAAAATCAAGCGCGGCGAAACGGTCATTCAGCGCGAAGCTTTGAATTTTCCCGCCGAGCGTTCGGAAACCGATGTTTTTCTTATTCCCGACGGGATAGGCGAAAAAATGTCCTCCACCGATAATTCACAGGGAATTTTTGCAGTTTGTGAAAGTCTTGACAAACCGACGGTTTCTGATACAATAAAAAAAGGAGGCAGATATATCCTGCTCCATAGGGTACAGGATCCCGGCAATCTGGGTACGATAATCCGCACCGCCGACGCAATGGGCGTGGACGCGGTTTTCCTTGCGGAATGCTGCGACCTCTACAACCCCAAGACTGTCCGTTCCACCATGGGAAGCCTGTTTCGTCTTAACGTTTGCGAAACGGAGCTTGACGAGGTTTTCCCTCTTTTCGCACAGCGGGAAGTCCCAACGTTTGCCGCTGTTGTGGACGGTGACGCGGTGTCCCTTACCGACTGCGATTTCTCGCACGGCGGGGTCGTCCTTATCGGAAACGAGGGAAACGGTCTGCCGCGGGAAGTTGCCGAAATGTGCGGCTACAGAACAACAATAAAAATGCACGGCACGGTAAATTCCCTTAACGCCGCAATGGCTGCGGGAATAATAATGTGGGAATTGGTTAAATAGAAGATAGAGCTTAGAGAATAGAAGCAAGAAAAAATTATATTTTCTATCCCCTAACGTCTATCCTCTAAAAGGAGAGAGCTATGGAGAGACAAAACGTTTTTGACTGGCTTTGGATAGTAAACTGTCTTGGCTGCGGAAACGTCCGTATCTGGGAAGTTATGGGCAGCTTTAAGTCGGCGGCTGAGGCAAGAGCGGCTCTGGAAGATAGGGAGCAGCGAAAGCAGCTGCTTACCGAAAGCGAGCGCAGGTCTGCCGAAAGGACAACGGCGGAGCAGATCAACGAGCTTATCGGCTACTGCGAAAGCCACAATATTTACATACTGACCTTTGACGACGAGCTTTATCCCGAAAGGCTAAAGTCGATCTACAATCCGCCTGCGGTACTGTTCTGCCGCGGCGATATGAACTGTCTCGAAAGCGATTTCAGCATTTCGGTGGTGGGTACGAGAAAGCCCTCCGACTACAGCGTAAGGGTAACAGCCGCGCTGGTTCGGGAGCTTTGCAGCTTCGGGATAACTATTGTAAGCGGATTCGCGGTGGGTATAGACATTACCGCAAATCTTTCCGCGGCAAGGTGCGGAGGAAAAACAATTGCAGTTCTCGGCTGCGGTCTGGATAGGGATTACCCAAGAGAGAACGTTCAATACCGAAGTGAGATCGAAGCAAACGGTCTGTTTATTTCGGAATATTATCCTCTGGCGGGAGGAACGAGAGCTTCGTTTCCCGCAAGAAACAGGATACTTTCGGGACTGTCTCTCGGTACGGTTGTGTCCGAAGCTGCCGTTAAAAGCGGCGCGCTTATCACGGCAAACCTTGCGCTAAGTCAGGGCAAGGACATATTCGCCCTCGCTCCTCACGACCTGTTCGACAAGCGGTACGGCGGGAACGTTGCTCTCATAAGGGACGGCGCGGCTTGTCTGTGCGGCGTGAAAGACATTCTGTATGAATATTACGAAAATTACGGACATAAAATAGCAAATGCAAGCTCGGCTATGGCGGCGCTGTTTCCCGATGGAAACAACAGCAGCGCTTACAAGCAGGCTTCGCGTATCGACCCTCTTGCGGAGGATACCAAAGAGTACGCAAACGAAAATGCCGAAGCGGATATTCCCGCGCAGGAGTACGACGCTTCAACGTTGGAAGGTGATGAAGCAAAAGTCTACGGTCTGCTTAAAGAGGCGGGAAAACCGCTTCTGGCGGACGAGCTTGCGGAAATGTGCGGAATGGATATTTCCGATATGCTCATGCTCCTGACCGATCTGGAGCTTGAGGGAGCGGTAATGTCAGCCGCAGGACAAAGTTATACCGCCTGTTAAAATCCCAACGATTTTAACGGACTTTTATAGATTGAAAGGATAGGATCAAATGTCAAAGCTTGTAATTGTTGAGTCGCCCGCAAAGGCGAAAACCATAAAAAAATATCTTGGAAGCGGTTACGAGGTGGTAGCTTCGATGGGACACGTCCGCGACCTGCCCAAATCCAAATTCGGAATTGATGTGGACAACGGCTTCGAGCCTGTCTACACCGACATAAAGGGCAAGGAGGAGCTTATCGAAAGTCTCAAAAAGGAAGCGAAAAAATCCGATTTTGTATACCTCGCAACCGACCCCGACCGCGAGGGAGAAGCTATTTCATGGCATCTTGCACATATGCTCGATCTGCCCCTTGACGACGCAAACCGCGTTACATTCAACGAGATAACCAAAACCGGCGTGAAAAA
The DNA here is from genome assembly GCA_029067895.1 of Oscillospiraceae bacterium. Taxonomy (GTDB): domain Bacteria; phylum Bacillota; class Clostridia; order Oscillospirales; family Ruminococcaceae; genus RGIG8773. The sequence goes on along the minus strand of JAIEDQ010000055.1, from coordinate 14,520 downwards.
CGGTATGGAAAATCCCCGTTCCATTGACATTGATCTCGTTAACGCACAGCAGGCAAGGCGCGTGCTGGACAGGATCGTTGGCTATAAGCTGTCTCCGTTTCTGTGGAAAAAAGTCCGCAGAGGACTTTCCGCAGGACGCGTTCAGTCGGTAGCGGTATCCCTTGTTGTTGACCGTGAAAAGCAGATAAACAGCTTCAAGCCGGAGGAATACTGGTCTATCGACGCGAAGATGACCGCTCCCTCCTCAAAGAAGCAGTTCGACGCTTCATTTGTGGGCGTGGACGGTCAGAAAACCGAGCTGCACTCCCAGGCTGACACGGACAAGATACTGAAAAGAATAGAGGGCGCGGACTACAACGTTACAGAGGTAAAAAAATCCGTCAGAAGAAAGTCCCCCGCTCCCCCGTTCACGACCTCCACTATGCAGCAGGAGGCTTCAAAAAAGCTGGGCTTTGCCGCTGCAAAGACAATGAAAGCCGCTCAGACCCTTTACGAGGGCGTTGATATCGAGGGTATGGGCGCGGTCGGTCTTATCACCTACATGAGAACCGACTCCCTGCGTATTTCCGACGAAGCCCGCGCGGCGGCGTATGAATACATCGGCAAGGCTTACGGCAAGAATTATATTCCGAATACTCCCAAGGTTTACAAGTCCAAATCCAACGCGCAGGACGCTCACGAAGCTATACGTCCCTCCATGCCCGAAATCACTCCGGACAGAGTAAAGGACAGCCTTACTGCCGAGCAGTATAAGCTTTACAAGCTGATATGGGAAAGATTTATCGCGAGCCAGATGGCAAACGCTGTTCTGGACACGGTTTCCGTCGATATAGACGCTAACGGCTGCAATTTCAGAGCAACGGGATTTTCCGTAAAATTTGATGGCTTCACCGTTCTGTACGAGGAGTCCAAAAACGAGGAGGAGGGCAAGGTTCTCCCCAATATCGAGGTAGGTGACAAGCTGAAGCTGAAAGCCATTGAGGGAAATCAGCACTTCACACAGCCTCCCGCACGATACACCGAGGCTACCCTTATAAAGGCTCTGGAAGAAAATGGTATCGGACGTCCGTCCACATATGCGCCGACTATTTCCACTATCACAAACCGTTTTTACGTTGAGCGCGACGGCAAGCAGCTTCGTCCCACTGGCTTGGGAGAAGTTACCACTGAGCTTATGAAGCAGCATTTTAAAAATATCGTGGACTCGAAATTCACCGCCACAATGGAAAGCGATCTGGACAAAATTGAGGTCGGCGAAATGAACTGGGTCGACTCTATAAGCGGCTTTTACGAGGATTTTGCGGACACACTTTCCAAGGCGGAAAAGGCTATGGACGGCAAGCGCGTGAGAGTTCCCGACGAGGAGACCAGCGAGGTCTGCGAGATTTGCGGAAAGCCTATGGTCATCAAGATAGGACGCTTCGGAAAATTCCTTGCGTGCAGCGGTTTCCCCGACTGCACCAACACAAAGCGTATCGTCAAGGACACGGGCGGAGTATGCCCGAAATGCCACAAAAAGGTATTGCAGAAGAAGTCCAAAAAGGGCAAGAAATATTTCGGCTGCGAGGATAATCCGAACTGCGATTTTATGACTTGGGATACCCCCGTTTCGGATAAATGTCCCAAGTGCAACAACGGCACGACCCTGTTCAAAAAGGGCGGCAAGATGTTCTGCCTTAAAGAGGGCTGCGGGTACGAGGTGGCTGTCAGAAAGGAAAAGTGAGTATGAATTGTCCGAAATGCGGTGCGGAAATGAAGAACGCAGTTATGACGCCGAGTTTTCAGGTGAGTAGTATTACAAAAAAATGGTATGACGGTGAAACACAGTCCGATGTAAACTGCTTTGGCTGTCCCGAATGTGGATATATTGAACTGTACGCCAAATACCCAAAAGTATTTGAGGACGGTTCAAATGTAAAGGATAAGAAATAACAACTTATTTTTAACGGAGAATAAAATTGAACGATAAAAAAATCACCATAATAGGCGCAGGACTTGCAGGCTGCGAGGCGGCATGGCAGCTTGCGAAAGCGGGTCTGGACGTTGAGCTTTGGGAAATGAAGCCCCAGAAATTCACTCCCGCACATAAATACAACGGCTTTGCGGAGCTTGTCTGCTCCAATTCGCTGAAGGCTTCGAGGGTGAACTCGGCGGCGGGACTTCTTAAAGAGGAAATGCGGCGGCTGGGTTCGCTGACCGTCCCATGCGCCGAGGAAACAGCTGTCCCTGCAGGCGGCGCGCTTGCCGTTGACAGGGAGAAATTTTCCGACCTTGTAACCGAAAAGATAATGTCTGAACCCCGAATAACCGTCAAGCGGGGCGAGGTTTCGGAAATTCCCGACGGAAATGTTATAATTGCCACAGGACCCCTCACCAGCGGCGGACTTGCGGAAAGCATTGAAAAGCTCTGCGGAGGGTATCTCAGCTTCCACGACGCGGCTGCGCCGATCGTTACTTACGAGTCCCTTGACAAGGAGAAAATTTTCTTTGCGGCGCGTTACGGCAGGGGCGACGACGATTATATAAACTGTCCCTTTACGAAAGAGGAGTACACCGCTTTCTGGCAGGAACTGAAAAATGCCGAATCCGCACCTCTTCACGATTTTGATAAGCCAAAAGGCAAGGACGATTTCACCGTCTATGAGGGCTGTATGCCAATAGAAGTCCTTGCAAAGCGGGGCGAGGAAACAATGCGCTACGGCGCAATGAAGCCCGTGGGACTTTCTGACCCTGTCACAGGGAAACGTCCATACGCAGTCGTGCAGCTCCGCAAGGAGAACAGCGTGGGTACGCTCTATAACATCGTGGGCTTTCAGACAAACCTGAAATTCGGCGAGCAGAAGCGCGTGTTTTCAATGATACCGGGACTTGCCAATGCCGAGTTTGTGCGGTACGGCGTTATGCACCGCAACTCTTTCATAAATTCTCCAAAGCTTCTGAACGGAGATTTTTCCATGCGGACGCGTCCCGAACTGTTTTTTGCGGGACAGATAACAGGCGTGGAGGGGTACATGGAATCCGCCGCAAGCGGCATAATGGCAGGTCTGAACATGGCAAGACGGTTTAGGGGTCTTGAAACCTTAGTCCTGCCGCGGGAGACCATGATAGGCGGACTTGCAAGATATATTTCCGACGAAACGGTAGAAAATTTCCAGCCAATGGGCGCAAATATGGGAATACTTCCCGACCTCGGCGTTCGCATAAAGGACAAGCAGGAACGGTATCAGGCTGTTGCGGACAGGGCGCTGAAAGCGTTTGAGGAGTATATGGCATGAATGATAAGCTTACAATCGTAAAAAAATATATTGACAAGCATGATTATTATTCGCTGTTAAAACACGGCGCTCCCGATAACGAATATCTTTCGGAAGCTGTTGAGATAAGTGATTTAATTTCGTCTGACAGTTCCGCAGAACAAATTGCGGAGGTTATCGCTTCGGTAATGCAAAAATATTTTGGGAACAACATAAAACCCGAACAATATTCGGAATTTGCACAAGAAATCAAATCCGAATTATAAATGAAAGGAAGATAAAACCATGAAAATAATTGTTGACGCATTCGGCGGAGATAACGCCCCTCTCGAAGTCCTGAAAGGCGCAGCGGAGGCAGTCGAAAAACTTGACGTTGAGGTAATTCTCACGGGAAATGAAAAAATTATCAAAGAAACTGCCGAGAAAAACGGAATATCTCTCGATAAAATATCAATAATACATACCGAATCGGTTATTGACATTCACGAAGAGCCGACTATGGTAATCAAGGACAAGAATGACTGCTCCATGGCGGTGGGACTTAAAGCTCTCGCCGATGGCAAGGGTGACGCGTTCGTTTCCGCAGGAAGTACGGGTGCGCTGGTTGTGGGCGCGACCTTTATCGCAAAGCGTATCAAAGGCGTAAAGCGTGCGGCTCTTGCGCCTATCATGCCTACGGAAAAGGGACACATGATACTTGTTGACGGCGGCGCAAACGTGGACTGCCGTCCAGAAATGCTCGTCCAGTTCGGCATTATGGGAAGCTGTTACATGAACAAGGTCATGGGTATCCCCTCCCCCAAGGTCGGACTTGTAAACGTTGGCGCGGAGGACACCAAGGGCAGAGAGCTGGAAATCGAAGCCTACAAGCAGTTTAAAACCGCTCCCGTAAGCTTTTACGGCAACCTTGAAGCAAGGGAAGTTCCGTTCGGAGCGTGCGATGTGGTTGTCTCCGACGGTTTTACGGGGAACGTCCTGCTGAAGCTTTACGAGGGCATGGGCTCGTATTTCGCCAAAACCCTCAAAGATATGCTTATGACAAGCTTCGGAGGAAAAATTGCCGCACTTATGATAATGAAAAAAATCAAAGCTTTCAAGAAAAAAATGGACTACACCGAGGTTGGCGGAGCGGTGCTTTTAGGCATTTCAAAGCCTGTTATAAAGGCGCACGGCTCGTCCAACGGCACGGCTTTCTACAATGCGATACGTCAGGCGAAAAACTGCGTTGAGGGAAAGGTAATCGAGGAAATAACGGACTCTTTGGCTTCTCTTGAAAAGAAGAGCAAGACAGAAACAAAATAAACCAACCTCATATCCGGAGGAATGTAAAATGGATTTTACCGAATTTGAAAAGCGGGGAAGCCCCCGCAGGCAGAGTCACCCCCAATTATTAAAATTATAATTATTTTCTTTGTTTAAGCCCCCTCAAGGGGGCGGTTAAGTTGTTTTGAGGAGTATAAAAATGGACTTCACTGAATTTGAAAAAAAGATCGGCTACACCTTTAAAAACAAGGAGCTTCTGCACGAGGCGCTTTCTCACTCGTCCTATGCAAACGAGTTAAAGCACGGACGGAACTCCAACGAGCGGCTTGAATTTTTGGGGGACAGCGTACTTTCAATCGTTGTGTCGAAGCACCTTTTTACCCACTTCAAGCATTTGTCTGAGGGGGAGCTTACCAAAATGAGAGCTTCGCTTGTCTGCGAAAAGGCGCTGTTCGAGTTCTCGAAAAAAATCGACCTGGGCAAGTATATCCTGCTTGGAAAGGGTGAGGAAAACAGCGGCGGCAGGACGCGTCCGTCTATAGTTTCCGACGCTTTCGAGGCAGTGATCGCGGCGGTTTTTCTGGACGGCGGCATGGAAAAGGCGAAAAAATATGTGCTGTCCTTTATCCCTAAAGATCTTGAAGCCAACAGCTCAAAGTCGCTCCACGACTACAAGACCATGCTTCAGGAGATAATACAGAAAAATCCCGAGGAACGTGTGGAGTACGTCCTTGCCGACCAGACAGGTCCCGACCACGACCGCAATTTCGTGGTACAGGTTCGGCTCAACAGCAACGTTATCGGCACAGGCGAGGGTCACAGCAAAAAGCAGGCTGAACAGGCTGCCGCCCGCGAAGCCCTGCGACTTATGGGTTACAAGGAGGAATAATGGGCACGGCTTTAAAGCACAGGCATAGCAATATCGCGGTCTTTATACCCCATATGGGGTGTCCCAACGCCTGTTCGTTCTGCAATCAGCGGGCGATAAGCGATACTGCCGCCGCGCCCTCGGCGGAGGAAGTGCGGCGCACTCTTGAAGCCGCCTGCGAAAGGCTTCCCGACGGTGACGCTGAGATAGCCTTTTTCGGCGGAAGCTTTACCGCGGTGGACAGAAGCTACATGATATCGCTTCTTGAAGCGGCGTACCCTTTTGTAAAAAGCGGGAAAGTCCGCGGTATACGCTGTTCCACAAGACCCGACGCTGTTGACGGAGAGATACTTGATATACTGGAAAGCTACGGCGTCACGTCGATAGAGCTTGGGGCGCAGTCAATGGACGACGGCGTTCTTGCCGCAAACCGCAGGGGACACACCTCCGCGCAGGTTGAGGAGGTCTCCGAAATGATAAAGGAGCGGGGCTTTGAGCTTGGCTTGCAGATGATGATAGGTCTGTACCGTTCCACACCCGAAAAGGATATGAATACGGCGCGGAAGCTTATCGCGCTTGCACCGAAAACCGCAAGGCTGTACCCTACGGTGATACTTAAAAATACCCGCTTGGGGGAACTTTTCCAAAGCGGGGACTATATCCCCTACAGCTTTGACACCGCCGCGGAGCTGTGCGCGGATATGCTTGAAATGTTTGAAGCGGCGGGAATACGGGTCATAAAGCTTGGTCTGCACGCTTCGGAAACTGTCGAAGCGGACGTTCTGGGAGGGTTCTACCACCCCGCTTTCCGTGAGATTTGCGAGGGAATACTGTTCCGCAGGGAGATAGAGCGGCGTACCGAAAAGGGCGGAAGCTATGCGGTCTATGTTGCTCCAAACGCGGTAAGCAAGGCAATGGGACAGAAAAAATGCAATGCGGAATATTTTTCCGCTAAGGGTATTGACATCAGGATATGTCCCGATGAAAGCCTGAAAAACCGCGAGATAATTGTGAAAAGGATTTGAAAAAATGTATCTGGAATCACTTGAAATGCAGGGGTTCAAATCGTTCCCCGATAAGATAAAGCTGGACTTCCACAAGGGTCTGACAGCTGTTGTGGGACCCAACGGAAGCGGAAAATCCAATATCGGCGACGCTGTGCGGTGGGTGTTGGGCGAGCAGTCCTCGAAAACGCTCCGCGGCGGCAAAATGGAGGACGTTATTTTTGCGGGTACGACTCAGCGGAAGCCCATGGGTTTCGCGCAGGTCACGCTTAACATAGTAAACAACCGCGGTCTGCTGCAAGTCCCTGCGGACAGAGTGTCGGTTACGAGAAAGCTTTACCGCAGCGGTGAAAGCGAGTACATGATAAACGGCTCACAGGTGCGTTTGAAGGACGTCTACGAGCTTTTTATGGACACAGGTCTGGGCAGAGACGGCTACTCCATTATCGGACAGGGCAGGGTCGCGGAAATAGTGTCCGCAAAATCGGGCGAGCGCAGGGAAATTTTTGAAGAAGCGGCAGGAATTTCCAAATTCCGCTACAAGAAAGCCGAAGCGGAAAGACGTCTTGCGGCGGCTCAGGAAAACATTCTGCGTCTCAACGACATTATGGGAGAGCTTGAAAGCCGCGTTGAACCGCTGCGTATCCAGTCGGAAAAGGCGGCGAAATTCCTTGAATTGTCGGACAGGAAAAAATCTCTGGAAATAACCGTGTGGGTCAGACAGCTTGACGACCTGAAAGCGCGTCTGGAAGAAATTTCCGACAAGATACTTATAAATAAAGGCGAGTACGACGCTGTGGAGGCGGATATTTCCCGTCTTGAAGCGGAAGCGGAGGACTTGCAGACGAAGATGGAAGCCTCGTCCCTGAGGATAGAGGAAATGCGTGCTAAGATACTTGAAGCGGAGAAGTCCAACACTCAGCTTCATTCTGACATCGCCGTTTTTGAAAACGACATTTCCCACTGTCGGGAGACTATTGCCGACATCGAAAAGCAGCAGCAGAACGCCGAAAATTCGGGAGAGGAAAACCGCCGCATTATCGAGGAAAAGCTTGCGTTGGTAACTAAAGCGGAGGCTGACATTGCCGAGACCGAGGAAAAGCACCAAGCCGCAAGCGAGGAAATGGAAAAACTTTCACAAGAGCAGGACAGCTTCGACAGCAAGTTTTCCGACGTGAACGGCGCTCTCGGCAAGCTCTATATCAGGCAGTCGGAGCTGAAAATTGCCGTTACAAGCGGAGATTCGGGAAAAACCGAGCTTGCGGAGCAATTAAAGCAGTGCCGCGAGCAGGAGGAGCAGTTACGCGAAAACGGTGAGCAGCTTTCCGCGGAAAAGCGGGAGACCGAGGACGGCGTGCGAATGCTGGAGGAAAAGTCCGGCGAGATAAACAACCGTGTTTCTGGTCTTGCCAAGCTTTGGCAGGGACGTGCGGAAAAGCTTTCCCTGACCAAAAAAGAGTTTGAGGACATCAGCTTTTCCATACGCGACAAGGAGCAGCGCATAAAAATGCTGACAGACCTTGAAAACAGCATGGAGGGCTTTGCCCACTCGGTAAAGCAGGTGCTGAAAGCGTCCAAAACGGGACAACTCCGCGGTGTGTACGGCTCTGTGGCGCAGCTTATCAAGGTGGAAAGCGACTACAGCCTTGCCATCGAAACGGCTCTGGGCGGCGCGCTGCAAAACATTGTTGTGGACAATGAGGAAACCGCAAAGCGGGGAATACGCCTTTTGCAGGAATCCAAGGCGGGACGTGCAACGTTTCTGCCTGTTACATCGGTAAAGGGAAACCGTCTTGCCGAGCGAGGTCTGGAGGACTGCGCGGGATTTGTGGCTTTGGCGGTGGACATTGTTGGCTTCGACGAAAATCTGCGGGGCGTGTTCACTTCCCTGTTGGGACGTATCGCCGTTGCGGAGGATATCGACGACGCTACGGTAATTGCGAAAAAGTACGGCTATAAGTTCAAAATAGTAACGCTTGACGGTCAGGTCATCAACGCGGGAGGTTCCTTTACGGGAGGCTCAGCGGCGAAGTCCAGCGGCGTGCTGACCAGAAAGAACGACATAGAAAAGCTTGAAGCCGAGAGAAATAAGCTTTCCGCGCGTATCGGCGAGGTAAAGCAGAGCATGGAAAAGCTTCAGGCTGAAACGGACAAGCTTGGCTTCGACATAGAGGGCGCAAAGGAAGAGCTTCGCGAAATTGGCGAGGACAAGATACGCTTCGAGTCGGAAATAAAGCGTATCACTTCCCTGCTGGAGCAGAACGAGTCTCAGATAGAAGCGGCGGAGGCAAGTGCAAAGCGGTATGCGGAAAGAATAGAGGAAAACGACAGAAACACTGCGGAAGCGGAGGAAAATCTGCGGAAATGCGAGGAAGAGATCGCGGAAATGGAAAAGCTCGCCGCAAGCAGCGAGGAAATGCGTTCGGAAATAAGAGAAAAACGGGAAACGCTTTCGGAAAAGCTTTCGGAAATGAAGCTTTATCAGCTTGAACGCAGCAAGGACAAGGACGCGCTTCTTGCCGAAATAAAGCAGCTGGAGGAGCAGTTCTCCGCGCTGGGGGACAACTCCGCAAGGCTTGCGGTGGCTCTGGAGGAACAGAAAAAAATCATTTCCGAAAAGGAAAAACTTATCGAGGAGCGGAAGTCCTCACTGGAAAACGCCGCGGACGCTGTGTCGGAAATAAACGCAAAGATACTGGATGAGCAGTCCGCGAAAAGAGAAATGGAGCAGAAGTCCAACGAGGGGCGTGTCAAAATACGCAGCCTTACAGATGACAGGGAAAAGTTTTCCCGGGAAATGACACGGCTGGAGGAACGCCGTGACGCGGTGCAGAACAATTACGACGGCATCATTTCCGATATGCAGGAGCAGTACGGAATGTACCTTTCCGAAGCGCGGGAAACTGCCGTTCCCGTTGACGACCTGCTGAAGGTACAGCGCGATTTGAACGACGTAAAGCAGAAGATACGCGGTTTGGGAAACGTCAACGTTGCGGCGATAGAGGAGTACAAGGAGGTTTCCGAGCGGTACAACTTTATGCGGGGTCAGCTTGACGACGTGGAGACTTCAAAGCGTGAGCTTGAACAGCTTATCGAGGAGCTGACCGAAAACATGAGACGGCAGTTCAGCGAAAGCTTCAACCAGATCAACGAGAACTTCAAGGAAATTTTTGTGGAGCTTTTCGGCGGCGGACGTGCCGAGCTTACCCTCACCGACCCTGAGGACGTGCTTGAATCGGGAATTGAGATCAACGTTGCGCCTCCGGGCAAGGTAATAAAAAGTCTGTCGCTGCTGTCCGGCGGCGAGCAGGCGTTTGTGGCGATAGCAATTTACTTTGCGATACTTAAGATCAAGCCCGCGCCTTTCTGTATTCTGGACGAGATCGAGGCGGCTTTGGACGATATCAACGTTGTCAAGTATGCCCAGTATCTGAGAAATTTTACCGATACCACCCAGTTTATTCTTGTCACCCACAGACGCGGCAGCATGGACGAAGCGGACGTTATGTACGGTGTTACCATGCAGGAAAAGGGAATTTCCCGCGTGCTGAAGCTTGACCAGACCTCGGCGGAAATAGAGTCGGCGAATTAAAAGTCCATAACAGAAATTGATTTCCTCCGTTTTTTCAGGCGGGGGAAATTCTGTTTCCGGCGGAAATGCTGGTCGTTTGCACATTTGCAAAAGCGTTTCCGACAATTTTCACCAATTTCCGCGGCGTTTGCGGTATTGCGGAGATCGCAAGTTTCGTCCTCGGTTGACTTTGCAAGCAAAAAATGGTATAATAAGTAGGTAACATTTGTGCGGAGTGCAGGTATCGAAAAACAAGGGAACTGAAAAGCGTTTGGATGTGCGGAAGAATGAAAAAGTCTAAAAAGCTAAAACGTCTGCTGAATTTGCTTGGCAGTTATAATTTTGGCAGATGCTATTTTAAATACGACGTTAATTACCGTTATTTTTATATTCTGGACTGCACCGAAAAAATATTTTTGGGAGCGGAGGAAGATGATTTCCTGCTCAACGGTTTTCATATCAAACGAATTTCCGACATGAAAAAAATTGAGATCAAGGACGATCTATGCGTTAAAATAAACAGAGAAAACAAACTGCTTGAAAGTATCAAAAAGCCCGATATTGATTTATCGTCTTGGAAAAAGCTTTTTAAATCGTTAAAAAAGCTGAACTGCTTTCTTATAATTGAAAATGCATATTCGGATATGTTTTATATTGGATCAATTGAAAAGGTAAAAAAGAATTCTGTTGTTTTTCACCCTTTCGACGCTGACGGGATATGGCTTGACAGCGTGGAGATACCATACAAGAAAATTACAAACGTAATATTCGGCGACAGATATTCAAAAGCGTTTGAAGAATATTTTCGCAGTAATCGCGCTTTTGAATAAAGGAGGCAAAATGGATATTTTAGGTATTATAAAAAACAGAACAAGCTATCGGGGCAGATACAAAAGTACGCCTGTCCCGAAAGACGATTTGGTAAAAATCCTTGAAGCGGGTGCGGCGGCTCCGTCGGGGTGCAATAAACAGACAACGTCGTTTATTGCGGTTGACGACGAAAAGCTTTTGGGAGAATTGAAGTCGCTTATCACGCCTCCTGTTGCCGAGACCGCGCCTTGCTTTATATTGGTTCTTACGCGGAAAATTTTTGCATACAGAGACAAATGCTTCAATGTGCAGGATTACAGCGCGGCTATCGAAAATATGCTGCTGGCGATAAAGGCGCTTGGATATGAAAGCTGCTGGTACGAGGGGCATATCACCGACGATGACGACATAGCGGGAAAGCTTGCCGAGCATATGGGCATACCCGACGAATACAAAATAGTCTGCATACTGCCTGTTGGAAAGGCTGACGAGGAAATAACGCGTGTATCGAAAAAGCCGCTTGAAAGCAGAGCATGGTTTAACGGCTTCGGCGCAGATAAAGAGTAAAATATTCAAGGAGGTACGGCAATGAACATTTTCAGCAAAATTGCGGCAGGATTAAAAAAGACAAAGGATTCCATGATGGGCAAGCTTGAAGCCCTGATGAACTCCTTTACAAAGATCGACGAGGACTTTTTCGAGGAGCTTGAAGAACTTCTCATAACCTGCGATATCGGCGTTGAGACCTCACTTGAAATTTGCGGCGAGCTGCGGAAAAAGGTCAAGGAAAAGGGTCTGACCGAAACGGCGCAGCTTATGGACGAGCTGAAAGAGATAATCACCGAAATGCTTGGCGATGACAAGGGTCTGGATGTGTCATCAAAGCCAGCCGTGATACTCGTTATCGGCGTGAATGGCGCGGGCAAGACCACCACTATCGGCAAGCTTGCGGCGCGGTACAAGAACGAGGGAAAGAACGTCCTTGTGGCGGCGGCGGATACTTTCCGTGCGGCGGCTATCGACCAGCTTCAGGTCTGGACAGAGCGCGCGGGCGTTGATATCGTCAAGCACGAGGAGGGCTCCGACCCTGCGGCTGTGGTTTTCGACGCTGTTACGGCGGCAAAGGCACGGGATATCGACGTGCTTATCTGCGACACGGCGGGACGTCTCCACAACAAGAAAAATCTTATGGACGAGCTGAAAAAGATCAGCCGTATCGTTCATCAGCAAGCCGAGGGCTGTTCGCTGGAGACACTCCTTGTCCTTGACGCGACCACCGGTCAGAACGCCGTAAATCAAGCGAAGCTTTTCGGCGAGACCGCGGATATTACGGGTATCGTCCTTACAAAGCTTGATGGTACCGCAAAGGGCGGAATAATTATTTCCATTCACCGTGAACTGGGTATCCCCGTAAAGCTTGTGGGTGTAGGCGAAAAGCTTGACGATTTGCAGGATTTCCGCGCAAGAGATTTTGTGGACGCTCTGTTTGAGACCGATACCGATTTCGACTACAACTACGAGCGGCTTACGGACGGTGAGGAATCCGAGCCTGCCGAAGAAGCGGAAACGGAAATTTTCACGGAAGAAAAAACGGAAATAGAAAACAAAAACGGAAATATGACGGAAATAAAATCGGAAATTTCGGAAACGGAAGAAAAATCCGAGATTATTGAGGATACAGAAGAAAAAATGACAGAGGTTGAACTCAAACTTGCAGAGTCCGAAGCTGCTGAAGAGAACGCTTCCGAAGAGAAAAAGAGCCTTAAAGACGGAAAATTCGGATTTCTGTTCAAGGAAATCACCTTTGGCAAGAAGAAAAAAGATACTGAAAATGACGAACAAACCGACGATGAATAAGGAGATCACAGCATGAAAATAGTTCTTGCGACAAACAATAAAAACAAACTTCGCGAGGTGCGTGAAATTCTCGAACCTGCTGGAATGACGGTGCTTTCCCAGTCCGAGGCTGGAGCGGATATTGAAGTAGAGGAAAACGGCAAAACCTTTGCGGAAAACGCCTACCTGAAAGCGAAAGCGGTTTTCGACCTGACGGGACTTCCCGTTATTGCCGACGACAGCGGTCTGGAGGTTGACGCTCTGGACGGCGCGCCCGGGGTGTTTTCCGCACGTTACGCCCCCGAGGGACAGCGGAAAAAGCGTCTTTTGGAGGAGCTTGAAAACGTCCCTGACGAGAAAAGAGGAGCGGATTTTGCCTGCTGTATCTGCTATATCGACCCCACGGGAGAAGCCCGTTATTTCAATGGAAAAGTTTTCGGAAAGATAGGCTATGAAAACCGCGGCACAAACGGCTTCGGCTACGACCCGATATTTATGTACGGTGACAGATCCTTTGCGGAAATGTCCGCAGAGGAAAAAAATGAGATCAGCCACCGCGCCAATGCTTTGAAACAGCTAAAGGAATTTTTCAGTTCCAACTGAACAAACAACGTCTGATAAATAAACGGAAATCGTTTCCGATTTCCGTTTTCTAATATATTGATTTAATTTGGAGGACTAATTATGAAGCTTCTTGCAATTGACGGCAACAGCATTATGAACCGCGCTTTTTACGGCATAAAAATGCTGTCCAATAAAAACGGCACCTACACTAACGCTATTACGGGATTTATGAACATTTACCTTTCGGTGATGAACGATATTTCCCCCGACGGCGTTGCGGTGGCGTTCGACCTCCGTGCGCCTACTTTCCGTCATAAGGCGGTGGACAGCTACAAAGCCAACCGTCACGGTATGCCCGATGAGCTTGCACAGCAAATGCCTATCATCAAGGAGCTTCTTACCGCTTTGGGCATAAAGATCGTTGAGTGCGAGGGCTTCGAGGCGGACGACGTTCTCGGCACGCTTTCAAAGCTTTGCACCGATGAAAAAGGCGAGTGCTATGTCCTCACGGGAGACAGAGATTCCCTCCAGCTTATCAACGACAACGTAACCGTACTGCTCCATACCACAAAGGGTACGGTTCGGTACAACGAGGAAAAATTTACCGAGGATTACGGAATTGCGCCTATCGAGCTTATCGACCTGAAAGCCTTAATGGGTGACAGCTCCGACAACATCAGCGGCGTTAAGGGTATCGGCGAGAAAACCGCTACTCAGCTTATAAAGGACTACCACACCGTTGATGGACTTTACTCCGCTTTGGAAAACGGCGGCATAACCGCAACAAAGTCCGTTTTGACAAAGCTTGAAGCGGGAAAAGCCGACGCGGAACAAAGCAAATGGCTTGCCACGATCGTGAAAAACGCTCCCATTGAAATGTCTATGGATGCATATAAAATCGGCGACGCAAACGAGGAAAAGGTGTCCTCCCTGCTGACGGGGCTTGAAATGTTCAAGCTGTTGGAACGTCTTAAAATCAAGCCCTCGGCGGTTACTGAAACCGTTAAGACAGCCGATGTTCCGACGAAAAAGGATTATACAGCGGCAGGCGAATTTTCGGGAAATATCACTGAATTTGCGGAAGCGGTTTTCCTTATCAGGGACGGAATAATGCAGCTTCTCCCAACAGACGGTGAAAAAATCTATACTGTTTCGGACAAGAATAGTCAGCTTGACTTCCTCGCCTCTGACTGCAAAAAGATCACGGTGGGAGCAAAGCCCGTGTACCGATTCTGCATTGAAAACGGCAGGGAGCTGAAAAATGTAATTGCCGACGCGGATATTTTAGGGTACGTCCTGAACACCAACTCTGCGGAGTATTCTGTGGAGAGAATGTGCGCGGAGTACGGC
>JAIEDQ010000054.1 GCA_029067895.1 Oscillospiraceae bacterium | reverse complement strand
TCTATATCGACGAGAATAGCATGATCAGAACTTAATTTCAATAGGCTCTTCCGTAAATGAACAGATAGTGGCAGTTGCATTTTTAAGATAGAGAACCTCAAAAATACCGTCGTCAAGAGAGTACATACGGGTCAATGCTTCTCCGTATTCCTCCAGCATAGCCGCACGTGCTTCACGTCTTGTATCGTTTACGACTTCAGCCTCAATACGTATCCACTTCCCGTCAGCCATGCCGCTGATCTCAATCTTGGGATTTTTCATCATCTGAGCAAAGACTTTTTTCTTGTTGTTTGTAGGAATGTACAGCTTGCCCTCAAATTCGCTGATACCGCCGAAAGGACGTACACGCGGCTGGTCTCCGTCTGCGGTCGCAATGTAAAATGTCTTGGCATCTTTCAGAAACTGCAATACTCGCTTCATAACAATAATTCCTTTCAGATATTTATTTTGTACAATAGAAATCAGAGGATAGGAATTTCGCTTTCTATCCTCTAATCTCTAATTACTAATTTCTATCAAAGGTTAAACATAATGTTGTTGAGAATGGACTCCAGCATTTCCTGTCTGCCGCTTGTGAGGGAAGCAGTGACCTCGCCCTTGTCAAGAGCATATTTTTCAAGGTCTGCAAGAGTTGCCTTGCCGCTGATGATGTCCGCGCCGATACCTGTTTTCCATGAAGCGTAGCGGTCGTCAACAAACTTGTCAATTCTGCCGTCTGTGATGATCTTGTCTGCGATCTTAAGACCGAGAGCAAATGTGTCCATACCCGCAATGTAGCTGTGGAAAATATCCTCGGGAGTGTAAGAACCTCTCCTTGCCTTGGAGTCGAAGTTCAGACCGCCGTTTGTGAAGCCGCCTGCCTTAAGTACCTCGTACATGCAAAGAGCAGCGTCGTAAACGTTTGTGGGGAACTGGTCGGTATCCCAGCCGAGAAGCATATCGCCCTGGTTAGCGTCGATAGAACCGAACACGCCGTTGTCCCTTGCAACTCTAAGCTCATGCTGGAAAGTGTGCTGTGCAAGCGTAGCATGGTTAGCCTCAATGTTCATCTTGAAATCCTTTTCAAGACCGTACTTGCGGAGGAAGCCGAGAACAGTCGCTGTGTCGAAATCGTACTGGTGCTTTGTAGGCTCCTTGGGCTTGGGTTCGATGTAGAAGTCGCCCTTGTAGCCGATTGAACGAGCGTAATCAACGGTCATCTTCATAAGACGAGCCATGTTGTCAAGCTCCAGACCCATGTTGGTGTTGAGCAGAGTTTCGTAACCCTCACGTCCGCCCCAGAAAACATAACCGTTACCGCCAAGCTTTACAGTAGCCTCAACAGCCTTTTTGATCTGTGCGGCAGCGTATGCGAAAACGTCAGCAGAGGGAGAAGTGCCCGCGCCGTGCATATAGCGGGGGTGGTCGAAGCACTTAGCAGTACCCCAGAGAAGCTTGATGGAGGGGTTAGCTTTCATTTTTTCAGCAATGTAATCCGTGATCTCGTCAAGCTTTGCGTTTGTCTCCGCAAGAGTTCCGTACTCGGGAGAAAGATCGCGGTCGTGGAAGCAGAAATAATCAATGGAAAGCTTATCCATGATCTCGAAAGCAGCGTCAACCTTAGCCTTTGCTCTTGCAACAGAGTCGGACTGACCCCATGTCTTGTCGGCAGTGCCGCAGCCGAACATATCCGTGCCGTCGCCGCCCATTGTGTGCCACCATGAAAGGGCAAACTTGAGCTGCTCACGCATTGTCTTGCCAGCCACAACCTCGTCGGGGTTGTAGTACTTGAACGCAAGGGGATTGGTGCTGCCCTTGCCCTCAAAAGGGATCTTGCCGATGTTTCCGAAAAATTCGCTCATTTTAGTTTCCTCCTTGACAGTAATTTTAAGCCTTACGGCTGAAAATGCATACGGTAATTATATCTATATTATACAGTGTAAACGATTTACCGTCAAGGGGTTTTGTAAAAAATATATAAGCTTTTTATCAAAATTTTTCCTGCGATTTTACTCGTTCAGAATTTTCTTTTTACAAGGGACGCTCCAAATATTGCGGCGATCAGTATTCCTAAGCACACCGCCGCAGCAGCTGCGGAGGAAGCCCCCGCTCCGCGCTCCTCGCCGTCGGGGACGCGATTGTCGGAACGGCTGCTTCTCATTCCGCGTTCGGACATTAACGCGTTTCCTCTGTTATCTGTCTTTTCACTCTGCGCGAATTCCTCGTCGGAGGAAAATCCTCGGTCGCTGCCATTACTTTGGTCGGGCGGCTGCGGGAGATTTTCCATATTATCATTTCCCGCAGTATCGGGAGAGCTGCCGTCGGGCTTGAAGCCGTCCTGCGGAAAACCGTCGGGGGGATTTCCGTCAAACATATCTCCGTTTGGCGGTTGTATAGGCTGCCCCTGCTGTTCGGAGCGGTTGGCTTCTGTTTCTCCGAAATCTTTCGGGAATTCGCCGCTGTTCATGGCGGGAAAGCCGCCGTTTTCGTCAAAGCCGAAGTCAGAACCGAATTTGTTTTCGCCTCTGCCGCCGTCGGGCTTGAAGCCGTCCTGCGGAAAACCGTCGGATAGATTTCCGTCAAGCTGACTTCCGTCGGACGGCTGTACAGGCTGTTCCTGCTGTTCGGAGCGGTCAGATTCCACTCCGCCGAAATTTCCAAAGCCGCCGCGGTCACCGCCCCCGCCGAAGCCGCCCGAACCAAGCTCCGAAAGCTTTACCGAGGACGCGTCAATAAGTTTATCGGAAGCGGCTTGCTGTCCCTCGGTTGTGGAGGGGACAGTTCCGTTAAGCTGTCCCGAAATGCTTTCCGCCCGAAGCTTTCCTATGTTTTTGAACGCGTCAAGAGCGGTTTGGTACTCGTCATAAGTGTAAAAAGCGGTGGGGTCTTTTTGGACATATCCGCCGATAAGAGTATTCAGCTCGTCGATTTTTTTATCGAAGCTTCCGTTCTCAAAATATTTTTCCATAAGCTCGGAAAGGTATTTGTGATAGCGTTCAAAATATTCCTCATTCTCAAAAAGCTTTGCTATCAGCGGTCTTTCGGACATATCAACTCCGCTGACGGGAGTGTCTATTGGAAAATTCACCACCGCAGACGAACTGCCGCTCTGGAACGCTCCCCACGCATAGTTGTAATCCCACGGCAGGATCTGCAAAACCCCGTCATGCTCGTAGATGTAGTAATTCTGCGCCATTCCCGAAGAGTAGCTGTCCAGATTTACCACCACCGTATGGACGGCAAGATACCGCAGGATCTCGTCAACGTCAAAATAGTCCTCAATATTTTCGCCCTCGTTCAGAGTTTTCAAAGCGGCTATGACTTTTTGGTAATCCTCCTCGTCGCTTCCGCTTCCCACCGCGTTGCCGAATATCGCCGAGTAGGAAGAGCTTTCGTCGTCCGTGTAGACAAGACTTCCTCCGCTTGAGGACGCACCCATGCCGCCCATTCCTCCCATGTCGCCTCTGCCAAAGCCGCGCGTTTGGGAGTTTTCGGAGCTGTTGGAATTTTCGGATAAATTTTTATTCTGACGTTCGGAAGCATTTTTTACGTCGGTATTATGTTCTTCGTTTCCGAAGCCGCCCGAAGAGGATTTTACATTGTAAAGATTTCCGCTTTCGTCACCCGAAACCCGCTGCTTGTAGCTGTCGCTGTAGGCTTCAAGCGCAAAGTACAGACCCCAGTCCTCGCCGTTGAGAGTTATCATGGCGTATCCGAAATAAGGCGTTTCTATACCCATTTCTTTCATCATGTCAAAGGCGGTGTACTCTTTCATATAAGTGGCGTCGCCCAGCATATCGTTGAGCACCAACATATCCAGACCGAAGCAGGTCTGACCGTCCGCGTACTCGTCAAATTTTATCTTGAAGCTGTAGCGGTCGCTGTCCGAGGAAGCAACCTGCTGCAAGCTGTTGTTACCCTTGGGACGTATCCCCACGTTTGAGAATTTTGTGCCGTTTACCACCATGTTGACCATAATGTACTGCTCGCTCATGGCGTTGTCAAGCATCTGCTGCCATTCGGCTTCGTCGGCGTTTATGTCAATGGTGATGATGTCCGCGCCGAAAATTTTCTCCGCATACAGCGGCTCGTAGGAAACCGAAAAGGTCTCCGCCGCGGGACTGCCTGCGATAACTGCCAGCAGTACGCAGATAAGTACCGCCGCCGCGACCGAAACCGCCGCAAAAAGCGTTAAGCGTTTGCTGTCGATCAAAACAAATCCTCCTTTGCGGATCAGCTCATGTACTCGCCGTTATAGCTGACGAGCACGCACTTTTTAACACCCTCCGCGTCGGAAAGAAGATTGCACACCTTTGCCGAGCTTTCTTTAAGCTTTATCTCAACGGTAAGCTCCGTGCCCTCAGAGGTGACTGTTTTTGATTTGAGAAGCTGCTTTGCGGTGTTGTCCTTAAGTATTTCCCAGACCTGCTTTTCAGCGTTTTCGTCGGTACAGCTTATTACTGCGATATAGGGCGTGTCGGAGGTCTTTTTGTTTACGAAAACAAGCAGAACGATTCCTATAAGTATCGAGCCTACTACGGCAAGAGGGATAAGTCCCGCGCCTGTGACAATTCCCGCGGATATCGCCCAGAAAAGAAACGCGATATCAAGAGGCTCCTTGACGGCAGTCCTGAAACGTACGATAGACAGCGCGCCGACCATACCGAGGGAAAGGATAACGTTTGAAGTTACCGCAAGGATTATCAGTGTGGTGATGAGCGTCATAGCCATCAGTGCAACGCCGAAGGAGCTGCTGTACATTACGCCGCGGAAGGTTTTCTTGTAAACGACGTAGATGAAAAGTCCCAGAGCAAAAGCAACAGCCATTGCAATGATAACGTCGAGAATTGAAAAGCTGCTTACCTTTTCAAGGAAGCTTGATTTGAAGATATCGTTAAAAGTGGTCATGGTTTATTCCTCCAAAAATTATTTTTATTGTCTGTACTGTGCGGCGGTTTACAGCGTCCCGCAAGAAAATCTTCCGGACGCGTATTTTGAAAACGACCCCGTCTGTCTGCCGTCAAGCTGTAAAATATCCGCGATAAACTGTGGCAAAAACTCGTCGTACTTGACCTCCATTATAACAGCGGAGCAAGCCGACGAAACGGGAAACGCCGCGGGCGCAGGGTCGAAAAATGCGGCGATATTTTCGTCCGAGCGGATATTGTAGTCAAAGGTAACGCGCACGTTCCCCGCTGGAAAAACATAGGCTTTCCTGTCGTAATCAACCGTAAGCCGCGGACGGAGAAGCTCTCCCGACATTTTGGCGTAAAGCTCCGTAAGCAGCGGGTCGTTTTCCTCCGCAAGAAAACTAAAGTCCCCGCTTATCAGATGTTCCGTTTTTTCACGGGTGATAGGAGCGGAACGTTTAAGACACAAGCCCGACCGCTTGCTTTTCTTTTCCAGACGGATAAAGCTTTCGTCCATATCGTAAAAGCGTATCCGGAACTTTTCGCGGTCGCAGTTTCCGTCCAGCTTTTCGCGCAGAGCCTTGTCCTGCGGGTTGTCAAAGTAAAGACTCCGAATAAAATAAGAACCGTTTTTCATATGCTCGTCGGGAGCGGCGATAAAGCCTGCTTTTCCCGACAGCGTGATAAAATCGGGTATGCTTATATAGTGCTTGTATTCGTGGCGGTATTTTTCCATATGCGTATCATCACTTCCTTTTCCGTACTTTAATGATACCGCTCCAATGTTAAGCCAATGTTAACCGATTTGCTCGCGGCGTGAAATGTTTGTGAAAAACAGGCAAAAAAGATTTGAAATATGCGGGAATATATGGTATAATCTTTTTATGGGACAAGGAGGGGTGCTGTGAAAAAGGTTCTGATATTTGTGGTGGCTTTTCTGATGCTTGCGGTACTTATGCCTATGCGGGTCTATGCCAATTCCGCAGAGCCGCCCGCAATGGTGATACTGTCGGTAAACGCGCCATCCGATACGGAGCTTATTTTTACCTACAGTGATGGAAGAACATATGCAGTTGAAAAAAATTTGCGCTTGTGGGAAAAATGCTATTTTCTTTACTATTGGGATTTTGTCGATAATAACAATAATGACAAGGTTGTATATTGCACTAAAGTTACGGTAAAGTCCTCCGAAAAAAGCTTTGAGCTTGACCTGCCGGACGTAGTTTCCGGCGGCAGCTTCAGTTGCGTCTGGACGCTGGATTTCGATTCCGAGGCTCTCACCGAAAACGTCTCACCCCTGCGTGCGCCGCTCTATATGCTGCTCAGGATAATGTTTACGCTTATTATCGAGTGCGGATTTTATTATCTGGTCGGCTACCGCGAAAAGAATAGTTACATTATGTTTATAACAGTAAATCTTATTACGCAGATGTTTGTGAACCTTGTGATAAACGGAGGCAGTCTTGACATTTTCTACAGCTATACTCCATTGATCTATATTGGCATGGAGCTACTTGTTTTCATTTTCGAGATGATAGTGCTGCCCGCAAAAGTCGATGAGAAAAAAGCAGGCTGGACGCTTTTGTGGACATTTACCGCAAACACCGTGAGTATGGTGATCGGCGGCATTGCGCTGCTGTTTGTACCGTTCTGATAAATAAAATTTGGAGGAATTTTTATGCCGCAGATCAATTTCAGCAAAACATTTTTAGGTATCGAATTCGGTTCGACCCGCATTAAAGCCTGCCTTATCGGGGAGGACTTTGCTCCCATTGCGCAGGGTGCCCACGACTGGGAAAACCGCCTTGAAAACGGCTACTGGACGTACTCTCTTGAGGACATTCATAGCGGCTTGCAGTCCTGCTACGCCGACCTTAAACGGGACGTCCGCGAGAAGTACGGCGTAACTCTTGAGACCGTGGGCGCAATGGGCATCTCCGCAATGATGCACGGCTACATGGCTTTCGACGGCGGGGACAAGCTGCTCGTGCCGTTCAGGACTTGGCGGAACACCACCACCGAAAAAGCCGCCGCGGAGCTTACAAAGCTTTTCGGCTTCAACATTCCCCAGCGGTGGAGCATTGCTCATCTTTATCAGGCAATTCTTAACAAGGAACCTCATGTCCCCCAGATCGCACACATCACTACACTTGCGGGATATATCCACTTCCTGCTGACGGGAAAGCGCGTTGTGGGTATCGGCGAGGCTTCGGGTATGTTTCCTGTAAGCGGAAACGGTTATGACAAGGATATGCTCGGCAAATTCGGCGGGCTTGTCCCCGATATGAATATTCGTAATATCCTCCCCGCTGTTCTTTCCGCGGGAGAAGCCGCGGGAAATCTTACCGAAGCGGGCGCAAAATTCCTTGACCCCGACGGAGATTTAAAGCCGGGAATACCCCTTTGTCCCCCCGAGGGAGACGCGGGTACCGGCATGACGGCTACAAACGCGGTGCGCGCGGGTACGGGAAATGTTTCTGCGGGTACGTCGGTTTTCTCCATGCTTGTGCTTGAAAAAAATCTTTCGGGAGTTTACCCCGAAATAGATATGGTCACGACCCCCGACGGAAGTCCCGTGGCAATGGTACACTGCAACAACTGCTGTTCCGAGCTTGACGCATGGGTGGGAATGTTCGGAGAATTTGCGGAAATGATCGGTAAGCCGCTGTCCAAAAACGAGCTGTACGAAACGCTCTACAGAAACGCAATGAAAGGCAGTCCCGACTGCGGCGGCGTGACCGCATACAACTGTCTTTCGGGAGAGCCTGTTATCGGCGTTGAAAGCGGCAGACCTATGTACTTCCGCACGCCCGACAGCAAAATGTCCCTTGCGGACTTTTTCAGAGCGCAGCTTTATTCTGCGTTTGCCGCTCTCAGATACGGCATGGATATTCTTTTTAACGAGGGTAACGTCTCCGCGGAGCAGTTTACGGGTCACGGAGGACTTTTCAAGGTCAGCGGCACGGCGCAGCAGATACTTGCTGACGCGCTTGAAACTCCCGTCGCGGTAATGGAGACCGCAGGCGAGGGCGGCGCATGGGGAATGGCTCTGCTGGCGGCGTATGCGGTGTGCGGCGGAGGAAAATCCCTTGCGGATTTCCTTGAAAGCGAGGTCTTTACGGGAATGAAGAAAACGGTTCTCCAACCCTCCAAGGAGGGAGCAAATGGCTTCGATGATTTTATGGAAAGATACGTGGGAGGTCTTGCGGCTGAAAAAGCGGCGGGAGCGGCAATAAAATAACGGAGGTATAAATATGCAGTACAA
>JAIEDQ010000053.1 GCA_029067895.1 Oscillospiraceae bacterium | reverse complement strand
TTTCGACGCCGAGACAAACGGTCACTCTGGAAATAAAGTTTCCACCAAAACGCTGAGCCTTTACCCCTGCCGCCGTTTATAGTTGTGACAGCATAATTTTGTTTCCGAGACAAAAGTTCAGTTTTGATATAAAGTTTGTACGAAAGAAAGGATTGATATTATGAAACGCATACTTGTCTGCGAGGACGAAGACGTTATCCGCGATTTTGTGGTGATAAATCTTAAACGCGCGGGCTACGACGTGGTGGACGTAAACTGCGGCGAGGAAGCTCTTAAGGTGTTCGACGCGGAGCACGGAGATTTTGACATTGCCCTGCTGGACATCATGATGCCCGGCATAGACGGCTTTCAGGTCTGCAAGGCTCTGCGCAAGAGAAGCAGCACGCTGGGAATAATCATGCTCTCGGCTAAAACTCAGGAGATGGACAAGGTAAGCGGTCTCATGCTTGGTGCGGACGACTACATAACCAAGCCATTTTCTCCCTCGGAGCTTACGGCTCGTATCGACGCTATCTACCGCAGGGTAAGCATGAGCGTTGCCCGCGACGAGGACGAAGCCGCAACTATCGAGTCGGGACCGTTCCTGCTCAATCTCAAAAGCAGAACAGTCGCCAAAAACGGCGTTCCCGTTGACCTTACCCAGGTTGAGTACCAGATAATGGAATACTTTATGAACAATCAGGATACCGCTCTTGACAGAAGCTCTATCCTCACCCACATCTGGGGAGAAAACTACTACGGCGACGACAAGATCGTGGACGTAAATATCCGCCGCATCAGAATGAAGATAGAGGACGAGCCGTCCAACCCCAAGTATATTTCCACTATCTGGGGCTTCGGCTACAAGTGGTCGGTCAAGGACGAACAATAACGGGGAGTCACCGCTGGCATAACCGTTCTGTAAAAAAATAAACAGAGGTGAGAGCATTGCGAAAGTCAAATATAACAAGGCGCTGGCTTGTGAACAACTTGGGCGTTATCTCCGCTATGCTTTTCGCTCTTGTTATCGGCGGAACTCTTTTTGTGCGCACCTATTACTACAGCACCGCAAGGCAGTATATGACCTCCCGAATGAATATGGTGTCAAACATTTTGCAGCGTTCCTACAACGAGCCGTCGTCAAGCTTTTCGGCGGAGCTTCGTTCCATTGTGGAGAACTGGTCGGAAAAGGACAAAATGGAGCTTATGGTCATCAGCAAAAAGGGAGGCGTGGGACTTACCTCATCGGGCTTCGTCCCCGAAGAAAAGCTTGACAGCATGACCGACTACACCGAAGCCGCCGCAAGCGGTTCAAGCGGCTACTACACGGGCAGAACTGAAAGCGGCGAAAAGATAATGGCGGTATGCGTAATGCTTCCCGAAAACGATTCGAGCTATGTGGCAATGAGAATGGTATCCTCGCTGGAGGAGGTCAACAGGCACATCACGAATATCGCGCTCACTCTTGCGGTCATATGTCTGACTATCCTTGCGCTGATGTTTGTTTCGGGACTTTATTTCGTGAAGTCTATCGTTATCCCCGTGCGGCAGATAGGCTCTACGGCAAGGCGTTACGCGGTGGGGGACTTCTCCGTCCGAATTACGAAAAAGAACGACGACGAGATCGGCGAGCTGTGCGATATCGTCAACCACATGGCGAGCGAGCTTGCTCTGTCGGAGACAATGAAAAACGAGTTTATTTCCAGTGTTTCCCACGAGCTGAGAACTCCTCTTACAGCCATAAAGGGCTGGGCGGAGACCATAGGAAGTATGCCCGACGACGCGGACACCGTTGCAAAGGGCATGAGGGTTATCGGCAGCGAAAGCGAGAGGCTCTCCGAAATGGTGGAGGAGCTTCTGGATTTCTCACGAATGCAGAACGGACGGTTCAGTCTTAACAAGACGACTATGGACGTCCTCGCCGAGCTTGGGGACGCTGTGCTTATCTACACCGAAAAGGCTAAGCGGGAGGGCATAGACGTTATCTACGAAGAACCCGATATGCTGCCATTTGTTTTCGGGGACAAAAACCGCATACGTCAGGTTTTCATAAACGTTATCGACAACGCCATCAAGTATTCCGACAGGGGCGGTGTGGTATCCGTTCAGGCAACGATGTCGGACAGCGACCATATACAGGTGGACGTTTCCGACACGGGCTGCGGAATAAGCGAGCAGGATCTGCCCAAGGTCAAGACTAAATTCTATAAGGCTAATCACACCAGACGGGGCAGCGGTATAGGTCTTGCGGTTGCGGACGAAATTATTGCAATGCATGGCGGAAAGCTTGATATTATCAGCAAACAGGGAGAGGGTACGACTGTTACCATAACTCTGCCCATACAGAAACCGAAAGATTAACGTCGGACGTTACT
This sequence comes from Oscillospiraceae bacterium, assembly GCA_029067895.1. GTDB lineage: Bacteria > Bacillota > Clostridia > Oscillospirales > Ruminococcaceae > RGIG8773. The sequence goes on along the minus strand of JAIEDQ010000053.1, from coordinate 13,074 downwards.
TTGTAATATGAAATACAAATGTGAAAGGAACAAAATATAAAAAATGAGCGAAGAAAAAAACTGCAAAGCGGAATGCTTTAAATCAAAAATAGGCGGTCAGGCTCTTATCGAGGGAGTTTATATGCGGGGAATTACCACCGCGGCAATGGCGTGCAGGCTTCCCGACGGGACTATCGACCTTGAGCAGTGGGCGGTCAAAAACGGCAAGGACGCGCCATGGTACAGAAAAACCCCATTTGTGAGGGGCTGCATAAACTTTGTTGCAAGCCTTGTTGAGGGTATACGGTGTACAATGAAGTCCGCGGAAAAGCAGATAGGCGACGACGAGGAAGAGGAAGAGCTTTCCAAGTTCGAGCAGTGGCTCACCGACAAGTTCGGGGACAAGCTTGTGAACGTGATAATGATAATCTCCGTGGTAATTGCTCTGGCGTTTTCGCTGGTGGTTTTCAAGGGCGGACCTATCCTTATCGCCAACCTTATCGAAAAGCTGGGCGCTCCCGAAAGCGCGCGTCCCGTTATAGAGGGCTTTGTGCGGCTTGCGCTGGTGGTGGGCTATATGTACGCGATCTCCTTTATGGGAAGCATCAAGACCACTTTTATGTACCACGGCGCGGAGCATAAGACCATCGCCTGCTACGAGGCGCGTGAGGCTCTTACCGTGGAAAATGTAAAGAAGCACACCCGCTTCCACCCGCGCTGCGGAACAAGCTTTATCCTTATCGTGCTTATCATAAGCGTTATCGTGGGAATTTTCCTGCCGAGGAACAATATGTGGATACGCTTCGGAGTACAGATGCTCTGTCTTATTCCCGAAGCCGCGGTAGCGTATGAGGTGATCAAGCTTGCGGGACGGTTCGACAACGTTCTCACAAGGATAGTTTCCGCTCCCGGACTGTGGCTGCAAAGGATTACCACAAAGGAACCCAACGACAAGCAGATAGAGGTAGCAATTGCTGCACTTGAACCCTGTCTCCCCAAGGAGGGCGAGGAGGACAAGTGGTAAAATAAAAAAGAGGTAAGACGAACTTACCTCTTTTTGTTTATCATTTTTTACTGTGCTGTGGGTATAAAGGGCAGCACAAAGTTAATGAATGCATACAGAATGAACACGATCCACCACAGGGCAGCGGTGACGAAGATCGGCATGGTGCGCGCTTTTCCCGCGGGAGTGGGACGGCTCATGTTTCCGCCCTTGACAAGTACGAATATTCCCACAACCAGAGCGGCGAGCATTACTGCAAATCTGAACAGCAGCGTAACGACAGCCGCAATGCCCGGCGTTCCGATGTTTTCCGAAGCTCCGTTGAGAGCGGCTTGGTAATATTCCGGATCCGAATATTGTATCCAGCAGTTGAAAAACATTGCGCTGGTGTTTACTATGATATGCGTAAAGATCGAGGGAATGAGAGAGCCGCTCTTTATCGTTACCACCGCAAGGGGTATGCCTATCAGGAAGCCCAGTATAAACTGCTGATAGTTCTCGTGCATAAGTCCGAATATGACCGCGGAAAGAAAGATCGCGAATTTTTCGTTGTACTTACGCATGGACTGCAAAAGTACTCCGCGGTAGAGAAGCTCCTCCAGAACGGGTCCCAGCAGGCAGGCGTAGAAGTACATAAGCAGATTTGCGGGCAGTGATGTGGTTGCCGAAAGATCGGGAGTAGGAGCTTCAAGACCGAACATCTTCAGGATAGCCGTTATTATCGCGGCGATCATGGTCGACGCCGTCTGCAAGCCTATGGCAAGCGTTATCAGCTTTAACATTGTCCCGCCGTTGAAGCCGTCCAGCGTAGCAAGGGGCTTGAAGTCAAGTCCGAGAAGCTTTATTCCCAGAATTATGGCTGTGATCTCGCTTATTATCGGTACGCAGCAGGAAAATGCAGTGCTGAATAATTCGTCGTTCCAGATGGGTGAATCTCCGAAAAGTCCGCTTAAAACGGCAAAACCGTTGAAGATGACAATATTCACAAGCAGCACTGCCGCGACCAGATTGTATTTTTTCCGTATCTGCCTGCGCTCCTCCTTGTCGGGCTTGACCGAAACCGGAGCAGGCTGAGGGGGCATGGCGTATAACTGTTCCATAAATTATCCTTTCTCGGGAGCTGAAATATTTTACACTATTATAATATATTATTTAACATTTGTCAAGGTCGCGCAGGGAGCGCGGAAATAATTTTGCGGAACAGGCAGATAGAGGTCAAAATAATATACTTTAAGTATAATATTGGCAAAATATAAATGTTAACAAAAATTTTTTAGTTCGGGCAAAAAATTTTTTTCCGATTTTATTAAAGTTTTTAAAGTAACTGCCGATAATGTATATAGAGGGATTTTTACAGTGTAATTATGCCCGCACGAAAATGCGGGTCGGAAAGGAAGGGATCGCTTTTATGAAAATCGAGAAATACGGTTCTGTAATGTCCGCCTATATGAAAACTACCTATGAGCCCACAAGCAAAAAGCAGCGCACAGCTGCGGGAAAGAACGTTGACAAGGCTGTATTTTCCTCCGCTTCCGGCGCGCTGGGCAGCATGAAAGCATCGGCTGCAAGGTCGGTCGAAAGCTTTGCTTCTCCCGAAAGGATCGCAGAGCTGAAAGCTATGATTGCAGACGGTTCATATAATATTTCCGCCGAAACGGTCGCCGCTTCTATTTTAGAGGAATAAATTATTGCAGATCGAAATAAACACGAGCGATTATACAAATTGTAATGATTTTGTGTAATTATATGAAAGGAATATGTTATGCCTGACTACATTAAAATAATTGCTTTCTTTGACGAGTATATCGCTCACTACAAAGATTTTCTGAGCTTTGAGTACAAAAAGCTCGACATGATCAACAAGGACGAGATCGAAAAGCTGAGCGACTCGCTTTCAGTCGAACAGGCGCTGATCATGAAAACCAATTCCCTTGAGGGAAAACGAGAAAGGCTTCTGAAGGACGTGGAGGGAAAAACCTTTGCGGAACTCGCCGAAAGCGCTCCAGAAGAATACAAGGAAAAGCTTTCAGCTCAGCACGAGGAGCTTTCCTACCTGATATTCAAGATCAAGGAAATAAACGATACGGCAAATATCATTGTTTCCGAGAGACTGAAAAAAATACAGAGGCGCACCGCCGAGCTTGACGTTTACGACGGCAAGGGCTCGGTAAGACGCGAACACGCATCAAGAGCAGCAATTTCAAAAAATGTCTGAGAAAGGATTGATATAAAATGGTTTCAAGCTTTATGGGTCTTTATGTTCAGAGGGAGGCTATGATTCTTGCACAGAAAGCTCTGGACGTTACAGGAAACAATATTTCAAACATCAATACCCCCGGCTACACGAGACAGAGAGTTGATATCTGCTCGGTGGCAAATAAATACGGCACTCTGGGTACAAACACCGCTCTTGCTCTTGCGGGACGCGGCGCGGAGGCTATAGGCGTAGCGCAGATACGCGACAGGCTCATCGATAAAAGGGTCAGGATCTACAGTGGTGACCTGTGTAATGTCGGTGTAAAGCTTGAAACTCTTTCCGATGTGGAGGACATTTTCGACAGCATCGAAGCCGACGAGCTGAATGCAAGCTTTGCTTCGGCAGTAAGCCAGCTCAAGTCTGCATTGCAGGGCTTTTCGGCGGACAATGCTGACAGAAGCGAGCTTGCCAATGTTGCGATGAACTCTGCGACAAGCCTTGTGAAGTGTGTTGTTAATTATAATGCCAAGCTTAACGATGTTTCCGAGCAGACCTTCGGAGATACCAAGGAGACCGTTAAGAGGATCAACCTGATCTTTGAGGAAATGGGAAATCTCAACAAGCAGATCAAGGATTCCTACGTTTCCATGGGATATATGACGCCTACCCTCATGAACTACGAGGTAATGAACAACTACGGTCCCCTTGAGCTCAAGGACACCATGAACAGCCTCCTTGACGAGCTTTCCCAGTACGGAAACATCGAATTCAAGGAAGAGATTGACGGTACGTTCACAGTCGATTTTGCCGGACAGAGAGTTGTTGAGGAAAAATATTACGCTCAGATGGCTATTACTCAGGAAAAGCCCGAGCCTACCCAGCTTGAATTTGAGATAACCAAGACCCTTTTGGACAAGGACGACTGGCGTGATCTTCACATTGAGAACAAGACGGGCGGACTTCCCGAGTTGCTTATCAGAAGCGGTGCGGCGGGAGAGACCTTTAACATTACCGGCATGGACGGTACGGGCGCATATTGGCTCAACAAAGGTTCACTCAGAGGCTATCTGGACGTTTACAACGGCAGAGGCATTTACGCTCACGAGACCGTTTATTCCGACGACGCTATAAAGGACGCAAAGGAAATGGTTGACAGCGCAAACGCGATCCTTGCCAAGATGGCGGACGGCACTGCCGACGAGAGCGACGTTCTTCAGCTCAGAAACCTTATCGGCGCTGACGTTACAGGCACTGCCGCTCCTTATACCGTTACCCTCGGCGGAGTTGAGCTTCTTAACGGAGCAACCGTTTCCGAGATCAAGACCAAGGATGACGAGAACGGAAATCCCGTGTTCTATGTAGACGGCGCAGACGGTGAGACCGAGATAACTCTCTTGGGCGACGCGGGCGCAAAGCTTGTGGATATCAGCAATCAGGATAAGGGTATCGAATATTACCGCGATATGCTCAATGCTTTTGTAAGAACGGTCACCGAACAGTTCAACGCCGTATTTGAGTACACCGACGAGAACGGCGATACTCAGAGCTACGGAAAGATTTTCGAGTGCGGTGACGATTTCAGAACTATGGCACAGAACTTCAGAGTTGCCGAAAACTGGGAAAAGAATCCTGATTTTATTGCAAATCCCACAGGCGACAATAAGTTCGAGGAACTGGACAATACATATATCAATAAAATGCTCGGCGTTATTGCGGTAGAGCATAAATACGGCGACGGCGTAGTAGAAGATCCCCTTTCGTACAACATTGAAAAATATGTTTCGCATATCTGCGACGACCTCGGCTCGGAGATCAGCAAGGACAAGAGCCTTTACGAAGCTACGGACGTTATGCTCACCGGTGAGGAGAAAGCCAGAAGCGAAGTTATGGACGTAAGCATGGACGAAGAGGGCATCAACATGATGAACTATCAGAAGTGGTACAACGCTATAGCAAGAATGATCACCACCATGGACGAGGCTCTTGAAAAGCTTATCAACGGCACCGGATTAGTTGGTCTCAGATAATCGTAAATTGCTGAAAGGATGAATTCCAATGAGAGTTACAAATAATATTACAACCAGACAGTTTCTTACCAACAATAACCGTCTGCTGACCCGTCAGATACAGAGTGAGAACAGAATTTCCACTCAGCGCAGATTCAACCGCGTTTCTGAGGACATTATAAACGGAAACAAGGCTATGACTATCCGCCGTCAGCTCCGCGATCTGGATATCTATAATGATAATCTGGGTGCGGCAAAGGCGATCTTCAACGCTGCCGAAACAAACCTTATGTCTATCGCTCATGATAACTATATTCCGGTCGAGGAACGCCTTACTGCTGCGGCAAACGGCACTTACTCGCAGGAGGAGTTTGATATCTTCGCGACAGAGCTTGACGAGATCGCCGACGAAATGGTAAAGACCCTTAACGCTGACTTCTCCGAAAGACAGCTTTTCGGCGGCGCAAGCAATCAGAAAACTCCTTTCCGTATTGAAAGAGTCACGATAAAGGACGAAGCTGGTCAGGTGGTTTTCCCTCCCGACTATAACAAATACTATAATGCTGACGGTTCCATAAAGCAGGACGTACAGCTCAGCGATATTCCCCGTACCGTTACCTATAACGGTATTCCCCTTGACTTTGACGTTACAGCCGATATGATCCTTCCCGACGGCTCTGTCCAAACCGCATCCGGCTCATATACGGTAACGGTTCTGGACGAAGCTACCAAGAAGTGGAAAGATGATCCTGCCGATATCCGCAGTATCTCCGCGGAGGACGTTGCAAGAGCTCAGGAGGAAAAGGACAACTCGGTACTTTACCCCGGTTCAAAGCCCGTTTACATTGATATCGGTCTTGGAATAAAATATAACGACGACCTTACGGTAGACCCTCAGACGGCTCTCGATGTTTCGATGAACGGCGCTGAGATTTCGGGCAACGGTATTGATATCGATAGAGTTCCCGCGAAAGGAAGCAGCACGGGTACAGTGTCCGCCGCTATGGCTGCCGATCTGACGAACGGTTATCCTGCGGGTGCGGGTATCGTTCCTCTCAGCGTTACCGTAAACGGTTCAAGCTATGACCTTAATCTGGATATGGGTACGGTTCTTCCCGAAAAGACCGACGGAACGACCTATTCAGACGAGGAAATATCCTCGGCTCTCAACAGCGCATTCAAAACTGCGTACAAAGCCGCTGCCAAAAAAGACGTTCCTGCGGGTATCTCACTGAGCTACAGCAATAACGAGATCGCTCTCAATTCCGGAATAAACAAGGTTGAGGTTGGGGCAAACGACTTCGGTCTCACAGAGGGCGAGATCGCAAGAACCGTTCCTATGACCGAAGACGGAACTCCCAACATTACGGAAAGATACAGCAAAAACCTTATGCAGCTTGTTCTTGACGCCGCGTCGGCTCTGAGAAAAGGCGATCAGGGTACTGTAAACGCCATTATCGACCGCGCTAACGAAGCAAACAACCACATTCTTAAAGAAATTACCACTCTCGGAACAAAATATAACACCATCGAATTCTACCAGAACAAGAACAAGGATTACGATTACAACCTCAAGGAACGTCAGAATCTTGTTGAGGGTACCGATATGGAGAACGAGATCATTGAGTACTATGCGGTCAAGGCTGCTTACGACGCTACTCTTAAGATCGGCACGCAGGTTCTTCCTCACAGCATTTTTGATTTCATCTAAGAGGCAATTGCTAAAAGTTATTTTTCAGCATGGACGGCTGCAAAGGCTTTGCTGTCCGAGAAAGGCGGGTTATTGATATATGGAGCAACTGCTAAGTATTAAGCATATTCCGATCAAGGTTGAAGTGAATGTTACAAGAGGAGAGTACAAACGCGTTGAAAACAGCGGCTCCAACACTCCCTCGATCAAAGTTTCACCTAAGCAGGGCGGCGGTCTGAGGCTTCAGGCGGAGCCGTACAGAATGGAGATCCCCGAAAGCCGCAACTTTGACGCGTACATTCCATCGGGAAATTACGACAGCGGCTTCACTCTCACATACGAGGCTGTGGCAAAGCTTGCGGACGGCGGAAATTACGCCTCAGGCAGCGTAAAACAGTCGGGAGACGCGGGACAGTTTTCAGCAAAAAGAGCTTCAAGAAGCATCGAGGCGGTGCTTCAGTCGCTGCCAAAGAACAGAAGCAGTGCGGTAAGCTACTCTGACGGAGTTCTCAGCGTGAATTATCAGATGACCGGCGGCAGCGAATCGGTTGAGGAGCTTGCTTCGGCTCACCCCGAATTTGAGTTTATTCCCGGCAGCATTGAGTTCATAATCAGCCAGATGCCTGAGCTGGATATAGAATATCTCGGCGATCCGATTTATTTCCCCAGAAGCGCAGACCCCAACTATGAACCCATTGTGGACGTTCTTGTGTAACGGCTGCATTTATAAGGATGTTTGTATATGATAGTTAAAACAAGGGATTTCGGCGAGCAGGACGTTTCAGAGGACAAGATCATAAGCTTTCCCAACGGTATATTCGCTTTCGAGGACGAGCACAGATTTGTAATGCTGTCCCCCCTCGGCGACGACGTTTACCCCGCATGGCTTCAGAGCGTGGACAACGAAAACCTCTGCTTTATTGTGTTTGACCCCTGTCAAATAGTGTCGGACTACTCGGTCACTGCTGATGAGGACAGCCTTAAAGCGGCACAGTTCGGAAAGGATCCGCAGCCCCATTACCTTACTCTTGCGGTAGTTCCCGAAGAGTATAAGGATACTACGGTGAACCTTAAAAGTCCGATACTGGTGAATACCGAAAAAATGCTTGCGGCGCAGACGATAGCTGCGGAAAATTATCCCATAAAGTTCCCCATCTTTAAACCAGCGGAGGCTCCCGCAAAGGAAGCTCCGGTTAAGGAGGGAGACTGATGCTTGTTATAACCCGCAAGAACGGCGAGGGACTTCGCATAGGCGAGAATGTCCGCGTGACCGTTGTGGAAACGGCTAAGGACAGGGTTAAGATCGGTATAGAGGCTCCCTATGACGTGAGGATCATCCGCGACGAGCTTTTCGATACCGAAAGGTTTAACATTCAGGCGGCTGTGCATAAGCCCGCGGCGGATCTGCTTACAATGATAAAAAAACAGCAAAATAAATAATCAAGTGAAAGGATGATTTGTTATGTCGTCAATTTCAAACAACACTAACAGAATGGCAGGTCTAATTTCCGGTCTGGAAACCGAAGACCTCGTAAAGGCGATGACTGCCAATACCAAGAACAGAATAAACTCCAAGCAGCAGAAGCTCCAGACCCTCCAGTGGAAGCAGGAGGGCTACCGTTCCATTATTTCCAAGATCAACGATTTCAAGAACAAGTATCTTAAAATCGACTCCGCAAGCTCTTTAAAGGCTAATGCAGTCCTGAAAAAGTGCATTGCCACTTCTTCAAACGACAGGATCACCGCTACGGCTTCAGCAGGCGCAACACCCGCAAAGTATACTATCCGCGAGGCGTCGGCTGCTAAGACTGCTTCCGTTACTTCGGGCAGCGCAGCGGCGTCAGGAAGCATAAAGCTTGACTTCTCTGACGCAAAAAGCGGCAAGAACTATGAGGTAAAGGTAAAGCTCGACGGAGCGGAAAAGACTATCGTTTTCACAGGCGGCGCAAATGCTGAGGAAACCAAGCAGAATTTCCTCGACGCGGCTAACAATGCTATTTCTGACATTACAAGACCCGGTCAGAAATTTGAGGTCAACGATGACTCCAGACTGGTGTTCAACGGCGCGGGAGACAATATCTATCATGTCTTTGAGATAACCAGCGGCGGCAAAAATATGAAAGAAGGTCTGGGTCTTGACAGCGACAAGATCAGCCGCATATCCAATTCCGCAAAGCTGGGCGAGATCGGCTTCAACAATAAGCTTGTTTCCGAGAACGGCAAGTACAACATAAACATCAACGGTGTTTCCTTTGAGTTTACCGAGGATACTACAGTTTCCGAAATGGTAAATAAAATCAACAGTTCCGGCGCAGGTGTCAGAATGTCTTTCAGCACCGTTGGTCAGTCCTTTACTCTTGAGACCAAGGACACAGGCGCAGGTCAGGAACTGAATATGTACCAGACAGGCGGTAACCTGCTTAACTCCCTGTTTAATATCAGCGGCGACAAGCTGGGTACTTCCTCCGCAGATTCCGCTAAGATCGAATATGCGATAAACGGCAGTTACACTCAGAAGATCGACGATTCCAAGTTCAAGACCGGCGTTGACGATCCTGCAACAGAGAGATTTGATTTTACACTTAACATCGACGGCGTGGACAGATCGTTCTCTCTCAATCTGGGTCTCAGTAAAATTGCCGATGGCGATGATAACTATTCGGGCGCCGAAATAAACGCTGCTATCCAGGAGGCATGGCTTCAAGAGAAAGCCATGGCTGATGTCAGCGGCAATCCTTTGGGCGATATTGAGCTGAGCTACAGCGCAGACAACGGTCTTACCATCAGCTCCAGTGACCACAAGATCGTTATCGGAGCAAACAACGTTGCTCTCGAAGTCGGCAAAACCAATGAAAGAATGGTTACAGGCGACGAGATGTATGTTATCGCTCCCGGCGTGGACAGCATGAAATTCAAGGTCGGTGACGACGAGATCGAGGTTACCGCAAGCAAAAACGCGGGTATCTCCATCAAGGATCTGGCTGATAAGGGTCTTTTCAATATCAGAAGCGACGGAACTCTGGTTGCTACAAGCGATATCACAGCCGTTGACGATAATGCAAAGGCTATGCTTAACAAGTATTTCGGCAAGGAGACGCTTTCTCCCGCAAAGGAAAATGATGTCTTCACCGCTTACGGCTCCAACAGCACCATTGAGGTAAGCACCGACGGCGAAAACTTTACGACCTATACAAGTGCAACAAACCTCTTTACTTTCGACGGCACCACGATCAACCTTACCGACGTAAAGGATTTCAAGGCAGAGACTGAGGATGATTACATAACCGTTGAGACCAAAAAGGATACAAGCGGTATCAAGGACGTTCTCAAGAGCTTTGTTGAGGACTACAACAAGCTGATCGAAGATCTTTACAAGGAGATAAATACATCACGTCCTAAGAAGAGCGGCGCTTACTTCGATCCTCTGACCGATGAGCAGAAGGACGAAATGGACGAAGATGAGATCAAAAAGTGGGAGGATCAGGCTAAGCAGGGTCTGCTGTACCGCGACAGCAATATCACAAAGTTCCTTTCCGAGATCAGAGGCGTTATGTCCAGAGGTATCGACGGCTTCACGCTCAGAGATATGGGCATCAAGCTTACTGATAACTGGCGCGACAACGGCAAGCTGGAAATCGACGAGGCTAAGATGGATAGTGCTATAGAGGCTTACGGCGATAAGATCGCAGACTTCTTTACAGGTCCGAACGGTCTGGCTGCTAAGCTGGAAAACACTATCGACAAGGCTATCTCCACTAAGACCAAGAATTACGGCTATCTGACCTCTCTGGCAGGTATGGAGAATACCAAGACCGATACCGACAACCAGATCTACAAGCAGATGAAGTCGATCCAGGATATTATCGACAAGCTGAATAAAAAGTATGAAAGTGAACAGGAGCGTTACTGGAAGCAGTTCACCACTTTGGAAAAATATATGGCTCAGATGCAGCAGCAGGCATCCTACTTTATGCAGGAATAACAGCTGTACAAAAAGCAAAACGATTGAAGCAAGGGGCGGGGACTTTCCTGCTCCGCTGCTTCTGTATAGGCGTATACAAGTGTAAGCGTGTACCATGAAAGGAATGAAGTCATAATGCAGCAAAATCCGTATCAGAAGTTTATGCAGCAAACCGTTACGACAATGACGCCGGGACAACTGGTGGTTGCACTTTATGACAAAGCCATAACAGAGCTTAACAAGGCTGTTTACTACATTGAGGAGGAGCCGAGCATACCAAATGCCCATAACTCCATAATACGTGTTTTGGACATTGTTGACACTCTGGACGCTCACCTTAAAGAAAAGTATGAAATTTCCAAAAGCCTTGCGGCTATGTACCAGTATTTCCGTGAAAGTCTTACACGCGCAAATGTAAAGAAAGACGCGAGTATACTGAAGGATCTGATCCCGTTTTTCCAGGAAATAAGAGACGCTTTTGCGGAAGCTTCAAAGGGCTTTTGACATAGGTGTGCTTCCCGCGGCTCGTTCCGCGTTTAATATGTTTAGGGAGGCTCTGTGATGAACAATAAACCGCTTTTGAATCTTGTGGACAGAAAGATACATGAAATGGAACGTTACAGCGAGATCACAAACCAAATGCTGTACGAGGACGTAGACGGCGTGGGAGAGCTTCTTGAGGAGCGTCAGAGCATTATTACGGCAATGGACGGCATTTCGCTGGATATCAAGCAGTACATAAGTGAGCAGTCCATCGAACACCAGGATAAGCTGAACAAGCTGATGAAATTCGAGGATATCGGCGGTCTTAACGGCGAGCTTCTGGAGCTTCAGGAAAAGATCGGACGCGTCCGCGAGCTGAGAGAAAAAATCATTAAGGACGACGCGGCGGCTTATGACAGGTTCGAAAAAATGCGCGATGAGCTTCGCGATAAGCTTGAACAGTCTGCAAAGGGCAAGCAGGTCATCAACTATTTTTCCAATACATCAACAAATGTTAATAAAGGAAAAAAGTTGAATATTTCAAATTGATGTGTTATAATATATACTGTCGGGCTGCGTTTTGCGGTCCGACAGCAATTTGCGTCTGTAGCTCAGTTGGATAGAGCGTCAGACTCCGACTCTGAAGGTCGCAGGTTCAAATCCTGTCAGGCGCACCACGTATTTAAGCCGTTTGAAGCGATTCGGACGACTTATTTTTTTCTTACAAAAGTACGGTTTCTTGCATTTTTCTTGCAAATAGATACAATAATTGCAAGAAACTATCCCGATATTCCCAATGTACTGCATAATGTGTTAAGCTCTAAAAGAGTATTTGCGCTGTCAAAATGGGAATATGTATCGGCGGTAATATTGAAATTTGCGTGACGTGCATAACCCTGCACATTTTTCATTGAAAAGCTGTTTGCCAACAGGCTTAATGTGCTATGGCGCAGGTCGTGAAAGCGTATATGCCTTAAGCCGTTCTGTTTCAGCAGTTTTGTAAACTTGTGCGTTATGTAATCAAGTTTCAGCCGCTCCCCGATTTCATTCACACATACAAACTCCTTGTAATCTGTGACGTTGCTAATCAGGTTCATATTGTGTCTGTATAAATCGGACAAATATTTGCAGATTTCATCATTTAAGTTGTACACACTATGACTTGCTTCTGTTTTTAATGCGGTATCATATACATCAATTATTTTGTCACCGTCTTTTTGCCTTGTAACTGCACCGTTAATTGTCAATGTTCTGTTCTCAAAGTCAATGTCGCTCCATTTCAAGCCTATTATTTCAGAACGGCGCAAGCCAAACATTACTGCAAGAAATATAGGTACTTCAATAGGCGTACCTCTTGATAATGTTAGTAAGTTTTTCATTTCATCAACAGTATAAAAATCGTGTTTTGATTTTTCTTTTTTGGGTGGCTTGACTTTGTATGCAGGATTTGATTTTATAAGGTCATTGACAACAGCGTCCTGCATAGCAGTCTTTAATAGGGTAAGATGTTTGCATACAGTATTCGGACTGACTTCTTTAAGCTTAATATTGATATATTCTTGCAGGTGCATAGGCTTTATATCCTTTAGCTTTAACCCTCTATCGGCAAAATACGGCCTTATATGACGTGTATTCATATGGCTATAGCTGTCATATGTATTTGTTTTTATGTTGGACTTATGCCGCTCTATCCAATCAGCCACATAATCGCCTAATAGCATTTCAGCTTTATCTGAATACAGCAAGTCCTCATAC
>JAIEDQ010000052.1 GCA_029067895.1 Oscillospiraceae bacterium | reverse complement strand
GCGATAACGCCGTCCGAAACTTCACGCTGTATCATCTTTGCGGTGGGAACATCGCACTTGTCCGAAAGCGCGATAAAGTCGCCGTATGAGGACATTCTGTCCGCACCCCTTGCTCTTGCGTAAGCGCAGGCAAGAGGTGAAAGCTCGCCAAGGTCGTCCACCCAATAGATTTTTTTCAAGGTGTCGGAAAGGGGAAGTCCCACAGCCGCACCAGCAGGGGAAACGTGCTTAAAGGAAGTCGCCGCGCAAAGTCCCGTAGCCTTTTTCAGTTCCTTTACAAGCTGCCAGCCGTTGAAAGCGTCCAGCAGGTTGATGTAGCCGGGCTTGCCGTTCAGCACCTCGATAGGCAGGTCTGCGCCGCTCTCCATAAAAATTCTGGACGGCTTTTGATTGGGGTTACAGCCGTATTTTAATTGCATTTCGTTCATGATTTTTTACCTCCGAATTTTAATTAGAAATTTTTGCAGTGGACAGATTTCCCGTCCCTACGGTTTTTTACTGATTTTTATTCACAATGCGGGACTCATACTTACCTGTCTCAATGTCGATATACCGAACAAACAGCGACACCTTATTGTCGGCATTGAGGTTGTCCCAAATAAGCTTTGTCAGGTCGTCGATAGGCATACAAGGAATTTCCACATTTTTCGGCTCGCCCTCAAAGCTGGGGAGAGGATCTCCGCCGCCGCTGTAGGTGTGGATAAACTTGCCCTTGCCCGCGATAGGATTGCTGTAGGCATAGGTGTATCTCTGACAGGAAGAACCGTCGCCGTCCGCACTTTTGAGTATGGACATGGCAAAGTTCATGTCGCCGTCGTCAAGGTGGACAATTCCCGAAATTCTCGGCGTGTAGTTGGGAGCGTCGTCCTCAAACTCACGGGTACGCAGGGACTGCTCAAATGTCTGCTGCTTGTCCATAAGGTCGTAGATAGTGTCGGTCTGGTCGCCGTTTGTGACGATAGTTTTGCTTCCCATAACGCGGACAGGCGCGTAAATGATAAGGTGCGGGTCGGTCATTTTGGACGGGTCAAACGCCTGTGTACGGATACCCTCTCCGTCCTCCACAAAGACACGGTTGCGGCTGTTTTCGCTTCTGCCCATAATAAAGTATGCGATTACCGCCTTTTTGCCGCAGGACGATTTTCCGATAAGGATTCCCCTGCCGTGGTACTCCATGCTGTTAAGTTCCTCTGCGATTGTTTTTGTGATCATAGTTAGTCCTCCTAAAAATTAATTCTTGTTTAAAATTTATCAATAACAGCAACAGCTTCAAAGCCGTCAGCCTTATTTATAATATCAGAATATCCGTCATTAAGCAGCTCCGCAGCCTTTTCCGCAGCAATACGCATATTATCCGTATTCAAGCCATCGGAAAATATTATCGCCTTTAAATAATTGCTGCATTCAATTCCGCCTGCCGAAAGCAAATATACTCTTTCGCAAAGCTCCTTGTCAAACTCTGTTTCATTGTCGGATATGTATGCAGCTATATAATAGGTTCCTACATCATCACAGCTGCAAACCACAAATATACGTGGAATGAGTTCATTCGGGTATGATATGCTTATGCTTTTGGCAATATCGTCTGCATATAACTCTCCGCATAATTCCGCAAAATCCTTTGCCCGTTTGCCCTCCTCATCATAAAATTTCATCATAAGATACTTTTGGGTTGACTGATAACCCGTAACCTCATAGGTATCATAACGGTTAGCGTCATTGTATATTACCGAAGCCAGTCTTCCGTCGGGGTAATATCCGCCGTAAAGATTATTTCCCACATCTGAACCCAATGAAGCGGAAGCGCATGATATATTATTACGAACGTTTGTATATTCCGCGGCTGCGCTGTCGTAAAGCGATTTGCCGCGATATTCTATCTTTGCTCCGTCACGCTCCTTTGAACGTATTCGGTTAAACGGATAATATCCTTCCTCGTATTCCGCAGGGAAATAATAGTATACAGCGTCACCGTCCTTTTCATAATTTGTGCCGTTTGAAGCAACTTTCCATAAAACAAGTATAGCCGCGAACACGATAAAATATATTATCATCGACTTTATTTTTGTTTTTTTCATCTGTTTTTCCTCCGATAAAATTACGAATCAACCAAATCTGCCCAAATAGCAGGTTGCTTCATAAGGCACTTCCACCTTTCCATCCCGCTGATGTTGGCGGACTATATTGCGCAACTCCTCCACAAATTCTTCGTAATTTTCATCACCCTTTTTCAGCGAGTAGGAATGCGAAAGCGAGTACCCCACGAACTGCTCCTCGTCCATAATCATTCCATTCTTTGCGCTGAAATATTCCATTTCGGAAAAATACTCGTTCCGCAGGAACAAGTCCCCCTCCTTTTCGCTGCTGCCCGTTACGCTGTTGCATATACCGCAGTATTTCAGGAAAACCCTGTCCCGCGCGTGCATAAAATCATTTTCACGGTGATTGTTCCAGACCAGAGCAAGCCGTCCTTTCGGGGTAAAGATACGCTGACATTCCGCCTTGAATTTTTCCTTGTCAAACCAGTGGAAAGCCGTTGCCGCCGTCACAAGGTCGATACTGTTCGGAGCGATACCCGTGTTCTCCGCGGGAGCGTTCACAATTTCCACGTTCGGACAATTAACCCGAAGCTTTTCCAGCATATCGGCATTCGGTTCAACAGCGGTGATTCCCCAAAGCTTTGCGGACAAGCATTTTGTGAAAATACCCGTCCCCGCGCCTATATCCGCAACATTCTCGGCGTGGGTCTTTTCGTAAAGCCAGTCAATAAGCTCCGCAGGATATGAGGGACGATATTTGTCGTACACGTCTGCTTTGCCTGTAAATTTTTCTTCGTTCATTTGGAAAACCTCCTTTACTTCAAAGTCGACTTCCATTCGCCGTTTTCCTTGTAGTAAAATAACTCGCTGATATCGTCGTCACAGAACATCTTGAAATATTCCTCCATAGTGTCAGCAAGCTTCAAACTAAGGAAATCGCTTTTGTTCACCCAGTAGCACTCCCCCTCCTCGGAGGAACGAAGCTCACCCGAAAACTTGTCCGTTTTGTATGTAAGCACCATGTACCGTGAACCGTCGTCTCTCGTCCAGTCCTTGATACCGCACAGCTGCGGCGAACGGATAGTAAGCCCCGTTTCCTCAAAGACCTCCCGTATCACAGCGTCGGTAAAGGATTCACCCTTTTCAACGTGACCTCCGGGGAAAGTCACGCCGCCCCAGACGTCGCCTATTTTATCCTGCACGAGGATTTTGTCCCCGTCGCAGATCATGCACATATTTGTCAGTGTAACGGTTTCTGTACGCATTTTTATAACAGCCTTTCCGGTCGGTATGCAGGAAAAATTTTCCGCACTTCCGTGATTTGTTCAATACCCTTAATTATACCATATATTTTTCCTGTTGTCACTAACTTTTAAAATATTTTTGGTGACTCCGCCTCATTGCCTAAACAGAAATTTGTCAAAAGCAAATTGTCCAAAATTCACAGAATATATATGCCATATGTGTCAAAATGTACAAAAATAAAACGTTTTGACCGAAATCTATTTCAGCCCGAAAATTTATGTGATAAAATAAAATCAAGCCAAACCAAGTCATTTAAGATTTGGTTTGGCAAGCTTACTGTAAAAGTATATTCCCTAAAAGGTGGTATTTTTATGAATACATTAGATTTGCCGAATAATGAGAGTAACGGCGAAATTGAATATAAGTTTTACAGCACGCTCCCCGAGGAAGCCAAGCTGATACGGACAGAGGTCTTTATGGAGGAGCAGGGCTTTAAAAATGAATTTGACGAGGACGATTCACGCTGCGTCCACGCCGTGATATTCTCGGAGGGAAAGCCTGCCGCCACGGGACGGCTTTTCCCGCCCGAAAACGGCGTCTGCGCTATAGGCAGACTTGCGGTTCTGAAAAATTTCCGCGGGAAAAATCTCGGCGCGGAGACCGTAATGCTCCTGGAAGAAAAATCGCGGGAGCTTGGCGCGGAGAAGATAGCTCTCTCCGCCCAGTGCAGGGTGCGGGAGTTCTACGAGAAGCTGGGCTACACCGCAAGCGGAGAGGTCTACAGCGACGAGTTCTGTCCCCACATACATATGGAAAAGCTGCTGTAACACGCCGTTAAGTCGGCTCAGAAACTATTTTGCCCCTTAAGGTTGGTTCGAGAAAGCTTTTTATCCTGTACTCGGCGGCGTCCGTTTCAAGAAGCGTTTCAATGGTTTTCCGCGCCACCTTTCCGATGGACGGTATTATCATTTCCGCCGCCTCGTCTATTGCTCCGTAAAGCTGGGGACTTTCCCGTATTTTCAGCGTAACTCCGTCGGGCTCGAAAATGAATTTCAGAGCCTTTGTACATGAGGTCTCCACAAAGCACAGCGTGACCTTCAGGACGGGGAAATCGTCCTCGTCGGCGGTAAGACTTCCGTTCACGCCCACAAGATAGCTGCCGCCTCTGTCCTCAAAATCAAAATAAACGGGCTTGTCGGAAAAGCTGACAGGCACGCGCGCAGTCCTGCCGTCTCCCTCAAAGCGGATAACCAGTCCGCCTGTGCGGGAGGCGGTTTTTCCTATGCCGTAAACCGTTTTTGCCGCCTGTGAGCCGTCCTTTCCGCGGGAGCTTATAAACCGCTTTCCCGACGAGAGCGCTTCTCCTCTGATATGTCCCGCCGCCATTATCGGCGAGCCGCTTACTTCAAATACAGCCCTTTCTATGCCGCCCGCAAAGCTCCCGCTCATTACCTGTATCAGCACGGGCAGAAGTCCCGCCCTGTTCTTTTCAAATTCTATCTCCGCGCCGTCAAGGTACTGCACCGCTTCCATGACCGCCTCCGCAGCCTTTCCTCCCGACAGGCTTTTCCTCAGGCGGGCAAGGATACTCCTGCCGTTCTCCAGAGGAAGCGGCTTGCCGAAGCTTGCACCCGCAAGAGCGTTCCGCAGAGCGGCGGCGTTTCCGTACCGAAAATCCTTGATAGGCTCGCGGCTGAAATTTTTGCCGTTCTCGATAAAGTCTGTGATGATATTCATGGCTCTGCACGGTGGGAACAGGTTTGAGCTTCCCGCGGTCATGGCGATGACAATGCCCCGTTCGGGAAAAACAAAAACGTTCTGTCCGAACATTCCGCTGAAAACGAAGCCGTCCCTGTGCTTTGTCAGCCACGTCTGGTAGCCGTACCCCTCATAGCAGGCGCTGTCGGGCTTTAATATCTGCGGCGAAACGGATTTTTTTATCCAGTCCTCGGGAACAAGGCTGACACCATTCCATACGCCGCCGTCAAGATAAAGCTGTCCCAGCTTGGCGTAATCGTAAACGCTCATGTAAAGTCCCCAGCCGCCCTTTTCTATGCCGTCGGGAGATTTTTCCCAGTAAAGGTCGGTTATGCCCATTGGCGTGAAAAGCCGTCTGCCAAGGTATTCCGTCAGGGACAGACCCGTCCTCCTGCAAACCGCCGCGGACAGCATATAGCTGTTCAGACTGTTGTATCTGAAATCGCTGCCCGGCTTGAACAGTACCTCCGACGACAGGAATTTTTTTATCCATTCGTCACCCATGACCGCTCCCGCCTCGTTGAATTTCACTCCGCTTGACATGGTGAGCAGGTGCTTTACGGTAATGTCGTTCATATATTTATGGACGTCATCGGGCAGCTCGTCTTTAAAAATTTCCGCAATTTTCTCTTCCTCAGACAGGTATTTTTCTTTTATTGCAATGCCCACCGCCATAGCCGTGACGCTCTTGCACAGCGAATGGGAAACGTGAAGATACCGCGAGGAAAAGGGCTTCCAGTCGGCTTTTGCGATAAGCTTGCCGTCCTTCAGGACGACTATCGAATGTGGACATATCCCGCTGCCCTCCGAAAGCGCTGAGAACATTTTCAGCAGTCCCTCGGAGCGCACTCCGGTCTGTTCGGGGATAAGCTCCTCGAATTTTCCCTCGTTATCCGTGGGCTTGAATTTTGGCTTTGGCGGCGTAAGCTCCGAAATTTCCCCGCCGTTCACCATTTTGTAAAGTACGTTCAGCACGTTCAGCTGCGTTTTCAGATCCATGCTGCAAACCTCCTGTCAGCGTGTTTTTTGCCGCGCTGCTAAAAGTTTATGCGCCGGAAGGCTTTAAAATACGCGGGGAGCTGCGTTACACGGAAATTGTTTCCCGGAATAAATACAGAAAAACAGAGGATAGATATTCGGCAGTAAACCGCATATCTATCCTCTGTTTTCGGCTTTCAGTTTTCAATTTTCAGACGTTAAGTATTTCTATGTCGTTTCCGCGGCTTTTTGCACACAGCGACAGCAAATGTTGCTGTCAAAAATTAATAATTTCAGCATATCGAAAAACTTTTTTTATGTCTTTAGATACTTGTCCGAATTGCCGATAGGATATAAAGTTATAATATACATAGTCGGCTGCCGCAGACGGAAATATCTGTCATCGGCAAATCACGTTTCCATTTATTAAAGACAGGCGGTGCGATATGAGCTTTGAACGGGAAAAAATAGCCTACAGAGTAGGCAGCAGAATACGGGATTTCAGAGTTATGAGAAAAATGAGTCAGGAGGCTCTTGCTTTCGACTCGGACATTCACCCCGCATACCTGAGCCAGGTGGAGCGCGGAGAAAAATGTCCGACCATCGAAACCATTTACAAAATATGCAAGGGACTGAAAATTCCCATGTGCGAACTTATGGATTTTTCCATGGAACCGAAGCCCACCTCGGAGGAAGCCGTACAAAGGATAAAGACCGCTCTTGCAAACGTCCCTGCGGACAAAGCGGTGAAGATCGCTCAGGCGGTGGAGCTGATGGTTGAACTGATGTAATTTGCAGAAGAAAAAACATGTCCCCTTTTGTCGTGAGACAGGCGTATTCTGCCAAATGTCTCAGTCCGACAAAAGGGGAGCTTTTCATCTGCCGATCAGTAATTTTTATTCCGATTCGGCATATACTATTTTTTATACGTCAGGTCGGTTAGGACTTGATACCCTGCTTGTAAGCGTCGATCATCTTCTTGACCATCTGACCGCCTACGGAGCCTGCTTCTCTTGAAGTAAGGTCGCCGTTGTAGCCGTTCTTGAGGTTAACGCCGACCTCGCTTGCAGCCTCCATCTTAAAACGTTCCATTGTTTCCTTGCCCTGAACAGTATTTACATTTTTCATAATGTTTAAACTCCTTACATAATTATTGATTTTGCATTTCTGCGATTTTTCAAAACCGCGTTTTGGGGTTTGCCTTAGTATTATAAGCGGGCAAAAATCTATTATGTGAGGTAATTATATGAACATTTTCCACAAAAAAAGTTTTCTGTTAACATTTAGTCACGCATGATCCTGCGGTACAAATAACTATAATGAAAGGTCATATAATAAGATGATAAATAAATCTGCCGTCCTGCTGACCGCTTTTGACGGGACATCGAGCGAAAAGCTTGTTGCTTGCTTTGACGATACATATAAGAAAATTATTCTCAAAAATGATAAAAACGCAAGCGTTGAGCAGCTTGTTAATGCTTTGGAAAACAATAATATCAATTACATATTCAGCTTCGGGCAGAAGCCTGTTATAAAGGATAAAATTTACATTGAGCTTGCGGGCAGAATCGGCGATACCATATATAAAACAGCTTTTGATACCGACAGGCTTGCTGCGGTTCTGAGCCGCCATAAATTTCCCGTACGCATATCGTCCAACGCGGGAACGTCGTTCTGCAACCACATCTACGCCTGTGAACTAAAGCATATTTCGGAAAATCATTACGACGCAAAAATGGTGTTTATCCATGTGCCGTTTGAGAAAAATATTTCCGATTTTGAGGATTATTCCCGCAGACTTATAAACGCGCTAAATGTTTTTTGCACGTAAAATCAAGCTTCGATAATTTTCAGCGCGCACCTTACGCCGTCCACTGCCGCGGACATTATCCCGCCCGCGTAGCCCGCGCCCTCGCCGCAGGGGTACAAGCCTTTCAGCGACACCGATTCCATGCTCTCGCCGCGGGTTATCCTTACGGGAGAGGACGTTCTTGTTTCGGGAGCTGTCAGCACCGCGCCGCTGTCCCCGAAGCATTTCATTTTCCGCGAAAAATTTTGCAGACCGACCCTCATCATATCCGTCACATATTCGGGAAAAAGCTCGTTAAAATTGCACTCGGTAACTCCCAAAGCGTATGTGGGACTTACAGACGCGCCTTTGAGAGAGCCTCCGCCCGAAAGAAAGCTTCCCACTGTCGCCGCGGGAGCGAAATATTTTCCCCCCGCTAAAGCAAGGCAGTACGCTTTTTTCTCAATGCTGCGGGCGAATTTCACGCCGTCAAGCGGGGATTTTCCGAAATCGTCGGGAGACACCGACACCACCAGCGCTGAATTGGCGTTTTTGCCGTCCCGTGCAAACTCGCTCATTCCGTTTGTTACCACGGTTTCCCTTTCGCTTGCGGCGGGTACGACCGTTCCTCCGGGACACATACAAAAGGTATAGACAGCCCGTCCGCCTGTCCGATATGAAAGCTGATACTCTCCCTGCGGAAGCTTGGGATTGTCCCACTGCTTGCCGTAAAGAGAACGGTTCACCGCCTCCTGACTGTGTTCTATCCTTGCGCCCACAGAAAAGGGCTTGGGCTCGATAAAAATATTTTTGGAAAAAATTGTTTCAAACGTATCCCTTGCGCTGTGTCCGATGGCAAGAATAAGCGCGTCGCAGGGTATTTCCTCGCTGCCGTTCAGGGTCACGGACTTAATTTGTCCGTTTTCCGCTGAAAAATCCGTGAGAGCCGCATGAAAACGCACCTGTCCTCCCAGAGAAATGATTTTCTCCCGAAGATTTTTCAGCACCCCGCGAAGCTTGTCCGTACCGATATGGGGCTTCGCTTTGTATAGTATCTCGTCGGGCGCGCCATGCTCGGCAAATTTTTCCAGTACATATCTGCAAAGCGGGTCGTTAATGCGCGTGGTGAGCTTTCCGTCGGAAAAAGTTCCAGCGCCGCCCTCGCCGAACTGGACGTTTGTCTCCTCGTCAAGACCGTCTCCACTTTGGAATTTCCGCACCGCGCAGATCCGTTCGTCAACGTCGCCTCCGCGCTCTGCGACAATAGGCTCGAAGCCGTGCTCAGCAAGCGTAAGGGCTGCAAATATTCCCGCAGGACCGAAGCCTGCTATAACAACACGCTTTTTTCTGCCTGCCGAAATTTTCGCAGGCAGACTTTTTTCCTCCGAAGCATACGCGCAAAAGGATTTTTTTTCGCATAAGCGTTTTTCACGCGCTTCGTCCCCAAGCTCTGCCCATACCGAGGAAACAAGGCTTATGCGGCTGTTGTCGCGGGCGTCGAGAGAGGTCTTTCTGACCTCGCACCTTAAAACAGAGGCGGGAACAAGTCCCGCCTTTTTTAATGCCGCCGCAGTTATTTCCTCCCGTTCAGCCGTTACGGAAGTTTTTATCTGAGAAATTATTACTGCCACGGCATCAGTCCTCCTTATCTATGATCTGAACAGTCACTCTCGGAGACAGCGCGCCGTCCTCCGTACCTATGCACCACACATCGCTGAACGCGGGGATACTGAACGTAACCGGAGGCTTCATATAGTTTTCGCCCTCCTCGATATTGAGACCGTTAAGCAAATCCACCTGTGCGATAATGTCGATATAGGTAAGCTGCTCCATGGATTCCTCCGAGCCTATAAATATCGGCATTACTCCCGATGTGACGATCTTGAAGTCGTACCTGCTCGGCACGTTTACAAGCTGTATCGACTGGGTCGGTATGTGTATAGCGCTTTTTGTCAGACCCTCCGACGGACATGTCACAGTCACCGTGCCTATCTCGTTGCGGTCGATGTAACCCTCGGGCAGGAAGCTGTCCACCTCAAATGTGAACACCTTGCCGATATCCACCTCGCGCATATCTATTACGCCGATATCAATGATCTCGATATCGTTTTCCGTTTCTCTTACCGCCTCGTTCGGTACGGCGACCTCTATCTCGTCCACCGACAGCTCAAGCTGCTCCATGAATTTGGAGGTATTGAAGCCGTCGGGCGCGTTTGTTATGCGGACATTGAGCTGTACCGTTTTCTTTCCGAACACGGGAACATGAACGGTAAAATCGGTCTTGTCGAAAGAAAGCTTTTCCTTGTCCTCTTCGGTAACGGCAGCCAAGCCTCTGTACAGCTTCACCGTGCTTGTACGGAAGTCCTCGGTCTTTGTGAGGGACGTGTCCTCGCTCACCACGGCGGAAGCCCTTGTAACGTTTTTGAGTACCTCCGCGGGACCTGTTACCGTAACGGTATTCGGCACCACAGCAACGCTGTCCTCGCCGTCTATAAAGTAGCCCTCCGCTGCGGATATTCCCGAAAGCTCGGGAGTAAGCTCTATTTCCTTTGAAATTATCTCGTCGAAATCCACCGCTACCGAGGCAGGCTCGATCTTCACCACCTCAAATTCCTTTCCAGACGAGCATATTATCTCCAGCGGAAGATTGTACTCCACAGCGTACATAACGTTGTCCGCCGAAGCCACAGCTGTCAGCTCCTCCGCCGAAAGACTTCCCACCTGTTCGCGCTTTCCCTTGATAACGATATTCACCGTCTGCTCCGAAACGGACATAGCCTGAAGTCCGTGGGAATCCGCATATGTTCCGTCAAGGGCGATCTGCACGGGAACGCTGTACACAGGCTTTTCTATCGTAGGATACGCGCTTACTGAGATAACGAACCATATAACGATCGCCGCCGCAAGAGAGGTGATCTTGACCACAACGTCCTTTTCAAAAAGTCTTGAAAAGAACAGTCCGACTTTTTTAACAAAACTGCCTGATATATCAAGTACGCTCATATTTGTGACCATTTTCCGATCGTGGAAAATGTGTCCTCCTTTCTAACGATGGTGTGCGGGGCTGCGTCCGCGACGGTCAGATCTTGTCGGTAAATTTCTTTTTTCTGAACGCTCCGAAAAAAGAGGTCTTGCCCTCTCCGTCCTCGTCGGACTTGCCGCGTCCGGGCGGCTTCTGTTTCAGATTCTTTTCGGGAAGAAGCCTTGTCCGAAGCAGCTTTTTAAGGCTGTCTCTGGTGTAGCCTCTTGTCAGGTCGCCGTTCTCGGCAACCGATATAGTACCCGTCTCCTCGGAAACGACTATTATCAGCGCGTCGGAATTTTCGCTCATTCCGATAGCCGCGCGGTGTCTTGAACCGAGAGCCTTGTTGATAGTCTCCTCTTTCTGGGGCTTTGGAAGAAAGCACGCAGCCGCAAGTATCATGCCGTCCCGCATTATCACCGCGCCGTCGTGGAGCGGGGTTTTGGGGTAGAAAATATTTCCGAAAAGCTCCTTTGAGGGAGCGGCATTAAGTATCGTACCCGTGTCTATCTGCTCGCCCAGCTTGGAGTCCTGCTCGATAACGATAAGCGCGCCCGTTGTGGTGGAGGACAAGTCCTCGCAGGCGTCGCATATAGCCTCGACAGCGGTATTCCACTTAGCGGCGAGCACATCGTCGGAATCTGCTGTCAGCGAAGAAAATACCGAAAGTCTTGACACCTTTGTATGTCCCATTTTTTCAAGAGAGCGGCGCAGTTCGGGCTGGAAAAGAACCACCAGCGCAAGCAGTCCCGCGCTGAAAAGATTTTTCAGTATATATGCCATAGCGTTCATTCCCACAGCGCTCATAACGGCATAAGCTATAAGGATAAGTATAATACCTCTGATAAGACCGCCCGCGCGTGTCTCCTTTACAAGGGTGAAGCCTTTGTATATAAGCACCGTAAGCACGGCTATATCAATAATATCCCAGAATTCGATAGGAAGAATACTGTTTATGAGCGCACCCATTGAATAAATGTATTCCATTGGCTGAACCGTTCCTTTCAAAAAAATACATTATTATTGTAGCACTTTTTTCCGTTTTTTTCAATACCTTTGTGAAAAAAACATAGGGACAATTTGGGGAAGAAAATTTTGATTTAGGCGGGGTACGGTTTTGTAGGGCGGGGGTAAGTCTCACTTTACAAAAATAAATCAGACAACCGACAAATCTGCCCGCCCCCTTGAGGGGGCAATAGCAAAATTAATCTTCTGAACATCTTACGTTGGGGGTGACTCAGCCCGCGGGGGCTCCCCGCCAAAATTGATTTCTGCGGAGTATGCCGTTAAATTCTTGACAAACTGCACAAAAGAGAGTATAATTAATGTGTATATTTTAAAATCTGAAAGGATGATCGCAAGTGGGATACACTTTAACGGAAAAAATTCTTAAGGCTCATCTTGCCGACGGCGAATTTGTCAAGGGCAAGGAAATCGGAATTCGTATCGACCAGACCCTTACGCAGGACGCAACAGGTACTATGGCGTACCTTGAATTTGAAGCTATGGGAGTTCCCAGAGTAAGAACGGAACGCTCCGTGGCATATATCGACCACAATACACTCCAGTCGGGCTTTGAAAACGCCGACGACCACCGTTTTATCGGCTCTGTTGCCAAAAAGCACGGCATTTACTTCTCCCGTCCCGGAAACGGTATCTGCCATCAGGTTCACCTTGAACGCTTCGGCATTCCCGGCAAGACCCTTATCGGCTCGGACAGCCACACCCCAACAGGCGGCGGTCTGGGAATGATCGCCATAGGCGCGGGCGGTCTGGACGTTGCCGTTGCTATGGGCGGCGGCGCATACTACATTACATACCCGAAGATCGTCAACGTTAAGCTGACCGGAAAGCTTTCCCCTTGGGTTGCGGCTAAGGACGTTATTCTCGAAGTACTCCGCAGAATGACCGTCAAGGGCGGCGTAGGCAAGGTTATCGAGTACACAGGCGAGGGCGTGAAAACCCTCAGCGTTCCCGAAAGAGCGACCATTACCAATATGGGCGCGGAGCTTGGCGCGACTACCTCCATCTTCCCCTCGGACGAGATCACAAAGCAGTTCCTCAAGGCACAGAAGCGCGAGGAGGTCTGGACAGAGCTTTCCGCAGACCCCGACGCGGTGTATGATGAAGTAATTGAGATAAACCTTTCGGAGCTTGCTCCCCTTGCGGCTTGTCCTCATTCTCCCGACAACATCAAGTCCGCCGACGAGTTAAAGGGTATGAAGATTGATCAGGTCTGCATCGGCTCGTGTACCAACAGCTCGCTTATGGACATGATGAAAGTCGCCCACATCTTAAAGGGTAAGACCGTTCACCCCGACGTTTCCCTGTCCATCGCTCCCGGCTCGAAGCAGGTACTGAATATGCTTGCCCAAAACGGCGCGCTGGCAATTATGATAGACGCGGGCGCAAGAATTCTCGAAAGCGCCTGCGGACCTTGTATCGGCATGGGACAGTCCCCCAACTCAAAGGGTATCTCCCTGCGTACCTTTAACAGAAACTTTGAGGGACGCAGCGGTACTAAGGACGGTCAGATTTATCTGGTATCCCCCGAAACAGCGGCAGCTTCGGCTGTTGCGGGCGTATTCACAGACCCCTCCGCTATGGGCGATATGCCGAAATTTGAAATGCCCGAGGAGTTTATCATCAACGACAACATGGTCGTGCCTCCCGCTCCCGAATCGGAGATGGACAAGGTTGAGATCCTCCGCGGACCCAACATCAAGCCTTTCCCTGTTACTGCACCCCTTGCGGACAGCATTTCCGCGCCCTGCTCCCTTAAAGTCGGGGACAACATCACCACCGACCACATCATGCCTGCGGGAGCAAAAATTCTTCCGCTGCGCTCAAATATTCCTGCAATTTCCAAATTCTGCTTCACGGTATGCGACGAGGAATTTCCCGCACGCGCCGAGAGCATGGGCAAGAGCATTATCGTTGGCGGCGTAAACTACGGTCAGGGCTCGTCCCGTGAACACGCGGCTCTCGCTCCTCTGCACCTTGGCGTAAAAGCTGTTCTGGTAAAGAGCTTTGCGAGAATACACCGCTCCAACCTGATAAACGCAGGTATCCTGCCGCTGACATTTGTCAACGAAGCGGACTACGACAAGATTTCTCAGGGCGACGAGCTTGCTCTGGAAAACGTCCGCGCCGATATCGAAGCGGGCAAGACCCAGCTTACGCTGAAAAACAAGACAACGGGAGCGGATATTCCAGTACTGTGCGAGCTGACAGGCAGAACCAAGGATATTATCCTTGCAGGCGGTCTGCTTGACTACACAAGAGAAAGTCTGAAGTAATGGCTGAAATTGTACCAAAGCATACTTCCCGCTGCGGAATGGACTGCGAGACCTGCGTAAACCGCGAGGAATGCGGCTGTGTGGGCTGTCTCGACCTTGCGGAGGGAGACTGGGCGGGGGACTGCGACATCAAAAAATGCTGCGAGGATAAGCTTTTAGAGCATTGCGGTCTCTGCCCCGCGTTTCCCTGCGATCTGCTCAGGAACACCGCTTTCGACCCCGAGGACGGCGACGACGGCGAGCGTCTTATAACGTTAAAGCGCTGGTCTGAGGAAGAGCCGACAGCACGTCGGAAATCCATAAGCCGTCCCCTGTGCGGCTTTGCGGTTGGTATCACTGCCGGGGCTATAGTGGGAGCTTTCACCGGAAGCCTCGGAGCAATGATTTTCGCCTGCGCTCTGGTCGGTACGGCGGTTGGACTGGTTATTGACATATCGGCAAAAAAGTAGGGATTTTATGCATAAGTCCGAGGAATTTAAGGAAAAACTGATTTTTACCGCTGCCGTCATATGTACTGTAATTGCTGCAAAGCTGGTAATTGCGGTAATTATTCTGCAAAATATTTACATCTTAAAATCGGCAGCCGTTGTTGCTGTTATCTGTTTTTTGCTTTGGGAATTCCACTACTCTATTACACATGACAGCTTGGGACGAAAAATCAAACCGTCCGTTAAACCCGTTTATAAAAAGACACTGCATGAATACAAGCCTCTCAAAGGCAGATTTGTATTTTCGGATGACACTGTCCTCGGAAAAATGGGGAAAATCGCCGAGCGATTCAAGCTGGAAATGACCTATAAAATTGAGCGTGATCAATTTGGAACGCCCTATCATTTTGTTGTTTGTTTTGCAGGCAAATGCGGTTTTAAAATACGTATTCATAATAGAGGGATTTCAATTTGGGCTCAGTCGCTGATTTCATGCGAACAGATAAATGGTAAAAATTGTTATCACTATTACTATTTTGAATTGGTTGACGATTCTTTAGACAGCTTTAAAGCTCAAATGTGTACAGATTATGAGTACACTTATGAATCAAATGAATTTTCAAGCGACATATTTTTTGACGATTTATCCGACGACGAGATTTTTGACATTGTGGAAAAAATCATAGAGGCTCTTTACGGAGCAAGGTCTATGAAGTACGAAACAATAGAATCGGACGACGGAAAGGAAAGCTTTATGTTTTACCTCGACGCGCCCGACTATTACGGCTACAGCGAAACCACGGAAATAGGAAACTTTAAATTTATTCTGAATAAAGAAAACGGAGGAAACCAAAATGGCTGAAAAAATCAAAATGACCACCCCCCTTGTGGAAATGGACGGCGACGAGATGACCCGTATCATCTGGAAGATGATAAAGGACATTCTCATCAACCCCTACATCGACCTTAACACGGAATACTACGACCTTGGTCTGGTTCACAGAAATGAGACCGACGATCAGGTCACTATCGATTCCGCAAACGCTACCAAAAAGTACGGCGTTGCAGTTAAGTGCGCCACCATTACCCCCAACGCTCAGCGTGTTGAGGAGTACAAATTAAAGGAAATGTGGAAGTCCCCCAACGGTACTATCCGTGCAATTCTGGACGGTACTGTTTTCAGAAAGCCTATCCTTGTAAACGGAATTACCCCCTACATTCCCACATGGACTAAGCCTATCACTATCGCCCGTCACGCTTACGGCGACATCTACAAGAACACCGAGCTGAAAGCTCCTCAGGGCAGCAAGGCGGAGATCGTTATCACCGACAAGGACGGCAAGGAGACCCGCGCTCTTATCCACGATTTCAAAAATTCCGACGGTATCGTTCAGGGCGTTCACAACCTTGACAACTCCATCGGCAGCTTTGCAAGAGCCTGCTTTAACTATGCTTTGGACGCTAAGGAAGACCTTTGGTTTGCTTCAAAGGACACTATTTCCAAGACCTACGACCACCGCTTCAAGGATATTTTTGCTGAAATTTACGAAGCCGAGTACAAGTCCAAATTTGAGGCTGCGGGTATCGAGTATTTCTACACCCTTATCGACGACGTTGTTGCACGCGTAATTCGCTCCGAGGGCGGCTTCATCTGGGCTTGCAAGAACTACGACGGCGACGTTATGTCCGATATGCTTGCGACTGCTTTCGGCTCGCTTGGACTTATGACCTCCGTTCTGGTATCCCCCGACGGCGTTTACGAGTACGAGGCTGCTCACGGAACGGTAACACGTCACTACTATAACTATCTGAAGGGCGAAAAGACCTCCACAAACCCCATCGCTACCATTTTCGCATGGTCGGGCGCGCTCCGCAAGAGAGGCGAACTGGACAACATTCCCGCGCTCTGCGATTATGCCGACAAGCTTGAAAAGGCTTCCGTTCAGACCATGGAGGACGGCATCATGGACAAGAACCTTGCGGCTATGAGCAAGCTTCCCGACAAGAAAATCGTTGACACGGAAACGTTCCTTGTTGAGATCAATAACAGACTTGCAAAGCTTATGGGCTGACCCTGATCTTTAATCGCTTTACGATCAAAAATCGGGATTACCGTAAAAGGGTGGTTTAAGATGTCAAAAAAAGGTATTTCTATTTCTGTAATAAAGCGGCTCCCGCGGTATTACAGATTTGTGGGGGAGCTTCTGAAGCAGGGTACGGTGAGGATATCGTCGGGCGAGCTTGCGGAAAAGATGTCCCTGACGGCTTCCCAGATACGTCAGGATCTGAACTGCTTCGGCGGCTTCGGACAGCAGGGCTACGGCTACAATTTGCAGGAGCTTCACGAAGAGATTGGAAAGATACTCGGCGTTGACCAAAGCTACAAGGCGGTGCTTATCGGCGCGGGAAATCTTGGCAGAGCCATTGCCACCCATATGAATTTCAAGGAGTACGGCTGCGATCTGGTGGGCATCTTCGACAGCGATCCCGCAAAGTCGGGAACCGTTGTGGCGGGACTAAAAGTAATGCCCGTATCGGAAACGGAACGCTTTTTCAAAACCGAAAAGCCGCAGATCGCCATACTGTGCATACCAAAGACTGCCGCTCAGGAGCTTGCGGACAAGCTTGTCTCCCTTGGCATAACGGCTTTCTGGAATTTCAGCCACTATGATATAAAGATAACTCACAAGGACGTTGCGGTCGAAAACGTCCATCTGGGCGACAGCATAATGACCCTTGCCTACGCGCTTACTCATGCGGACGATGACAAAAACGAAGAATAAAAAATTTCTCCCATACAAAAAAGGCTGAGCCTTTACCCTTGCCGCCGCAATTTGGCGGTAAGGGTAATGCTCTGCCGAGACGAAAGATACTTCTGTATCATTATTCGTCTAAATCTGTATGGGAGATTTTTTATACTCTGGTGAATATGCAGTTGTTGTGAACGATGTGATCGCTGTCAGCGTACTCAAACATTCTACGAACCCACATTTCACCGTCGGGTCCGTATGAAAAGTCATATGCAATGCGTACTCCGAATGATGTGGGTATGATCTTATATTCTGACGGTTCGTCCCAGCCGTCAATAAATGAAATATACCAGTCGTCATATTTCCAGTTGCGGAGTGCTTCATTGGTCGTATTTGCCATTACCGTTTCATAAAATTCACGCGCCTGCTCTTCATTTTCAACGACAAGCTGTATCCTGCCGTCTCCTACCTCGTAATAACAGCTTTCGGTATTGCCGTTAAGGTAGAATTTCCCGTCGTTCAGCTTCTGCTCCTTATATTGATCGTAAACGGGCTCGTCGTTTACAAAAATATCCTCAAACTGACGCTTGAAATCGTCAGGCGTGTTATCCGAATAGGAAACGTTTTTAAGATGAGTAAAACCTCCGGTGTAAAGGATAGGCACATCAAACTCTGCGGTAAACTCGCTTCCCTCCGCCTTACTCATTGTCAGAACGGTATGCTGGCTGAAATAGCTGCGCATATCCAGGATATCCTCCTGCACATAGGTCATAGTCCCGCTTTCACAGCCCACATAGCTATAGTCCCGAAGCAGTTTCCGAAGCTTTTGAGAGTATACACAGTCTACGATCTCCGTTTTGGATATGCCGTCATCATTTTTTTCATCGTTCAAAGCGATATTTTCAGCGGTAGAAAACCAAAACCAAAACATAGGGTTGGATTCTTCTTTGAATTTATCAAAAAAATATTCTGTAGTGTCTATTGAGAAAAGCTGCAGCGGCGGGAATGTCGCGTTCAGCTCACGGTCATAATCGTCATCGTCGGAAAGCACCCAGCTCTCGCCGCCTCCCAGTATCATGGTGCGGGAACCGTCGTCCTCTTTTCTGAACTCAAAATAGATATACTGCACAGGCTCTTTGCCCGTGCCTTTATACTTTTCCGCATCGAGATAAAGCTGCACCGTTCCGTTATCGCTTTTTCCGTCGGCAGCTTCAACCTTTACCTTTTTTATGGGGTACGTCTTATAGTATTCCTCCAGATCGGCGGCGAACATATTTTTAAAAGCTGCTATCTCCGCAGGGGTATAGCCGTCCTGATAATAAAGCTCCACTGACTCCAGAGCCTTGCGGTATTCGCCCCGCTTGAACATATTGCCGAATTTTTTCAGCTCACGGCTCACGGCAATGCTTGAAAAGCTCATGCCCTGATTTGTTTCCTCGTTGACATACAAACGAAATACCAGTGCAGACGGAATCATCACCGCCGCGCAGATCAGCAGCGTACAAACCACCAGACGCGTATAGTGCCTCCTCAGCTTTTTAAACGGATTTTCGGGGGACGGCTTTTCCTCCCCGCTTTTTTCGGTTTCCACCGTATCGGAGGTCATAGCCTCCAGCTTTTTGCGGCAATCTGCGCACTCGGCGGTATGATGCTCCACAACGGTCTTGGTGTCCTCGGAGCATATCCCGTCCGCATAAAGCGGCAGCAGGTCTTCTATAACTTTGCAGGTAACTATCATGTTTTCTCCTCCTCCAAAAGATTTTTCAGCTTTTCCTTGCCGCGGTAGAAAGTCACTCTTGCCCAGCCCTCGGACTTGCCGAAAATTTCGCCTATCTCGGCAAAATTCATGTCGGTGTGCATTCGCAGCAGGACTATCTCGCGGTACGGCTCGTCAAGGCGGTGAACGGTCTTGTAAAGCTCGCGGCAGCTTTCCCTGTCCAGCATATCCTTTTCAACGGGTATCTTCATATCGTCAATGCTGACACCGTGCCGACGCTTTTCCTTTTTCAGGTGGGAAAAGTACGCGTTTTTCGCAATCTGACAAAGCCATGTTGTGACCTTGACCTTTCCGTCAAAGCGGTTTGCGGACTTTACCGCACGGAAAAATGTCTCCTGTGTAAGCTCCTCGGCAAGATCGGGATTCCCGCACAGCGCTGTAAGATACCGAAAAACCGTGTCTGCATATTTTTTGTAGGTCTCGTCAAGCTCCAAGCCGTTCACCCCCTTTCTGTATATTAAACTTTTTAAAGTGCAAAACGTTACACAAATTTCGGAAAAAAATAAAAAAGCGGCAGATAAAGGCTGATATCGGTAAAGAAGTATTTTTGAAGAATTTTAGAAAGGTTGCGTATTGCTACGCAGCCTTTCCCTTTTTGTCATACTCTCTGCGGTCTGCAATAGCCGTTGAAACCGCAATGTTGAACCGATAGTAAATGTCAATCTGCTGTACCCTGTGTCCTCTCGATTTGTCGGGAGCGTGAACCACAATTTTCTCAATAAGCTCGTGCATAATTTCGGAAGTAAGTTCCGTAATCCCGGTATACTTCCGAACAATTTCCAAGAATTGAGATGCGTCCGCCGACTTTTGCTCTTTTTCATCAATAACAGCTGATAATTCGGAAATCCTAACTTTGAGTTCCGCTTGTTCGCCCTCGTAACCCTTGGACATCATCTCAAACCGCTCGTCTGAAATCTTACCCGAAACATTGTCCTCATAAAGACGAGTGAATAGTTTATCCAACTCTGCAACACGCTTTTCGTACTGCTTAACAAGTTTTCTTGCTTTTTTCAGTTCATTTTCCTGTGACTGAACGGAATTTTCCATTGCTGCACGGACAAACTCGTCCTCGTTTGATTTTACACATTCAAGCAGCTTGTTCAACTCCGAAATGACAATCTTTTTCAAAACTGCCGTCCTAATGTAATGTGCCGAGCAATCGTTCATATCCTTTGCATACTTTGAACATTTCAAATGCTCCTGCTCGTCACTTAAACTTCTTGAACGGCAAAGGTACATTTTCTCTCCGCAATCCGCACAGCAGACCATTCCTGAAAATGGATTGACTTCACCATGTTTCTGGTTTCTACGCTTGTTTTTGCGAAGTTCTTGAACCAAATCAAAGTCGTGCTGTGAAATAATCGGCTCGTGAGTATTCTCAAAAACCTGCCATTCCTCACGTGGGTTTTTAATCATCTTTTTATGCTTGTAGGATTTTCGGCGGGTCTTGAAATTAACGGTATGACCAGCATATTCAAGCTTTTCCAATATCCCGACAATGGTTTTTGTCACCCAGCGGTACGGCTTCTCAACGGTGATTCTGCCTGTACTTTTAAGCTGATGATACGCTGTCGGTATCAAAATATTGTCTGTTGAAATGATTTTGGCTATCTGCATAGGTCCGTAACCGTTGATACAAAGCTGAAAAATTCGTTTTACAACAGGTGCAGTTTCCTCGTCAACTTCCCATAGGTTTTTATCAGTTTCAGATTTCTTATAACCGTAAGGGACATTTGTTGTCAGCGGCTTTCCCGACTGAACTTTAGACTTTAATACCGCATTTA
>JAIEDQ010000051.1 GCA_029067895.1 Oscillospiraceae bacterium | reverse complement strand
GGTCCACCTTTGCCCGTCCCCGCGAGGAGAACGGCTCGCTGCTGGGATTTTTTGTCAGAATATCACAGGGCGGATTTGATTACGGCTGCGGCTTCTACAGCGCTCCCACGGAGGTCATGGAGAAATACAGACAGCTTATTCTTGAGGACAGCAAAAGCTTCAAAAAGGCTCTTGGGGCCTACGAAAAGCAGGAGGTCTTTTCCATTTACGGCGACCTTTACAAGCGGAACAAGTACCCCGAACAACCCGCCAAAAAGCAGGATTGGCTCAACCGAAAGAATATCGGCTTGTCCTGCGAAAGCAAGGATTTCGACCTGCTGTTCAGCGACAGGCTTATCGGAAAGCTTGCCGAGGACTTCAAGGCAATCGCGCCTGTCTATGACTTCTATCTTGAGGCGTCTCAATGATACGTATAACTAAAAGCGGCGGAGTTTAAAGCTCCGCCGTTTTTCATGTTATTTTCCGCCTGTAAATTCTTTCAGCACCTCGATTATCCTGTCCATGTCCACAGGCTTTGCGACGTGAGCGTTCATGCCCGAATCAAGAGCAGCCTTAACGTCCTCGGCAAAGGCGTTTGCGGTCATGGCGACTATGGGTACGGTCTTTGCGTCGGAACGTCCCGAAGCGCGGATAGCCATTGTCGCCTCGTAGCCGTTCATGACGGGCATCTGCACGTCCATAAGGATTATGTCGTACTCGCCCTCCGCGGAGCTCATATAGCTGTCGTAAGCCTCCTTGCCGTTTTCTGTAACAACGCAGACAAGCCCCGGTATCTCACCCAGAAGTTCCAGAAGTATTTCGGAGTTGATCTCGTTGTCCTCGGCGATAAGCACCTTTTTGTTTTCCGGCAAGCGCGTATTTTTCTCGCCGCCGATACCGCCGTCCATGCGAAGCTTTTCCACGGCTGTCCTGAAATTCGTGAGGAAAAACGGCTTCACAAGAAAACCGTTTATACCCGCTGCGAAGGCATCGTCCTCGATATCGTTCAAATCGCAGGCGGTGAGCAGCATTATCGCAGCGCCGTCACCAACAGTATCCCTTATGCGGCGGGCAGTCTCAATGCCGCTGACGTCGGGCAGCTCACTGTCAAGCAGGATAAAATTGTAACCCGCGCCCCTGTCCTGAGCCTCCCGCACCATTTCCGCCGCGCTTGATCCGTTCAGCGCAAATTGAACCGCCGCGCCCGTTTCCTCCATTGCACCTGCAATATTTGTGCAGACAGCCTCGTCGCCGCCCACAATAAGCACGCGGGTGACCCCGTGATTTTTCCAGAAGCTTCTGTCAATATCCTTTTCCTGCATACGCAGCTCCAGATCCACCGTAAAGACGCTGCCCTCGCCTTGAACGCTACGGACAGCGATAGTCCCGCCCATAAGATCGACCAGATTTTTCGTGATAGCCATTCCCAGACCCGTACCCTGTATCTTGTTTGTGGTACTGTTCGTCTCGCGGGTAAACGGCTTGAACACTATCTGCAAATACTCCTCGGACATACCCATGCCGTTGTCGCGGACGGTAAATCTCATATGCGCGTAATTGCCCGCGCCGCCGTGTATCTGCTCTATAATCATTTCTATCCTGCCGTTTTCGTGGGTGTACTTCACCGCGTTTGACAGCAGATTTATCATAATCTGCTCTATCCTCAGCTTATCCCCCAGCAGATGCTCCTGCTGAATATCCCTGACGGAAATGTCAAAGGTCTGGTTCTTTGCCTTTGCCTGCGGTCTGATAATGGTAGCGAGCTCCTCCACGATCTCGGCAAGGTTTATCTCCGAAATATTCAGCGTAGCCTTTCCGCTTTCGATCTTGCTCATGTCAAGAATGTCGTTGATAAGTCCCAGCATATGCTGACTGGACGCAACTATCTTTCTTGTATGCTCCCGCACCTTTTCGGGCTTGTCGCTGTCCCTCTGGAGCAGCGTGGACAAGCCGACTATGGCATTCATAGGCGTGCGGATATCATGGCTCATATTACTGAGGAACGTGCTTTTAGCTTCGTTTGCGGACGTTGCTGTGTTCAGCGCGTCCTCAAGCGCAAGCTTGTTATTGTTCTCCTGAGTTCTGTCGGAGATCACCGCAATAAGCTTTCCCGTGTTGTTGACCTCGGCGTAATATATGATCTCGGAAAACCACCTGCGCTCTCCCGTTACACCGTGGATACGCTCATTTTCAAAGGAAACAGGCTTTCCCGGACCTATCTTACGCATAAGCGCCGTGCCGATCTCGTTCTCGTCGGAGCAAAGCGTCCTGTTTATGGCAAAGAGATCCTTTTTGACCTCCTTTGCGGGAATACCCATTACCCTCTCGATGTTCGGGCTGACGTACTCAACGTTATTTCCGTCTGTGGCGGACATAAGGAACACGTTGTCAGTGTTGCTGGAAAGTATGCCGAAAAGCTGTTCACGGTATCTGATCTCCTGCTCCTTTTCCAGAATGCTCCTGTAGTTCTGACGGATTATCAGCATAAACGCGGCAAACGCGACGATACCGACAGTGATGACGAACAGCACCATCTGGGAGCTTTTTACAACTCTTCCCGCGTCCTCCATAATGACCGAGTTTGGAATTACGGAGATAAAGTACCAGCCGTTGACCTCCGCCACAGGCACATAGGTACACACATATTCCTCGCCCCGATACATGAATCTTGCTGCGCCGCTTTCATTCATTGCAAGAGCGTTCTTAAACTCCTGCAAAACCTCGCTGTCCGTATTTTCCGGAGCAATAAGCTCGAAAACGTTCTCGAAGGTACGGCTGCTGTTCTTGTGATTTGAGCGCACGATTATCTTTCCCTCTTTGTTAATGATGTGGGAAAAACCCATGCCGTTAAAAAATGTGATCGAAAACTCGTTTGAAACAGAGGATAGGATAAGCTCCTTTATAATGATACCCTCGTCGCCGTCGGCAAACTTGAATTTTTCGTAAAGGGACAGCACGTTCCGTCCCGAAAAAGTGCTTATAGCGGGTTCGCAGATACCCTTATCCTCCAGATCGGCATATGCCTTCAGAGCGTCGCTTTCATAGGTGCTGTATTCCGCGTTTCTGTTTGTAAACACTCTTCCGTCGCTCAGGTCGATAACATAATAATCGTTTTCCGATTCACTCAGTACCGCAAGCATACCTGAAATAGTGTCCGTATTATCCGAGGGCTCCCGCTCCAGTATATCGCTCAGGCTGTGGAGCATATCGGTGTCCCTTGACGCGTAAACCCCGAAAGCGTGGCTGCCCTGCGAGGTTATCTCCAGAATGTCCGTAATAAACTGATCCCACATTGACGAGCGGACAGAAGTTATATAGTATCCGCCTGCCGCAATAACTATCAGTATAAACAAACCGACGCACAGCAGCGTTCTGAATATCCTCGCTTTATCCACGGTAAAACATCTCCTTGACATCTGCTGATACCGCCCGCATATCTTCCTACAGACAAAACTGTCAAAGCACGGAAGTCAAAGCCCTCAGTTTCGGCGGCCCTGTACCGAACGGTCTCTTATGCGGTTTTCCGCCGAAAGGACGGCGGGCTCTTACCGACATAAGTTCAAAAATAATCCATATTAAATTATACCATACCCGCCAAAAAAATCAACCGTACAATGCAAATTTTCTTTGGCAGCTTAAACGTTTAAATAAACAAACAAAAAAAGCGAAACCTACGGTTTATACCGTAAATTCCGCTTAGACCGACGTTTCCTCAAAGGAGCGGTTAAAAACGAACACCCGCAAACTGCCTGTGCCCGAACTTATACGCTCAGGAAAATCAGACGGAGCCGATGAGAATTATTCCTCTCTCATCTTGGCAAAACAGTCGCTGCAATATACAGGACGGTCTTCTCTGGGTTTAAAAGGAACTCTTGCAGGACCACCGCATGAAGCGCAGGTAGCCTCGAACATTTCTCTTTCAGCCTTAGCGCTGTTCTTTCTTGCGTCGCGGCAGCTCTTGCATCTCTGAGGCTCGTTTACAAAGCCTTTTTCAGCGTAGAACTCCTGCTCGCCGGCTGTAAAAGTGAACTCGTTGCCGCATTCCTTACAAACCAATGTCTTGTCTTCGTACATTTTGCTTTCCCTCGCTTAAAATAATTTGGACCTGAGAACGGATTCGCACCGCCACCTTTGCCTTTGAAAAAACAACCGCCTTTAAAAAAACAACGCTCTTGACATTAAGCTACCTGGTCATATATTAAATGTCCGCGTTATCGGGAGAAAACAGCGCTCTGAGCTTTTTTCTCACACGAAACACAGCATTATTAACAGATTTTACCGGGATATCAAGTCTATCCGCGATCTCTCTGTAGGACAGACCGACCAGATACAATCTGAAAATATCCCATTCGCGCTTGGTTAAAAGAGATTCTATCTCGCCGTAAACGCCGAGCATTTTCTCCTTTTCAAACCAAATATTTTCTGGAGACGAAATAGTCTCGCCGCTTTCCTCCAATTCCGACCCACGACTTTCACCCGCGTTTTTTTTCAGCTTCAGCGCAGCGTTTTTTATACCGTTTGTAACGCACACGTCCGCAAACGACGAGAACTTTGCGCCGCGGCTCGGGTCGAAAGAATCCACAGCGTTAAGAAAGGACAGAAAGCCCTCCTGAGCGAGATCCTCAGGCTCCGCATAATCTCTTGCATAGCCGTTCGCTCTTTTTCTTACCAGCGGGATATACCGCAGTATAAGCGTTGAAACAGCGCGTTTGCCGAGGGATGAGCTTGCATTGCGCCGTGAGAAATCGATCAGCCCGTTATCGTCCAGCGAATCGAGTTCGCAGAAATCCGAACTGTTAAAATCAGAACCCGCGCGGCTCATAGCTTTCCCACCAATCTCAACGGACATACCCTGAATCGAGCTGTACATACAACAGCAAACTGCACATACTACAGCTACGGTTAACGCTTATGTTATTTTACCATTTATTTACGGCTTTTGTCAAGGGATTTCAGCAAATTTCCCCTGCATTTTGTATTCTTTGTAAGTAAAATCAATAATTGTCAAATGTATTTGGTAATTTTAACATATTATATTTCCAAAAACGACAAAGGCAGACCGCCACTCAATTTACGGACAGTCTGCCTTAAAAATACCCGCAAAAAATCTGATGCAGTTTATGAATTTACAGAGCATACTTCGCCCTGCCCTCGCTGAAAATATCTCCGCCGCCGCAGTCGTTTGCCACCGTTACGGGGAACTTTTCGATCAGCAGCTTTTTCACCGATTCGCAGCCCAGATCGTCAAAAGCAACGACCTCGCAGCTTTTCACACAGCTTGCCGCAAGCGCTCCCGCGCCGCCTATCGCGCAGAAGTACACCGCGCCGTTTCGCACGACAGCCTCACGGACGTCGCCGCTGCGTTCACCCTTGCCGATCATTCCGCAAAGTCCCAGATCGAGAAGCCGCGGAGCAAATTTGTCCATTCGTCCCGAAGTGGTCGGACCGCACGAACCGATAGGTTTCCCCTCGGGAGCAGGCGTGGGACCCGCGTAATAGATAACCGCGTCCCTAAGCTCAACGGGAAGCTCCTCTCCCCTGTCAAGCATAGCTTCAAACCGCTTGTGAGCGGCGTCGCGGGCGGTATAGACGCACCCCGACAGCAGAACCTTGTCCCCCGCGCGGAGCTTCGGGCAGAAGCTCCGCAGCTGGTCAACATTTATATCGTAGATCTCAGCCATATGTATTACATATCCGAAAGGGAAATGTTGTTAGCGTCAAGATCAGCCTCAGCTTCCGCTTCAGCCGCCTTTGTAAGACTTTCAAGCTCGCTCATGTCAAAGCCGGCAAACGCAGGTTTTGCGGGCTTAACGGGCTTCGGAGCGCTCTGCACAGGTGCAGGCTCCGGCTCGGGAGCAGGCTCAGCCACAGCTTCCGGCTCGGGCTCAGGAATCGGCTCCGGCTCCGGCTCAGGATCCGCAGCCTTGGGTGCGGGAGCAGGAGCGGGCTTAGCAGCAGCAAGGGACTTGCCCTTTCTGATAGCGCTCTGGGTGCTGTCGATCTGGTTCTTAGCATCCTTAAGTCTTGACAGGCTCTCGTCGGAGAACATTTCAAGAACTTCCTTGAGCTTGATAACGTTTTCATCGATCTCTGCAAGCTCTTCCTCAACTTCTTGTCTGATCTTATCGGCAGCCGCACGCATTTCGGTGCTTCTGTCCTCGGCGTCGGAAAGTATTTTAGAAGCCCTTTCGTCAGCGTTCTTAACGATCGTGGAAGCCTTGCCGTTAGCGTCGTCAACCACCTGATTAGCAAGCTTCTTTGCGTCCTCGTCCATCTTGCGGGCATTTTCCTTAGCCTGCGTAACGATGGTGGTAGCAGTCTTCTGAGCCTCGATAAATACGTTGCTCAGGTCGAGAGCGCTGTTGTCGCCGCCTGCCGCGGGAGCGGAAGCAGCCTTATTCTTAGCCTCCTGGAGCTGATCCTCCAGCTCGGCGATTTGTGCCTTGCAGTCTTCTATTTCCTTGTCCTTTTCCGCAAGCTCGTCTTCCATAGACTTCATCTGGAGCTTGAGGGAGTCGTTACTTGTCTGGAGTTCAGTGATCTTGGACTTATCCGCCGCGAGAAGCTCCTCATACTTTTCGCTGCTTTCTCCGCCGCCGCCCGAGCTTTCGAGAAGAGCTTTCTTTTCGTCCAGCTCAGCTTCGAGCGCATAAATTTTAGAGTTCAGTTCATCGACATAAGCAAGAACGTCCTTTTTATCAAAGCCTCCGACTCTTACCGTCTTGAGAAAACCGGTTCCATCCATTGTGAATACCTCCAATATCAGTTCTGAGTTCAGACACTTGTCTGAATATACTGAAATTATACCATATATTTCGGTTTTTCACAAGTACATTTCAAAAAATTACTACACAAAAAATCCTTTATTTTTTTAGTGAATTATAATAATTTTATTAATTTTCCGAAATTAAATGAATAAACGCCAGTCGACTGAAGGTCAGATTTTAAGATTTTGTGAATTATTCGGGACGTTCTCTCAGCTTGTTCAGCAGCTCAAGAAGATAAAATCTGCACTCGTAGCTTTCGGGGTTTTCCAGCAGCTCCAGCTCTTCCGGCGAGAACGCCTCCTCGGCTGTTTCGCCCGATACGGCGGGCAGGCACAGCGGCGGGAACATCACGCACCACCAGTTTTTCCCCGCGGCGTCGCCGAGAGTTATCCTCAGGGACAGATATTCTCCCGCGGGCATGGTGATATCACCGTAAACGCGGCTGTCGAAAGCAATCTTTTCCACGCTGCACTCCGCTCCGTACCCCGCGCCCTTCTCCGCAAGGACTCTTTCGGCGGTGTGCTTTATGTCGTCCATGCTTTTTTCGGCGGCTTTGGCGGCTTCCTCGGCGGATTTGCAGTCCTCAAAAATCGCAGAATTTTCCTCCAGCACCGCGTCCCTGACCGCGAGCTTCACACTCTGGTCGTACTCCGAATCGGAATTGGCAAGTATATGCATCCTGAAAACGGTTTGTGTGATGTGGTCGTAATCCTCCGCAAAACCGCAGAATCCTGCGCAGAAAACAGATACCGCCATTCCAACAAGAGCGGCAAACTCTGCGGCGGCAGCGGTCGGTTTCCAGATTTTCCTTTTATTTTCCATAAGTATTATCCGTCCTTTTACAATAATTTCCACATCCCTGCGTACTGATTATTGGACGCGTGAGGACGGTTTATACGGCTTGTAAAATTTTTTTTGAAAAAACTCTTGACAAAACACGAATTATGGGATATAATAATCAATGCAGTCCAAATGCTATCTTAGCTCAGTTGGTAGAGCACATCCTTGGTAAGGATGAGGTCGTCGGTTCAAATCCGATAGATAGCTCCATTTAGAAAGCCGTCTCCGAGTCTGCATAGGAGGCGGTTCTTCTATCGGTAAATAGCTTGGAAGTTACACGATGATGCGTAAAAATACGTATCGTCTTTTTTGTTTTCGGGGGACTGCCCCGCCCGCCGTCACGAAAGAACAGACGCGGGCGGAAACAGTATGCGCCGCGTTAACCCATACCCTTGATCTTCGATATCATATCGTACTGTATGCGCTGTACGCTGTCGAAGTCCACGGCTTCAATATAGTACTCCTCCAGACGGTCGTGCTCCGCCTTTGCGTTTACAAGGGACTTCACCGCCTCATCGCGGAGATTTTTCAGCGCAGCCTCGTTGAATTTAAGCCGCGCTTTTTTGGCGATAAGCGTACCCTTGTCGTAAAAGCGGCGGAAATTTATGGGCTGCTTGGTCTCCACCGAAAGGGCGTTGAGGGGGCTTGCCGTCAGGAACGCGGTTTTAAGCTCGGGTATGAGGATATGCTCGAAGCTTTCCTCGTTCCGCAGGGTGCAAACGCTTACGCTTACGCCGTAGCCGCGGCTTGAAGCAATGTCCGCAAAGCGTCTCAGGAAAATGTCCGAGCCCGCGAAGCAGTTGTCGCAGAGCAGATATACTGCATAGTCCTCGGGGACGTTTGTCAGGTACCCCTTGGGCGTAAGGGCGGACAGCTGGCGGAACTCAATCTTACCCTCGCCCGCGCCCTTTTTTCTGGGCATAAGCTTTGCCGCAAGCCTTTCGGTGAAGCCATCAAGCTTTTCCTCGTTGAGAGCGGTGCGTCCCACTTGACAGGTATCCTCGGTTACTGCTGCAAGGGCGGTGATGAACCGTCGGCAGCTTGCATGGTGTCTCAGATACTCCGAGGTGACGGAAATTATTTCCTCCTTATTTTCTTTCAGGAAAGACGCGTCCCAGCACACGCCCAGATCCAGTATCTGCTGCGCCGCGCCGGGGTATTCGGGGTCGAAAACGTGGGGAGCTGTTCCGTCCACGAAAACCACGCGCTTATCCTTAAAAACCACCGCGTCAAGGGAATCGGGGTCGCTGGAGCATTGATAAAGCTCCTTTTTGTCGTCGGGAAAGGCTTCGGCAAGCCGCTTCATCAGCGTGGATTTGCCCGTTCCCGGACCGCCCTTGATTATGTAGGTATAGTATCCGGTATCGGCGATCGTCTCACCGAAATGGGTGCGGAAGCCTTTCGGGGAACTGCCGCCGAGAAAGCATTTTAAACAATTCATAAAAATCACTCCGTTTCTGTTTATTTCATTTTATGATAAACGGGCGGATTGGTGCTATCAGGCGCGTTTCAAAGCCAAAATTATTTTTAGAAAGGAACATCACTATGAAGCTTCACGAGCTTATCACAGCCGCTGTCTCTTACGACTGCGGCGACCCTAAGCGCATACAGCACTTTATGAAGGTTTACGCCTTTGCCCAAGCTATTGGGGAAAGCGAGGGGCTGTCCCCGCGGGAAATGGAGATACTGCGGGCGGCGGCTGTTCTGCACGATATCGGCATACACGAATGTGAGCGGAAATACGGCTCCTGCGAGGGGGAGCTTCAGCAGGTGGAGGGCGTTCCCGTCGCAAGGGAACTACTCGGCAGTCTCGGAGCGGACGAAGAGCTT
Source organism: Oscillospiraceae bacterium (assembly GCA_029067895.1). Classification (GTDB taxonomy): domain Bacteria; phylum Bacillota; class Clostridia; order Oscillospirales; family Ruminococcaceae; genus RGIG8773. The sequence goes on along the minus strand of JAIEDQ010000051.1, from coordinate 251 downwards.
ACTGAGCGCGTCTGCTTCCTTATCGCACATCATCACACCTACGCGGGGATAGATTCCGACGACTGGCAGATTTTGGTTGAGGCTGACTTCCTTGTGAACATCTTCGAGGAGGATATGCCCGCCGAAGCCGCAAAACGTGTCTGTGACAAGATTTTCAGAACAGCTTCCGGTAAAATGCTTCTGGAAAAACTCTATTTATCGTAACAAATTTTTCCCGCAAAATTCAGAATATCCTACAAAAATTATTTTTG
>JAIEDQ010000050.1 GCA_029067895.1 Oscillospiraceae bacterium | reverse complement strand
CCTGCGAGTCGTCCACGGTGTTCAGACCCATGCCCTTGCAGGACAGCCAAAGCTGATAGACCGCTTCGTAATCTTCTATTTTCATTTTTCTGATATTCATTTCAGTTTTCCTTTCGTGAAAAATGCAATGCCGATAAAATACCTGTCGGAATAAAATAAACACACCAACATTCAAGAAGTATCACACCTGTCATGCTGTATGAGCTGTCTGCTTTCGGATTGAATACACCGAGTATCGGCACGATAAGACAGGAAAAGAAGAAAACGCCGTGTATCATAAGGAGATATTTTGTCCATTTATCGGCTTTACTGTTTGGGATAACGGTCAAGCCCGCAAAAAAGGTTGAAAGTCCCATAATTGCATAACCAAGCAGGTCATAATTAAACATAAGACCAAACCGCTTGAAATCAAGCAGCATTGCCGCCTGCTCGCTAAGTTCGGAATAACGGACTGTGGTAAGCTGCGAAAAATATACGATAAATATTATTGCGGCGTATATTGCCGAAAAGACGGCGGCGCATATTCCGGGAATTTTTCTTGAACTGTCTGCATAAAAACCGTAGCAGCACATCATTGTCACAAAGCTGAAAGCTATGAAAATCGAAAAAAGATATGAGCAAAAATCAATACCCACAAGCATTGAGACAGCAAAACCGACAACAGATATGACGTTCACAATCGAACTTATAACACCTGTTTTTTTGTTCACAGTCCAGCCTGTCATAAATTCAGTCCTCCAGAATTTTATATATATCCATAGGACTTTCCGCAAGGATGTCAGCGCCGCCCTCCAGCAGCTCCTCTTTGGTACGGAAGCCCCACAGACAGCCTATCGCCTTTATTCCGGCATTTTTTGCGGTGTGCATATCCACGTTTGAATCCCCTGCGAAATATGTATTTTCAGGGACTGCACCAAGCTTCTCCATGATTCCGTAAACTATGTCTGGAGCGGGCTTTTTAGGCACGTCAGCCTTGCCGCCCTGAACCATATCAAAGGCATTGCCGAAAAAACGCTTTACAAGGGACACTGTAAATTCGTCCGACTTATTGGAGGCAACCGCCATTTTCACACCGCTTTCCTTAAGCTTTTCAATAAGCTCGGCAACGCCGTCATATGGCTTTGTTTTATCCACAAAATGGACGTTATAGTACTCTGCGAAAATCCTCCGTGCGGTCTGAATATTTTCCTCGGTACGCTTATCTTCGGGGAGACAGCGTTCCAGCAGCTTCGGCACACCGTTGCCCACAAAATATCTGTAGCTGTCCAGCGGGTGCACAGGATACCCCATTTGTTCCATGGTATAGTTTGCCGAGTCCGCAAGGTCGGCGAGAGTATCTAAAAGTGTTCCGTCCAAATCAAAAATTACCGTTTTCATAAAATCACCAAAATAATATGAAATAATTGCAATACTGTTTATTATAACATAATTTCTATAAAAATTCAATAGCTATAATCAAAAATAATAGATCCACGCCAAATTATTATATGTGCTGTTCAAGCAAGGACGAATATTTTTCACGGAATTCTGCAAATCTGCCCTCGTCAAGTGCCTCCCGAATTTTCTCCGTAAGCGTGTTGTAAAAATAAAGATTGTGCATGACCGCAAGTCTGCCCGCAAGCTGCTCTCCCGCTTTGAAAAGGTGACGGATATAGGCTCTTGAAAAATTGCGGCAGGTGGGACAGTCGCACTCGGTATCAATAGGCAGAGGGTCGGTCTCGTACCGCTGATTGGTTATGTGCATAATGCCGCTCCATGTGAAAATAGTTCCGTGACGGGCGTTTCGGCTTGGCATTACGCAGTCGAACAGATCAATGCCTCTTGCCACGGCTTCGATGATATTGGACGGCGTACCCACGCCCATAAGATAGCGTATCTTTTCCTTTGGCATGACAGGCGCAACAACGTCCAGAATTCGGTACATATCCTCGGTGGGTTCGCCCACGGCAAGTCCCCCCACGGCGTAACCGTCAAGGTCAAGCTTGGCAATTTCCTCCATGTGCCATACGCGCAAGTCCTCATAGGTACAGCCCTGATTTATGCCAAAAAGAAGCTGATTTTTGTTTATGGTGTCGTGCAGAGCGTTGAGCCTTGTCATTTCCTCTTTACAGCGGTAGAGCCAGCGTATCGTTCTTTCGCATGAACGCTTGGAATACTCATGCTCCGCGGGATTTTCCACGCACTCGTCAAACGCCATTGCAATAGTTGAACCGAGGTTGGACTGTATCTGCATACTTTCCTCGGGACCCATGAAAATTTTCCTGCCGTCAACGTGGGAGTTGAAGTACACTCCCTCCTCTTTAATTCTGCGTAATTTTGCTAAGGAAAACACCTGAAATCCGCCGCTGTCGGTAAGGATAGGCTTGTCCCAGTTCATAAACTTGTGCAGACCGCCCATTTCACGGACTACCTTGTCCGAGGGGCGGACGTTGAGGTGATAGGTGTTGCAAAGCTCCACTTGACATTTTAAGTCCCGCAAGTCCATTGAGGATACTCCGCCCTTGATAGCGGCGGCTGTTCCCACGTTCATAAAGCAGGGGGTCTGAAAAGTTCCGTGTACGGTCTCAAATTTTCCTCGGCGGGCGTTTCCTTCTTGTTTTAAAAGTGTGTACATAGCATTTCCTTTCAATCAGTCCATTTTGTATAATTCCATTGTTTCACGATTTCGGTACTCGTGCTTCTCATAGTAGCCGATAAGCTTGCCGCTTCCGTCCCGCAGGGCTATCATGTAGACGTCCTTGTTCTCCTTTGGGTTGTAAAAGGTGTAGACGCGGTTATTTTCGGGGCTTTTTCCGAACCACTCAACCACCTGCTCGATTTTTTCATTGCTCGCCTTATTGTGGCAGTCAAGCAGGGAGCTTCCCACAAGGGCGTATCCACCGCTTTTTTTGTACCTCTCCGCCGCCGCTGGGTTCATATACACGATCTTGTGGGACAGGTCGCATATTACCACGGCAGCGGTGTCCATGTCGATAACGCTTTTAAAAAATTCATAAAGTTCCATATTAATTCAATCCTTTCTTAATTTGTATGGGTTCAGTCTCCAAGCCTGCGGGACGGGAAACCCGTCCACTACAAAATTAACATTGAATCCCCGAAGCTGAAAAATCTGTAACGCTCCTCAACCGCCTTTTTGTAGGCGTTCATTGTATTTTCGTACCCCATAAACGCAGACACAAGCATAATAAGCGTGCTTTCGGGCAGGTGGAAATTTGTGATAAGGCCGTCCAGAACCTTAAATTCAAAGCCGGGATAAATAAAAATATCCGTGTAACCGTCGCAGGCTTTTATTTCGCCGTAACGCTCCGCAACGCTTTCAAGGGTTCGGCAGGACGTTGTACCAACGGCAATGACACGCCCCCCTGCGGCTTTGGTACGGTTTATCAGCTCCGCCGTTTCCTCGGGAACGGAAAAATGCTCGCTGTGCATTTTGTGGTCGAGAACCATTTCCTCCTTGACGGGACGGAACGTGCCAAGTCCCACATGGAGGGTAACATAGGCAAGGTTAATGCCTTTACTCTTTAAGTCCGCAAGCATTTCCTCGGTGAAGTGCAGTCCCGCTGTGGGAGCCGCCGCAGAGCCTAATTCCCTGCTGTAGACGGTCTGATAACGCTCCTTGTTTTCAAGCTTTTCGGTAATATATGGGGGCAGAGGCATTTGTCCCACCTCGTCCAGAGCTGCAAAGAAATTGCCTTTACACTCAAATTTTGCAATACGGTTTCCGCCCTCCACGGTTTCGAGAATTTCAGCACGGAGCAGTCCCTTGCCAAAAGTGAATTTTGCTCCCGGCTTGGCTTTTTTTCCGGGACGGACGAGAATTTCCCACACCTTGTCTCCCTTTTGCTCCAGAAGCAGGAATTCCACAACTGCGCCTGTACCATCCTTAACGCCGAAAAGACGTGCTGGAAGTACACGCGAGTCGTTCATAACAAGCAGGTCGCCCTCTTTGAGATAGCTGCACAAATTGTAAAAATGGGAATGCTCCACTTCTCCAGTTGACCTGTCCACCTTTAACATTCGGGAGTGGTTTCTCGGCTCTATGGGAGTTTGTGCGATAAGCTCCTCGGGCAGGTCGTACCAGAAGTCGGAGCGTTTCATATTTTCAATGGACGGCAGGACTTTTTCTTTTGCAAATTCCGCGCAATCCAAATCCGTAAGCACGGAAATTATCGGCGTTGCCCAATCCCCTGCGGAAGATGAATTTTTCAACGTTATATGGACGTCCTCGCAGGAAAGCAGGTCGTTAAGAGCGTCGGCGTTCCTGCCAAACCAATCGGGAAAATCCATTTCCGCGGAAATATAGTCATAAAATTTTTCTTTTGTATCCAGTATTTTAAAATCAACAGTAATTTCTTTCATCTTGCACCTCAATATAACTGGGTAAAGGTTTGATAGTGGTCGTTTGTATAGTAAATAAGTCCGTCGTTTGAGAAGATTATACGCTCGCTGCCTCGGTAGCCGCCCTCATAGTTCACGTCGCATTCGGTGTACTTTCTGCCCTTTGCTTTGGGGAGAAGTCCCTCGTAGTTTCCAAAATAGTCTCCGCCTATGCTTTTGCCGTCGGCAACGTCCCAGAGATTGCCCTTTTTGTTGTCCCAGCCCAGCGCCTTTGCTTCGTCTTTGGTAATATAATTTTTCGGCAGAGTTCCGAATGTGTGTATGTACTCGGCGACGTCCTCGGGAGTGGTATAGCTGCCGTCCTTTTCAACGGAAAGTTTTTCCACAGTAGTTTCGGTAACGGTGGTTTTCTTCGTTTTCGCCGACATTGTTTCTGGCGGAGCGGTCGTCTCGGATTTTACGGTGGTTTGCTCGGTACTTGCAGTCTCCTGCTTAGTCGTCTCCGTAAGCACGGTTTCGGAGGTTTGCTGTGCGGTTTCCTCGGTTGTTTCAGACTGCTCGGTCTCGGCAGCGGTCGTTGTTTCGTTCAGTTCAGTTGCGTGGGTCTGCGGCAGAATTTCCGTCGCCGCTTCCGTTGTTTCGGAAAGCGATACCGTACTTTCAGCCGCAAAGCTTTCATCAAGTATTTCGTCCAAATACTCCACGCAACCCGACAGGGAAAGCGTTATAATCGCAGCAGCAGCTATTTGCAGCAATGAGTTCATGATCTTTTTCATTTTCAACACGATCCTTTTAAATAAAATATTTTAAAAACTATTGACAAAGCCGGACGTTTTGTATATAATAAATATTAATTAACCGATAGAGGCGCAGTAACGATCAGTACCGTACCAAAGACCGCCGGGGTCGTCCGTATGGCGCGGGAAAGGCAATACTGCCGAAGGAAGCCGTTTGGCAGGCTGTTTCCTGATTGCATATCGAACAGGTATGCAATTGTCATCACGTGTGATGGAGTGCTATCGACATGACTTTGCCTTTCGGCATAAAAATGTCAGTATTTCTATTATATAGTATGATGGATCGGTTTGCAACCGATTTTTTTGTTTTTATGTAAATTTTTATTTAAAGGAGCAATATTGGTATGAAAAAGTATAATGTTGGCATTATCGGAGCCACGGGCATGGTGGGACAGCGTTTTTCCCTGCTTCTGGAGAATCACCCTTGGTTCAATGTGGTGGCTGTTGCTGCTTCCCCCAGAAGCGCAGGTAAGCGTTACGAGGACGCTGTAGGGGCAAAGTGGGCTATGACCTCCCCTATCCCCGCAAATATCAAGGATATGATCGTTATGGACGCAACTGCCGACATTGACAAGATCGCTTCTATGGTTGATTTTGTTTTCTGCGCAGTAGACATGAAAAAGGACGAAATAAAGGCTCTTGAGGAGCGTTATGCAAAGGCTGAGTGTCCTGTTGTTTCCAACAACTCGGCGCACAGAGGTACTCCCGACGTTCCCATGGTAGTGCCCGAAATAAACCCCGAACATATTGAGATCATCAATGCACAGCGCAAGCGTCTCGGCACAAAGCGCGGCTTTATTGTGGTAAAGTCCAACTGCTCGCTGCAAAGCTATGTTCCCGCCCTGCACCCTCTTATGGCGGAATTCGGCGTGGAAAAGGCTCTGGTCTGCACATATCAGGCTATCAGCGGCGCAGGCAAGACCTTTGAGACAATGCCCGAAATCGTTGACAATGTTATCCCCTTTATCGGCGGCGAGGAAGAAAAATCCGAGCAGGAGCCTTTGAAGATTTGGGGTCACATCGAGGGCGACAAGATCGTTAACGCTGACTCTCCCTCTATCACAGCACAGTGTCTCCGCGTTCCCGTTTCGGACGGTCACACGGCTGCGGTGTTCGCTTCCTTTAAAAAGAAGCCCACTAAGGAACAGATGCTTGAAGCATGGAAAAATTTCAGCGGCGTACCGCAGGAGCTCCAGCTCCCCTCTGCGCCTAAGCAGTTCCTGAACTACTTTGAGGAGGATAACCGTCCGCAGGCTAAGCTTGACAGAATGCTTGAAAACGGCATGGCTGTTTCTATCGGTCGTCTCCGCGAGGATACGCAGTATGACTACAAGTTTGTGTGCCTGTCCCACAACACTCTCCGCGGCGCGGCGGGAGGAGCCGTTCTTATGGCTGAACTTCTTGCGGCAAAGGGTTACTTCGATTGATGAGCATTACTTTAAGAAAAGGTACGGACGCTGACGCCGAGCTGATTATCGGCTATCTTAAAAAGCTTGCGGAATACGAAAAGCTGAGTGAAAGCTGCAATATCACTGTCGATAAGCTTATCGGGCTTATGAACGAGGAAAACGGTCTGCGGGTCGTTATTGCCGAGCAGGACGGTGTTCCCGCGGGAATGATGACCTGGTACACCTACAAGATCGCTACTTTTTCGGGCAGACGGGTTTTCTACATCGAGGACGTTTTTATTGACGACAGCAAGCGCGGCGGCGGTATCGGCACTGCCCTTTTTGCCGAAGCAAAACGTCTTGCAGAGGAACTGGACTGTGCGCGGCTTGAATGGAAGTGCCTTGACTGGAACAAGTCTGCGCAAAAATTCTATGATAAGATCGGCGGAAACATTTCCGACGACGGCTGGCTGACCTACACCATAAACCTTAAATAATTCGGAAAGGATCGTTTTTATGAAAAATACTGTTTTTACAGGCGCGGGAGTTGCGATAATCACCCCAATGAATGCTGACGGTTCGATAAATTACGACGAATTCGGCAGAATTATCGACTTTCAGATTGAAAACAGCACTGACGCGATAGTTGTATGCGGCACTACAGGCGAGTCCGCAACAATGACCGACGAAGAGCATATCGAGTGCATCAAATACTGCGTTGACCGCGTGAACAAGCGCGTTCCGGTTATTGCGGGTACGGGCAGCAACGACACGGCTTATGCGGTCAATCTCTCCGTTGAGGCTGAAAAGCTTGGTGCGGACGCACTTTTGCTGGTTACGCCATACTACAACAAAACCTCACAGCGCGGACTTATCGCTCACTTTACGGCAATTGCGGACAGCGTGAATATACCGATCATTCTCTATAATGTCCCCTCCCGCACAGGCGTGAACATTGCTCTCGATACATACGACGTGCTTGCGAACCACAAGAATATTGTAGCCGTTAAAGAGGCAAGCGGCAACATTTCCGCTATCGCAAAAATAGTTGAGAAGTGCGGCGACAGGCTGGACGTTTACAGCGGCAACGACGACCAGATAGTACCTATTATGGCTCTCGGAGGAAAGGGCGTTATAAGCGTACTTTCCAACGTCTGCCCCAAGGAGACCCACGATATTGCGCAGCTTTGTCTTGACAACAATGTTGCCGAGGCTGCAAAGCTCCAGATCAAATACCTTGACCTTTGCAATAATCTTTTCATTGACGTAAATCCCATTCCCGTTAAAGAAGCCATGAACCTTATGGGCTTCAAGGCAGGAGAGTGCCGCCTGCCACTGCTTAAAATGGAACAGAGCAAGATCGACGCTCTTGCACAGTCCATGAAAGTGGTTGGATTAATCAAATAATATGGTGTATAGGTAAATAGCTTTACACCAAAACAACAAATAAATGGGAACACAAATATATGTAAAGTCATGCAGCTTTACATATCGAAAGGACTGATAAAATGGTTAATGTTACGATATGCGGAGCCAACGGAAAAATGGGCAGAGTTATTTCCTCGGTGATAAAGGACAGAACCGACTGCAAGGTTATTTCGGGTGTTGACCTTAACACCGAAAAATACAGTGATTTTGAAATTTACGGAAAGCCAAAGGAGCTGCCTGTAAAGCCTGATGTTATTATAGACTATTCCCACCCGTCTTGTCTGAACGATTTGCTGGAGTACTGCCTTTCCACGGGAACGGCGGTTGTCATTGCAACCACCGGTTACACCGAAGAACAGATCGAGGCTATCAAAAAGGCGGCAGAGCAGATACCCGTATTCTTCACGTTCAATATGTCACTCGGCATAAACCTTTTGTGCAAGCTTGCAAAAACTGCTGCGGAGGTACTCGGCGGACAGTTCGATATTGAAATTCTCGAAAAGCACCACAATCAAAAGATCGACGCTCCAAGCGGAACGGCGATCATGCTTGCAAACGCAATAAACGAGACCCTTGACAACAGGTACCAGTACACCTACGACAGGCACTCCCAGCGGAAAAAACGCGAGAAAAATGAGATAGGTATGCACTCCGTAAGGGGCGGCACTATCGTCGGTGAGCACGATATTATCTTTGCGGGACGTGACGAGGTTATCACCCTATCCCACTCGGCGGCTTCCAAGGAGGTTTTCGCTGTTGGCTCGGTGAACGCCGCGGTGTTCCTTGCGAAATGTCCTGCGGGACTTTACGACATGGCTGCGCTTCTCGACGGTGTAAAATAGTTAAAACGCATAAAAACGGCAGTAAAGCTTTTGAACTTTACTGCCGTTTTTGCCGTTATTACTTCTTTTCGATAAGGTGAACGTCCATCTGACTGTAGGGAATAACAATATTTTCCGCGTCGAACTTTTCCTTGACCTGTTCGATCAGATCAAAATATACCGTCCAGTAATCCGCGTTTTTTACCCAGACCCTTACAGTGATGTTAAGGGAGCTTGCGCCAAGCTCGCCGAGCCGTACAAAGGATTCGGGTTCTTTTATGATAAGCGGATGCTTTTCGATCACGCTGTTAATGGCTGAAATTGCCTTTTTGTGGTCGTTGTTGTAGGAAATTCCGAAAACAAGGTCTACACGCCTGTTGCCCTCAATGCTGTAGTTTGTGATCGCCGAGGTCGCAACAGTGCCGTTGGGAATAAATATGTCCTTATTGTCAACTGTGGTAATTTTTGTAAAGAGTATGGACACCTCGTCCACTGTACCCGAATACGCGCCGATATCAACGTAGTCGCCAACCTTGAGCGTGCGGTTGATGAGCAGGATAACGCCTCCCGCCACGTTGGAAAGGCTGTCCTTGAGAGCAAGACCTACAGCCACGCCCATTGTGCCGAGTACGGTGATTATCGAGGTCATCGGGATACCGAGGATACTAAGTACAACGATGATAACGATAGCTGTCACAACAATTTTTATCACAGAGGACAAAAACTTGTTTACGGTCTGGTCAAGCTTGCTGCGCTCTGCACCCTTGGCAAAAATGTTCAGAATTACCTTATTAAGGAAAAATCCTACAGCAAAAACAATTATTGCCATCAGAAGCGTAGGGATAAAGCCGAGAATGGAATCAATTAATCTTAACACCAAAAGCCC
>JAIEDQ010000005.1 GCA_029067895.1 Oscillospiraceae bacterium | reverse complement strand
ATACTTGATTGAAGCATAAAAATATGGTATAATATATTTAATTATATTAGCAAGGGGCTTTCCGAAACAGATATCCCTCGTAAGCGTAAAGTCCCGAAAAGGATATATTTGATTGATTTGGAGGACACTATGATTGCTATAGGAAGCGACCACGCGGGCTACGAGCTGAAAAAAGCTGTCACCGCATGGCTGAGAGAAAATAAAATACCCTATATGGAATTCGGCTGCATGGAGGGCGAAAGCTGCGATTATCCTCAGGTTGCCGAGGAGGTTTGCGGCAGAGTTACAAACGGCAGCGCGGACAAGGCGATACTGATCTGCGGCACGGGCATAGGCATTTCCATGGCTGCAAACAAGATAAAGGGTATCAGGGCTGCGCTCTGCACCGACAGCTATATGGCAAAATACACCAGACTTCACAACGACGCCAACGTTCTGTGCATGGGCGGCAGGGTCATCGGCGCGGGTGTTGCGGAGGAGATCGTTGACACATTCCTGCACACCGATTTCGAGGGCGGCAGACATCAGCGCAGAGTCGATATGATATCAGCAATTGAAAACCATTGAAAGGAACATGATCATGAATAACGTTACTATTATTGAACACCCCCTTGTACAGCACAAAATATCCCTCCTGCGGGACATCAACACAGGCTCTAAGGAGTTCAGAGAGCTTGTCTCCGAGACGGCTATGCTCATGTGCTACGAGGCTACGAGAGACCTGCCGCTGAAAACTGTTGAGGTGCAGACTCCCCTTGCTATCGCTAAGACCAAGGTCATTTCGGGAAGAAAGCTTGCATTTGTACCCATTCTCAGAGCAGGTCTGGGCATGGTTGACGGCGCGGTGCAGCTTGTCCCTGCGGCGAAAATAGGTCATGTGGGAATATTCCGCGACCCCGAAACCAAAAACGCGGTGCAGTACTACTGCAAGCTGCCCTTTGACATTGCCGAGCGCGACGTTATCATTACCGACATTATGCTTGCCACGGGCGGTACTGCCGTTAAGACCATTGAGATACTCAAAAATGCGGGCGCGAAAAACATCAAGATGATGTGCATTATCACCTGTCCCGAGGGTATCGAAGCCGTTCACAAGGCGTATCCCGAGGTTGAGATATACTGCGGCGCGGTGGACGAAAAGCTTGACGAAAAGCTTTATATCGTTCCCGGCATGGGCGACGCGGGCGACAGAATTTTCGGTACAAAATAAGCATATATTAATAGCGCCGGACGCGTTTCGGCGCTGATTTTTGTAAGATTTTAAATAACGAAATAAGGAGCAGTTTTATGTGCGGAATTGTCGGATATGTGGGAAAAGAGCGGTGTACTGATATTCTGGTGGACGCTCTGCGCAAGCTTGAATACAGAGGCTACGACTCGGCGGGAATAGCCCTGTTCGAGGGCGACAGGATAAAAACGGTAAAAGCCAAGGGCAAGATTGACGAGGGTCTTGCGGCAAAGCTTCCAAGCGAGCGGACATTCTCCGCCACCTGCGGAATAGGTCACACAAGGTGGGCGACCCACGGCGAGCCGTCGGACATTAACGCTCACCCTATAGGCAATGGCAGAGTATGTATCGTACACAACGGTATAATTGAGAATTACCGCGAGCTGAAAGCTTTCCTCATCTCCAAAGGCTACGGCTTTGAAAGCGAAACGGACACCGAGACCGTCGCAAAGCTTCTGGACTATTACTACGAAGGCGACCCTATTGAAGCTATTGAAAAAGTTTTAGAGGATATTGAGGGAGCATATTCGCTGGGAATTATTTTCAGGGAGCATAAAAACAAGATATTCGCGGTGCGCAAGGACAGTCCCCTTATCGTGGGAAAAGGAAAAAATGCAAGCTATATCGCGTCGGACGTTACCGCGATACTTGAACATACAAAGGATTACTACCTGCTGGAGCGGGGCGAGATCGCAATTCTGGACGAATCGGGCGTGCGCTTCACAGACATTCACGGCGATGATATTGAAAAGGAGCTCCAGACTGCAACATGGGACGTGACTGCCGCACAGAAAGGCGGCTACGAGCATTTCATGCTGAAAGAGATACACGAGCAGCCCGAAGCGGTGCGCAACACAGTTTCACCGCGTGTCAAGGACGGTCTGCCCGACTTCGGCGAATGCGGACTTACTCCCGAAAAAATACGCGGCTACAAAAATATTTTCATAGTGGGCTGCGGCTCTGCAATGCATTCGGGAATGGTTGGCAAGTACCTTATTGAGGCGCTGGCGAGAGTTCCCGTTATTGTGGATATCGCCTCCGAGTTCCGCTACCGCGACCCCCTTGTTTCCGAGGGAGACTTGGTGGTAATTATTTCTCAGTCGGGTGAGACAGCCGATACTCTCGAAGCCTTGAAGCTTTCCAGACGCAAAGGCGCGGACACGCTTGCCGTTGTAAACGTAGTTGGTTCGTCAATCGCCCGTGAAGCAAACATGGTCATCTACACCAACGCGGGACCCGAAATTTCCGTATGCTCCACAAAAGCCTACGCGGTTCAGGTAGCGTTCATGTACCTGTTTGCATTTGCGGTAGCTCTTGCAAGCGGAAAGATAGACGAAGCGGAATGCAAACGGCTCACGGCGGGACTGCTTGAAGTCCCCGAAAAAATACAGGCTTGTCTGGACGACGTTTCACAGTATCAGTATGTCGCGTCCCACATTTTCAACGCGGACAGCCTGCTCTACATCGGACGGGGTCTTGACAACGCGCTGAGTATGGAGGGCTCTCTCAAGCTGAAAGAGATCTCCTACATTCACAGCGAAGCCTACGCGGCGGGAGAGCTTAAACACGGTACCATATCCCTTATTGACGACGGTATGCCCGTTATCGTTGCGGCGACCCAGAGCGCGCTTTTTGAAAAGACGCTGTCCAACGTCCGCGAGGTAAAGAGCCGCGGTGCAAAGGTGGTAATAATCTGCCGCGGAACTGCTGATATCGACGAGACCATTGCCGACTACAAGGTATCGCTCCCCGATGCGGAGGACTTGTTCCTGCCTTTGATATCGGTAGTCGCAATGCAGCTTATCGCTTACTACACCGCCGTTCAGAGGGGCTGCGACGTGGATAAGCCGAGGAATTTGGCTAAATCCGTAACTGTAGAATAAAACGGCACGGCGCGATGTGCCGCAAAAACAAAGGAAATTGTAAATGGAAAAAGAATTGCTGACGGTGATAGTGCCGTGCTACAACGAACAGGAAGTCCTGCCGTTTTTCCGTAAAGAAATACTTCTGGTCACGGAGGAAATGGCGAAAGCGCACCCCTGTCTCGAATTTGAGTTTCTGTTTATAGACGACGGTTCAAAGGACGGTACGCTTGATATCCTGCGGAAATATTATGCCGAGGACAGCCGTTTCCGATATATTTCGTTCAGCCGGAACTTCGGCAAGGAAGCGGGTATGCTTGCGGGCATGGAGCACGCAGGCGGCGACTACGTTGTTATAATGGACGCGGATTTGCAGCACCCTCCCGCCTTTCTGCCGCAAATGTACGAGTACGTTTCAAGCGGAGAGTACGACTGCGCGTCCACAAAAAGGACTTCCCGAAAAGGCGAACCGAAGCTGCTGTCGTTCTTCTCGAAAAGCTTCTACAAGGTTATAAACAAAATTTCCCAGACACACATTGAGGAAAGCACATCCGACTTCCGTTTCATGACCCGTCAGATGGTTGACGCAATACTATCCATGCAGGAGTACAACCGCTTCTCCAAGGGAATTTTCAGCTGGGTGGGCTTCCGCACAAAATACATCGAATACGAAAACGTTGAACGCGCCGCGGGCACGACCACATGGAGCTTCTGGAAGCTGCTTCTTTATTCCTTTGAGGGGATAACGGCGTTTTCCACCGCGCCGCTGTATCTGGCTGTAATTATGGGACTTGTCTTTTTAGTCCTTGCTATAGCAATGGCGGTAAAAACCCTTATCTGCGGCGAGGAAATGTGGGGTACTCCGCTAATTGTCACGCTGATATGTCTTATCGGAGGTATACAGCTTTTCTGCATGGGAGTTATGGGACAGTACCTTGCAAAAACCTACATGGAGGTAAAGGACAGACCCAAGTATATAATCGGCGAAACAGAGCGTGGAACGCCCCGCCGCAACAAGCCGTAAACGCTGTAATATTTCTGCTGCCCCATCAAGGGGGCGGTCAGGTTTGTTTAAAATTTTATTTCAGGAAAGGAAAATAACTATGAACATCTGGCATGACATTTCCCCGAACCGTATTACAAAGGAGAACTTTTTTGCGGTAATCGAAATTCAAAAGGGCAGCAAAATGAAGTACGAGCTTGACAAAAAAACGGGCTTCTTGCTGCTGGACAGAGTTTTGTACACCTCCACCCACTACCCCGCAAACTACGGGTTTATCCCCCGCACCTACGCTGAGGACGGCGACCCGCTGGACGTACTGGTGCTCTGCTCCGAGCCGATAAGCTCTCTTGCGCTTGTGAAGTGCTATCCTATCGGCGTTATCTCAATGCTTGACAACGGTGCGCGTGACGACAAGATAATCGCTATCCCGTTCAACGACCCGACCTACAATTCCTACAAGGATATAAACGAGCTTCCCAAGCACGTTTTTGAGGAGATGTCACACTTCTTTACGGTGTACAAATCGCTGGAGGGCAAGGAAACGGTCATTGACGAAATGAAAGGCAGGGAGGAAGCCGTTACCATAATCGAGCGTTGTATAGACCGTTACATTGACAGCTTCTGCAAGGGCAAGATAAAAGAATAACACTGTATCCGTCTGCGCTTTGCAGGCGGATTTTGTTTTTCAGTGACTTGCACGCTTCCCGATATTAGAAAAAAATTTTTATCAGGTGCAAAAAAATGTCCTTTTCATTCGTTTTATTAGTGAGACGCGACCGAAAGGAAGTACATTGCAATGACTCAACAGGAAAAATTTCTGCTGGAACAGGACTTCGAAGCCTATTCCGACACTGTTCTGCGAATTGCCGTTCAGAACACCCGAAACTACCATGACGCCGAGGACGTTGTTCAGGAGGTCTTCATGCGGCTTGCCAAAAGCACGGAAGCCTCCGCGGCGGGATTCCGCGACGAGAACCACAAAAAAGCGTGGCTTATCCGAGTGACCATCAATTTTTGCCGCGACCTGAACCGTTTTTCCGCTTTCAGAAAATTCCAGCCGCTGGAAGAATACCCCTGCGTTTCCACGGACGGAAACCTGCACCGCTGCGAGCTGCTGGAACTGATACGAAAGCTTCCCGAAGCGCGCAGGAACGCGATCTATCTCTTCTATTACGAGGGAATGTCCATTGAGGAGATCGCCGCCGCAACGGGAAAAAGCACGGGAACGGTAGGCTCGGACTTGTATCGGGCAAGAAAACAGCTCCGCATAGAGCTTGAGGACTGAAAGGAGCAATTCATGAAGATCAGTGAAATAAAAAAGGCTTACGACACCGTTTCCGCGGACGAAAAGCTGAAAGAAAAGATTTTCTCGCAGCTTGAAACCGAGGAAACCGAGATCCCAATCCCGTTGAAAACGTCTCAGATCGAACTTAAAAAGGGAGGCGGATTTAAAAAGGCTATGACCGCGGTATGCGCGGCGGCGGCTGTTTTTGCCGCTGTGATAATCGGCAGGGCAGCTCTTTACGGCGATCCCGACATTCAGCAGGACCCTCCCGCGGTAAGCGGCAGTGAGGTAATGAGTGCGCCTGAGATCACGGAGATACCCCCCGATACCGCGCTTGTAAAGATCAAGGTGGTGGACTGGAACGACGGCACTTTCATTAAAAATCTGCGGGTGGACTATCTGCCGATAATTTATAATGAA
>JAIEDQ010000049.1 GCA_029067895.1 Oscillospiraceae bacterium | reverse complement strand
GTGGTTTCGTCCACCGTACCCGCGTTAAAAATTTTTGTGATGTTGTTTAGTTCAAGCATATTTTGACCTCGTTTCATACTTTTTTATGTATCAATAAAATTTTATGTTGTTCATCTCTTTCGGTCAAGGCAGTCTGCACTGCACCACATTTCCCACAGATCTTCTTTCCGAGCCATTCCGTATTGGAGTATCTTCCACAGAGAGTCCACCGCATACGGACCATACGTTTGCATATAGGAGATATGCATAAAAACAGCGCCCTGCCAAATCATATCATATTCGTTTCGGGAAAGCGTCCTCTCTCCGTAATATCCCCGCAGAAACGATAAAGCAAGGTCAAAGCGGTATCGCATTTCTTCCGTCTGATGATTGAAGTCCACGAATTGCATGATGAACGCCCAGCCCAGATCAAGGTATTTGGGACCGATACCAGCATCGTCCAGATCTATGAACACCACTTCGCCGTTTTTCCTGCGCATGGCGTTGTGCGGACCTAAGTCCGAGTGGATAAAGCATTGCTCCTGTTTTGAAAAGTCGGGTAATTTATCTAAGATACGGTCAAATTCCGTCTTAAAAGGCTTTTCAGCAAACCAGCTGTAAAAACGTGATTTATCATAATTAAGACCTGTCGGGTGGGTATATCCTTTAAGTCCGTGAAGCCTTGCGGTCAGTTTTCCCAAAGCGTACTCGTCCGCCTCGGTCTCTTCAAGATTATTTCCGTCAATATATTCGATCAGGTAAAAAATGTGTTCACCCTCGGAAATATAGTTTTGCCCCTCATCTGTGGGAAATATCATCGGCGCAATATGCTGCTCATTTCCAAGATATGAATGGGCAAGCACGTTGCCGCGAACGGTTTCCTCTCCCTTTTCCTGCGGAATACCTCTTAAAAAATAATCTCTTTCCGCTGTTTCTATGCGGCACAAAATTCGCTCCGTTTGTTCATGGTAACGTTCCGTGACAGAGAAATCCGTTATATTCCAATGCTCTAATACTCTTTTTATCTGTTCCATTTTTATCTCTTTCATCAAGTGGTTTTTATTTATGGCTTCATTAAAATGTTTGCACAAATTTTGCAGGAAACGTGTCCCCCGCCACTACAGATTTATGCTTTCTTTTTCTTGCCAGTAAGCTTCTCGCTGAACACAAGCGCAAGCGTAAACAGTACCGCCATAAGCAGCTTTAAATACTCGGTGGGAAGATTTAACGCCAGCGCCGCCGACAGGAAAGCCTTGTAGAGAATACTTCCCAGAATAACCATTGTGGTGGGCTTCATAAACTTGATCTTTTTGAAAACGCTTAAACCGATAATTACCGAAGCAAGTCCCAGAACCACCATGCCAACGCCCATCTGCTGGTCGGCGGAGCCTTTCTGCTGGGCGATAACACAGCCCGAAAGAGCCGCAAAGCCGTTGCCTATTGCAAGTCCAAGAATTTTCGTGTAACCCGGGTCTTTCGCAAGCATGGTAACATAACGCTCGTTGTCGCCTGTTGCGCGGAGAAGCAGTCCCGACTTGGTTTTAAGGTAGAAGTCCATAATAATTTTGCATATCACAACAAGGATAAAGGACAGTATAACGATTCTCCAAGTGTCGGGGAAAATATTTGCAATGCCGCTGTTGAAAATGGTGGGCTTGCGGAAGAAGGTCGCCACAGCCGTACCGTTGTTGCCCTTGAAAAGAACAACAAGGTTTACCGACAACATGGCGGTGTACACAATAATTCCGCACAAAAGGGGACGTATATTCAGCTTGACGTGGAGCAGTCCCGTCACCGCTCCGCAAGCCATGCCAAGGATAAATGTTATTATCAGACAAAGCCACGGGTTCACGCCGTGTATGATAAGCACTGCCGCAGCTATCGCGCCCATGGGCATAGTGCCGTCCACGGACAGGTCTGGGAAATCCAGTATGCTGTATGTAATATACACACCTATTGCAAGCAGAGCATACATAAGTCCCTCTTCAAGAGTTACACGCAAAACGTTCATTAATATATCCATAAAAATTACCTCGCTAAAATTGTATGATATTAATTATACCATATTTTGCACAAAATGACAATAGTTATACTTGCTTAATTCAAATCGGGACGGACTTTATTTCTGATGCGCAGACAAGCTTCAACGTGCATTATCCAATGCCTTGACAGCGGCATTTTTATCAGCCCGCCAACGTCCTTGCCGCACCAGTAATCTATCAGCCAGACGGCGTTTTCGTCCTCGCTTACAGTTTTAAGCTTTATAAGATTTTCCCTGTCGGGTTCCGTCATTTTGGTTTTTAGATCCGAATGAGAAAGACCTTTCAGCAATTCGGTCGTTGCACTGTCCACGTCTGCAATATAGCTGTACAGTCCGTCAATATCAAGCTTTTGAGAAAATTCCGCTATTTCCTGTCCCGCAAGCTCGTTGCCCATGGTGATTATCGGGGAATTTATTTTTCGCTGATAATCATTTGCAAAAAATATCTGCGTATCCTTTTTTATCAGAGAATTTGCGGTAATGTCCTCGATACGGAAAATATGATACAAAGAATATGCGATAGTTTTGCTGTGATATCCGTCGGCGTTGGGATAGGGCATTGCGCTGAAATCATCTCTGTTAAGCGTTTCTTTAAATTCAAGTATCTGCTCTATAAGCTGTTTTCGGAGAGCAAGCAGGGTCTCTATACCCTGCGGAAAGGTTTCATTTTTCTTTATTTTGAGCTGCATTGCTTTATTAAGCTCCGACCATTCTTTATTCATATAAAGCCTCCGTAAATTTTTCGTAACCGTCAACAAAATCCGTAAACCCGCCGAATAGATTTTCGTCCTGCTCTTCATTGTAAATTTCGTTTTCAGTGCGGTGTTTTTTGGTTGGGATATAGGTGGAATTCGGCAGATTTTCATGCAGGTCAACAGCAAGCCTTTCGGGGTGATAATCGTCCGAGCAGGGGAAAATAAGCACGGGGATTTTTATTTTCCCCAGTTCCTCGTCGCTTAAATTTGCCCTGTAAAAATTCGGGTCGCCCATCCATTTTCCCCAGTTCGTAATTATTTCGGCAAAATCGTTATTGTTCATTCCAAGGATTTTTTCGCTGTCTTTTCGGTACAGCTCCGCAAGCCACCTCGAAATGTTTCCGAACCTTGTCTGCGGCGGATTTTCGGAGTATTCCACAGCTTCCCACATTGACTTTTTTGCCGCTTCTGCAACGTCAAAATATCGAGCCTTGACTATCTCGCACTCAACGTCGCTTGCGGTGTCGGTGGGACGGTCCATTGCAAGACTTTTTACCTTATCGGGATAAAGGTGCGCAAACAGCAAACCCCTTTCCCCGCCGCCCGAACAGCCCG
>JAIEDQ010000048.1 GCA_029067895.1 Oscillospiraceae bacterium | reverse complement strand
AAGCCATGCAGACCAAGCGTACCCCCGAGGAGATAATCGGGGACATAGAAGCCGTTATCGGCGAGGAGGGTACTTTGCTTATGCCCGCCCTTACATACGAGAATGTGACCTCCGAAACCCCCGTTTTCGACAGTGAGAAATCGGAGCCGTGCGTGGGCTTGATGGCAAAGACTTTCTGGCGTATGCCGAACGTCCTCCGCAGTGTTAATCCCACCCATTCGGTATGCGCCCGCGGAAAGCTTGCACACACTCTCACCGTTGGACATGTTATGGACGATGTTGCTGTGGGAGTACATTCTCCGTTCATGCTCCTGCCCTGCTACAAGGGAAAAATTCTTTTTATCGGGGAAGTCCTTAACGCGTGTACCTTTATGCACGGCATTGAGGAGATACTAAAGCCGCCCTATATCCGTCCCACAGAGGGGAAACATTACACCGTCAACGGCGAAAAGCGCGCCTACAGGGGCGGGGACGCTTTCGGCTGGGGCTCGGAATTTCAGCGCATAGAGTGGATACTGGAAGAGCCCGACATACGCAAAGGGCAGCTCGGCGAGGCGAAAGCGTACCTTATAGACAGCCGCGCCCTGCTTGCGGTAGCGCTGTTTAAAATGCGTGCAGACCCTTACGCTTTTGTGACGGATATTTCACCTTGGATATGACTGCGAAAAAAATAATAAAAACGGGTGCAGTTTTTTGCACCCGTTTTATTATGTATTAACGATATAAAGCGTTGGGATATCGCTGCTCCGTCCAAAGCGGAGCGAGCGTTTATGTAAAAATATGCTGTTATAATTACGACACGCACTGAGCGTTGAGCCACTCTGTATATTCGGCTTCGGGGATTTTCTTTGTCATCACCGCAAACTGGAAGTCCTGAGCCTCCGCGATGAATTTGTTGAACGCCTGCAGGTCGCCGTCAAGCTTGTACTGCTCCTGCTTCTGCCTGTAAATTTTCTCATAGAGTAATATCATAACAGCATCTCCTTTAAAAACAATCTTTTGTAATTATATCATAAAAACGGACAGGTTTCTATAGCAATACTATACAAAAAACTCGTTCATAATTTGTTCTGTAAAGGCTTAATTCTTGCCCAAGGGGAAAACCTTGTCACCCGCCGTGGACTCCATATTTTGTGTGGCGGCGGCAATGTCGTCCCAGTTCTTGGCGTGGTTCTCAACGTCGTTGGAGCACCACATCATAACGCCGTTCCAGCCAAGGTCGTAGCACTTCTGGTACACGTCCTTAAAGGGAGTTGATGTGCCTATCTCGCCGAGGAAAGCAGGCTTTGTGCCGTCCAGACCGTAATCTGTGGGAGAGGACTCAAAGGCGCAGCCCAGACCGCTGTTGTTCATCCAGTCGTAGTAGTGGGGCGTGTAGAAGTCCAGACAAGCCTTTTCTCCCGCGTAACCCGTCAGGACTTCGTCGGAAACGATATTCTGCATACGGCTTCCGCCCGCGTCGGAGTTGTACTTTATCATACCCATTCCCACGGTTACAAGAATGTCGGGGTCAACCTCGTGGATACCCGCGGTGCAGTTGGCGAAGAATTTTGACAAGTCCTCAAGGGGAAGCCGTCCGCACTCCTCGTTTTCGTGTACCCAGTCAGGCTCGTTCATAAGGTCGATGCCAAGCAGCCATTCGCTTGCGCCGTAACGCTCCGCGAAAACTTTAACGTAGTTGTCAACGTAGCTTTTCATAGCGGTCTCGTCGGTAATGACGGCGCGCCATCTGTCCGTGTACTGACCGTTCTTGCAGTGGTCAAAGGAGATGAGTGTGGGCATAAGGTATATCTGGTGCTTTTCTGCAATTTCAAAGAGCTGGTCTATGTCCGACCAGTGCTGCTCGGAGACTTCCCGAACTTCGCCCGAGGGTTTCAGCTTTATGCTCACCATTGAGTCGCAGTTCATCCACACGCGGACGGCGTTTACTCCGATATCGTGGAGGTCGGAGAAGTGGCTGTCCCAGAAGGTGGGGTCGAAGCTTCCGCCGAAATCGTTCCAGTACTCCCACGGGGTGTTTACGCCGTTTATCCACAGCTCCTTGCCGCCCACCATGAATTTTGTTCCCTCAACGGTGACCTTTGCGCTGACGGTCTCCTCCTCTGCGGAGGTCTGTATTTCGGGCTGAGTATTGTCGGGAGCGGCGGGCTCGGCGTCATTAGTGTCGCAGGAGGTCAGAAGCCCCGACATTATTACCGCGGAAATAAACATTCCGCATAGCTTTTGTTTTTTCATAGGTGTTCTCCTTTGCAAAAATTTATTTTACGGACTTCATTTCCGCAATTGCTTCGTTGATGTCGATATCTGTGACCTCTTTCAGACCGCACAGATTGGTTGACACTCTGACTTTTGAATCTTCAAGGTATGTAAAGCTGCTGTTTTCGTATACGTAGATATCTCCAGGATCCATCGCGCCGCGTACCACGCAGTAATATTTTCCGCCTATCGAGCTGAAAAACAGGAAGTCGCCCTCATTATAGTTATCGAAAATATCCGCAAGACTGTTTGAGGTATCCATTGCGCGTACATCTTCAATATCGGCTATGGCGCTGCCGATAACGCAGTATTCCCGGTCGTCGGGGTCGAAATACAGGAAATCTCCCGTACCCTGAAAACCGTATGTGGCAAGGAAGCAGTCCTCCTTGGAGTAGCTTACCCGTCCGCCGTAAAGCAGGACCGCCTTGCCGTCCGCAACTCCGTAAAGGTTTGTGTGATCTTCAACGCCCGCAGTTCCGCTGCCGCCGAAGGTTATCTGCTTGAAGCTGCCGTAGTTCAGCAATGTCGTATCGTAAACGCCGCTGATGTGGTCAAGCAGGGTCATATTTCCCTCGCTGTCGGCGTAGATGAAAAAGCGCGTGAGAATACTGTAGTCAACACGGAAAGGCATTGCCAATGTGATAAAGGTCTCGGTCTTTCCGTCCCCGTCGTAATCCTCGGGGTAGGCGACCTCAAACTGCGGGATGATTTTTCCGTCCGCTATGTAAGGCTCGCCGAATTCCTCGTCGATATCGGCAAATGCGGACATAGCCTCGGCGTATTCATCGGTGGTCATAAGGAACTCCACAGCCTTGTCCGCAAGCTCGCCTATGTCGGTGGTGCCTTGGTAGTTCTCTATAAATTCGTAGTCAATAAACTTGCTGTCGGGGGATACCTGAGCAGGCTCTTCCTCCTCAGCGGCAGTCTGCGGGATTTCCTCTTCGGCGGCTTCAGCGGTATTCTCCGTTGTTTGCTCCGTATCGGTCTCGGAAACGGCTTCCGTCGTTTCGGCGGCAGACGCTGTTGTTTCCGCGCTTGTTATGGCTTCGGCATTTTCCGCAGGGGCTTCCGAGCAAGCCGAAAACACCGCGGTCAGCGCAAGAACGGCAGCAACAGCTCCGAGAAATTTTTTCTTTTTCATAGCACTAACTTCCTTTTATATTAATTTGTAACAGGCTTCATTTCCGCAATTGCTTTGTTTATGTCGATATCAACAACGTGCTTCATATCGCCGTCACTACAGCTGCGTATATATTTGCATTCATCGGTTTGGATAAATTCGCCGTTTTCGTACAGGTATGCCGTTCCCGTATCCATAACCCCACGGATCAGTACATAGTACCTGCCTCCCACAAACTGGGCGTAAAGATATCCATGCTTGTCAAAATGCTCGTAAAATTCGGACAGGGCGTTTGTACTGTCCATTTCCTTTATTTTTTCGATAGGAACGTCTATGCCGGAAATAGCCCTGTATTCGCACGCGGTCGTATCATAGTACATAAACGCTCCCCCTGACTGCCAGCCGATAGTTGTCAGGAAGCAGTTGGTTTTAAAGAAATCACCGCGCATGATGTAAAGCTTTTTCACTTCGCCGCCGACAACGCCGTACAGCAGCGTGTGGTCGTCCGCACCCATAGTGCCGTAGCCGCCGAACGTTATCTGCTTGAAGTCTCCGTAGTCAAGCACTATAGTTTTGTAAAGATATGAAGCGTCCGAAAGGAGCGTCATTTCTCCCCTGCTGTCCGCAAAGATAAGGAAGCTCCGCTCGGCGGGGACATTCCAGACCATATAGGGCATATCCACAATTATAAAGGTCTCCATGCTGCCGTCGCCGTCGTAATCTTCGGGGTAGGCAGTTTGCAGACGGGGCAGGATATTTCCCGATTCGTCAAAATATTTTTTGAATTTTTCATCGGTAAACTCCCCGATATTTTCGGTGCTCTCGGCGTAGTACTCGCTCTTGGTAAGGAACTCCACGGCTCCCGCCGCCAGTACTCCTATATCGGTTGTGCCTTGGTAGTCCTCGATAAACCTGTAGTCGATAAATACGTTGTCCTCGGAGACCTTTGCGTAGGGTTCTACAGGGGGCTTCATTTCGGCGACGGCTTTGTCCATATCAATATCAATAACGCACGGAAGTCCGTACATATCATATGACACTCTTATGTGTGAATTTTCAAGCTTTATAAATTCGCCGTTTTCGTATATGTACGGTTCGCCCCAGTCCATCATTTGGCTTTTTATCAGGCAGTAATATTTGCCGCCTACAAGACGGAATGCGGAGAACGGACTGTCCTCGCCGTAATATTCCTCAAAAACGCCGGTCTTGTCCATAGCCCTGATATCTTCAATATCTACGTTCGCACTATCAATTACATGGTATTCACGCATAACGGTGTCATAATACATCAGAGCGCCGCTGCCTTGAAAGCCGAATGAAGAAAGGAAACAGTTCTCCTTGCGAAAGCTACCGCGGAGACGGTAATGCACAATTGACTTGCTGTACTTAACTCCGAAAAGAGTGCTGTGGGTTTCAACCCCGAATACTCCCTCGCCGCCAAAAATTATCTGTTTGTCCATGCCGTAGTTGAGGAACTGCACAGGGCTCGGATTGCAGAAGCTGTCGATAAGCTCCATATTTCCGTCACTGCCGGCGAAAACAAGATAGCTTTGCATAACGTCGTATTCAAACCGAGGAGCGTTGAGGACGATAAATGTTTCGGTCTTTCCGTCGCCGTCGTAATCGTTCGGGTATGCCGTTTGAAATTTCGGCAGGATTTTTCCGTCGCTGTCGATATAGTCTGCAAATTCGTCGGGTATTGTGTCGGGGACTTCGGAAAATAAAAAATTCCATTGACTTGTTCCTGCGATAAACTCTTCGGCTAAATATTCCGCCGCCTTGTCCGCAAGGTCACCAATATCGGAAGTGCCTTGGTAGTCCTCAATAAATTCAAAGTCGATAAACTCGTTGCCGGCCGAGACCTCCACATATTCGGGTTCGGTATCGCTGTTATCGGAAACCTCGGTTTCTTCGGGGATTTCCGCAGTCGTTTCCGCTGATGTTTCGGAAACGCTTGCCGCGGTTTGGGAAGCGGTAACGCTCTGTTCTTCGGCGTTGTCGGCAGAGTCAGTATTGCAGGACGTAAGTAAAATCACCGCAGCCAAAGCCGCAAGCAGCTTTTGTTTTTTCATACCAAAGACTTCCTTTCACAGCGGTCGTTTTCCGTTCTCCGTCCCGCAGAATTTCCATATCTATTTTACTCCAAAAAAGCCGTTATGTCAATAAAATTTCCCGCCTGAAAGGCAGAGCCTTTATCCTTGCCGCCATACTTTGACGGTAAGGGTAATTCTCTGCCGAGACGAAAAATACTTCTGTATCGCTATTCGCCTAAAGACAAGACGGGAAATCTTCTAAATTGTATTTTTGAAATAGAGTATCGCTTTATGCACGTTTCGGATATTGTTAAATCCAAGCCCATTGAGCCGCAGGCATATTTTTTACAGCGGTCATTATTCGTTTTCGCCGATCTTCCACGCATAATTCACAAGCCAGTATCTGACAAATTCCGAATCTACAAGAGCGTCCGCTGCCTGTTTTGCATATTCGTCGTCAAGCTCTATCTCAGCGGCTTTGAGGGGATCTCTCAGTACGTTGTTTCGTACATACGGCTTTGAACCGGGCTCTACACAAACAAACGCCAAACGCCTCAGCTCGCCGTTATCGGTTACGGCATAGTAATCGACGGCATCACAATCGGGCTCAACCGCAGGCTGGAGCGGGTCGTAACGGTTCGTGTAATGATCTGTGTACTCGCTTTCAAAATTAATTTTATCAAGACAGCCTCTGATGTTTTCCATAGTGTCGTTATCCAGAGTTCCGAGGATATCAAAGCCGATCAGCGTGGGTTCAGCGATACTGTCAAAAAAATTACAGGTGTTTATTGAATGCGGAAACGAGCGGCTGTTTGTAAGGACTGCCGCTCCGCACGTTCCGTCGGCATAGACAAGCAAAACGCTGAATGTATTTGCGATTTCGGTCCAATACAACGGGTATCTGTTGATAAAGAAAAATACTGCCATGACAATTTCCTTATCGCGGTAATCCTCAAAATCCGCCGCAAAGGGTTCTAACTCAAGCTCCAGTTCGCGATAGGAGACCAATGTGGTCTCGGTGGGCTTTGGACCTGCCGTTACCCTGCTTATCGAGGTCGTGGCCGACGCGGTTGTTTCGGACGTTTCGGGAAGTTCGGGCGGTTCGGACAGTTCCGCCGTTTCCGTCAGACTTTCGGAAAAAGCTTCCGCCGTAACAGTTGTCGGCGTTTCCGTGAAGTCCTCGGCGGCGTTTTGGGTACACCCCGAAAAAATCGTTGCCGAAAAGACAGCCGCAGCAATAACCGTACCAAAAAGCTTATGTTTCACAGACAGCTCCCTCCTTTTAAAATATACATAAATAATATCAATTTTGCACAAAAAAGTCAATACTACGGCAATTCCATTATGCCAAATGCACATAACATAAGCAAATATTTTGTTAAATAGCTGTATTTACTTAAAGACAAAGTTAGTGTATAATTAATATAAGTATCGCATAGAGAATGTTGTCTCTTGCTTATTGTCTTTTAATTTATAACTTTCTAAAGGGAGTTGTCATATTTGTTTAAGCATATTGATGAAAAATACGCCTATGACGGAGAGCTGGGCGCAATATATTCCAAGGAGCAGACTGAGTTTAAGGTATGGGCTCCCGAAGCGGATAACGCAAGAGTGCATCTTTACAAAAGCTGCCGCGAAGAAAAGCCATACCGCAAGCTGCCTATGACAAAGGGCAGGGACGGGGTCTGGACAAAAACAGCTTTCGGCGATCTGGACGGCGTGTACTATACCTATGTCATGACCTACGACGGCATCGAACAGGAGACCGTGGACATCTACGCCCGCTCCTTGGGAGTAAACGGCGCTATGGGTATGGTACTGGATACGGCGGCGTGCAGTCCCGCGGGCTGGGACAAGCAGGATTATGTCCCCCTTGAAAAGTACACCGACGCCTGCGTATACGAGCTTCACGTCCGCGATTTTTCAATCGACAAAAGCGGGAACTTCTGCTATAAGGGACGTTTCCTTGCCTTTATAGAAAACGGCGTTGTGAACGCCGCGGGCGATAAAATAGGCATTGACCACATCAAGGAGCTGGGAGTTACCCATGTTCAGCTTATGCCTATCTATGACTACGACCGCATTGACGAGACAGACCTCCACAAGCCGCAGTTCAACTGGGGCTATGACCCGCGGAATTTCAATTCTCCCGCAGGCTCCTACTCCACCGACCCTTATGACGGACGCACCCGCGTTTCCGAGCTGAAACGGCTTGTCTACGCTCTCCACAAGGAGGGTATAGGCGTTATTATGGACGTGGTCTATAACCACACCTTTGCTACGGCGGACTCCTGCTTCAATAAGACATATCCAAAATATTACTACCGTCTGTGGGGCGAAAACGGAGAGTATTTCAGCAACGGCAGCGGCTGCGGAAACGAGTTCGCAACAGAGCGTGCAATGGCGAGAAAGTTCATTATCGACAGCCTTTGCTACTGGGCTTCCGAATATAAGATAGACGGCTTCAGATTCGACCTTATGGGACTTTACGACAATGAGACCCTTAACGAGATACACAAGCGTCTGAAAGAAATAAATCCCAACGTTATCCTGTACGGCGAGGGCTGGACGGGAGGAGACTCCCCTCTCCCGTGGGAAAGTAGAGCCATGAAGCTGAACGCCCGTCATGCACCCGGCTACGGCTTTTTCAGCGACGATTTTCGCGACACCGTAAAGGGCAACAACTTCGAGAACCGTGACAGGGGCTATGTCAACGGAGCAAGCGGAAACGAGGATTACGTCCGCGAGGTAATGTGCGGACGGGTACCCCACCCCCAGATACCAAACCTTGAAAAATTCGCATGGACGGACAATCCGTACCAGAGCGTGAACTATGTTGAGGCTCATGACAATCTTACCCTGTGGGACAAGCTTTACTACACCAACGGCACGGACAGCTTTGAGAAGCGTATCAAAATGGATAAGCTTGCGGCGGCAATGGTCTTTCTTGCGCAGGGAATACCCTTTATCCAGGCGGGACAGGAGTTCCTGCGGTCGAAGCCTTTCCCTGGCGGAACGGCGTTCGACCACAACAGCTACCGTTCTCCCGACGCGATAAACAGTCTCAAGTGGGACAGGAAATCGGAGTTCCGTCATGTGTTTGAATACTACAAGGGACTTATCGCTTTCAGAAAGGCTCACAGCGCGTTCAGAATGGCGGACGGCAGCGGCGTGCGTGAGAATATGTACTTTATAGACAGGCTTCCCCAGAGGGTGGTGGGATTTGTCCTTAAAGGCGATAACGAGTTTGAGGAGATAGTTGTTTTCTTCAACCCCAACGATTATCCTGTTACGCTGCACGCTTTCGGCAGGTACGGGGTCTATGTTGAGGGCGGCAGAGCGGGTAACGAAGTCCTCAGATTTGTTGAGGACGACTACACCGTTGAGGAAATAAGCGCGATCGTTCTTGCGAGAAAAAGGCAGGAGCCTGTGGAGGAATCCTATGAATCCCTTGCCTCGGACTGATAAATCCAAGGTTTTTATGCGGTTAATGATACGGAAGTATTTTTCGTTTCGGCAGAGCCCTTACCCTTACCGTCGAATTACGGCGGCAGGGGTAAAGGCTCTGCCTTTTGTGCAATGTTTATACAGAAGCCTTTTTCCGTCTCGGAAGCAAAATTTGCTGCTGTCACTATAGATGACGGCAAGGGTAAAGGCTCAGCCTTTCGCACCTGTAGGTTGCGCGGCTTTCCGAAAGAGCGCGCAGCGGGCGGTTGATTTGCGCCGCAGGAAATGCTATACTGATAATGCAGCCGGCGCAAATATATCAAAGGAGAAAATACTATGAGCTTCGGAAAGAATTTACAGTTTCTGAGACGTTTGCGGGGAAACATGACCCAGGAGGACTTGGCGGAAAAACTGAACGTCAGCCGTCAGACCATATCAAAATGGGAGCTGGACTCGGCACAGCCCGAGATCGACAAAGCCATTGAGCTGTGCAAGCTGTTCAGCTGCACGCTGGACAACCTGTTCCGCGAGGATATGAGCGCCAGCAGTGACGCCTATACCGACCTGCGTGTGGAGACAGTTCCCGCCTTTCGCTATATAAAGCACATCGTGATAAGTACCGAACCGGAGGGTGACGCTATCGACAGGATAATAAGCATTGCCCGCCAGTACGGTGTGGAAGATCCGTATATCATCGGCTGGGATTTCTCAAATCTGACGGTAGAGCAGGTCAACGCATTCAATATGCACGGCTACGAGGCGGCATGGATACTGCCTAAGGGAGTTACTCCCGAAGGTCATGAGATATACGAGCAGGCGGAGCACAAGTACGCGGCTGTCCATATTGAAGATCCTTTCAGCGACCCGTTTGTGACTATTCCAAACGGATATAAAACGCTTATGGAATATATGCGTGTGAACGGTCTGGAGCATACCGACAAGGACGTGATACCCTGCTTTGAGACCAACGGTGATACCATGGATATTTATATTGCCTGTAAACAGTGAGTAACGGGGCGGGGGACTTTCTCCCGCCTTTTTTGCGGTATTGTCTTGAAATTCCGCGCTGTTCGTGTTATACTGGTAATATATTACGATTACGGAAAGGCGGTATAAATATGAGCAGGATATATGAAAGACTGGAAAAATGCTATGCTTGTTTTAAATCTAAAATTGATTTTGTCCCCGACGTTGCTTTGGTTTTGGGTTCGGGACTGGGCGACTTTGCCGATGGCATAAAAACCGAAGCCGTTCTCGATTACGGCGATATTGAGGATTTCCCCATATCAACCGTTCAGGGTCACAAGGGACGGTTTGTTTTCGGCTATGTGGGGGACGTTAAGGTCGTTATCATGCAGGGACGCGTTCACTACTACGAGGGCTATAAAATGGAGGACGTTGTTCTTCCCGTCCGTCTTATGAAGATGATGGGCGCGAAAATTCTTCTGCTGACAAACGCGGCTGGAGGCGTGAACAAGGATTTCCATGCAGGTGACTTTATGCTGATATCCGACCACATAAACATGGCTCCCTCGCCGCTTATCGGTGAGAACGCGGGCGAGCTGGGTGTAAGATTTCCCGACATGAGCAACATTTACGACAGAGACCTGCGGGATATTGTCCGCAAGACCGCTTCCGACTTGGGTATTGCCTTGCAGGAGGGCGTTTACATTCAGCTTACGGGACCTAACTATGAGTCCCCTGCGGAGATAAGAATGGTCCGCACAATGGGCGCGGACGCGGTGGGAATGTCCACAGCCTGCGAAGCAGTGGCGGCTAACCATGCGGGACTGAAAACCGTTGGTATCTCCTGCATATCAAACATGGCGTGCGGAATTACCGACAAGCCTCTTACCCACGCGGAGGTTCAGGAGACTGCCGACAAAGCCGCTCCACTGTTTAAAAAGCTTATCACGGAGTCCGTTATAAGACTTGGAGGTACGCTTTAAATGTCCTCAAAAGATAAAAAGCAGGCGCTGATAGTCAGGTGGTGGAACAGTCTTTCGCCAAGAGGAAAAAGATTTGCCTGTATCGGCGCCGGGTGGCTTTTGCTTATTGCCGCCGCTGCGCTGGATACAGGCATTACAGTTCCGGTGTATGAAATTTTTTCGGACAAGGTTCAAAGTCCCGTGAGGATAGTGCTGCTAACCGATTTTCACAGCAGCAGCTACGGAGACAAGCAGCAGGTGCTTAGTGACGCGATAGACGAACAGAACCCCGACGTTATTCTGCTTGTTGGGGACATTGCCGAAAACGTCCGACCCCATAAGCACACGGAAGAGCTTCTGGCTAAGCTGACGTGCAGATACCGCTGTTACTACACCGTGGGAAATCACGAGGAATGGTCGGGGAAGTGCGATGAGATCAAGGAGATGTTCCGCTCTTATGGCGTAAAGGTCATGGAGGGGGACAGCGAGATTTTTGAAACGTCGGGGCAGGCGATACGCATTTCGGGTGCGGATAATTCCCTGCCGTTTATGCAGCTTTCCGCTTGTTACGAAAATGCGGGGGACGATATTTTCACGGTGTTCATGTCCCACCGTCCCGACCTTGTGGACTTGTACAGCGGACACGGCTTCGACCTTGTGGTATGCGGTCATGCCCACGGGGGACAGGTGATAATACCTCATGTGCTGAACGGTTTGTACGCGCCTAATCAGGGTATATTCCCGAAATATGCGGGAGGACGGTATACGCTTGACGACGGCACCACCGAGATGATAGTCAGCAGGGGACTTTGCAAAAATATTCTGCCGAGGGTGTTTAATCAGCCCGAGGTTGTTGTTATTGACATTAAACCGCTTTAGGCGATCAGTTAAGTACGCCCATGAAAAGCTTGAAAGCGGCTTTCATTCCGCAGTAGAAGGAGTAGAACAATTCCTCCGTAGCATAGACGGCGTGTTCGTCGCAGTATTTTTCAAACAGGACGAGACTTTCCTTATCAAGACGGGCGGTGAGTTCTTGGGAAATTTCTCTTTGTTTTAATTTAGCCGCCGTCGCGAGAGAGGACGGAATGTAGCTTTGGTGTACTTCGGACATATCGGAGTCGAAAAATTCGCGGATAAAGTCGGTCATATGGAAGCTCCTTTGTCAGTGATTATATGATAGATGTTTGTGCTATGGTTGAATTATAACATACTTGTTAGTACTTGTCAATGAATAAAATATGTATTATTTATTAATATATATGGAGATGATGATTTGGATAAAAAATATATTGAACGTCCGAAAACATTTAATAAAAAGGAATATAACAAAGAATATCAAAAAAAACATTATAGGCAAGTTACGTTTTCCATGACCCCTGAACTGAAAGAACGTCTTGATAATTACTGCTCACAGGCTAAGATTTCAAGAACAGACTTTATCCGTCTTGCGCTTGATGTTCTGGAAAAGCAGTGATTGCAATTTTGAGAATTATGCATTATTTTGTGCATAATTCTTTTTTTATGCACTGATTTTTGCATATTGACAAATTTTTTTATAAAATTATGCAAAAATACTTGACAAAGCTTTTATATGGTGTATAATTATTCTTGTACTTTATTTATTATTGTTTTTCGGAGGAATTTATTATGGCTAAAGAAATCAAAAAAGTCGTTCTCGCTTATTCGGGCGGTCTCGATACTTCTATCATTATCCCCTGGCTCAAGGAAAATTACAACAACTGCGAAGTAATCGCTGTTTCCGGCGACGTTGGTCAGGGCACAGAGCTTGACGGTCTGGAAGAAAAGGCTATCAAGACAGGCGCAAGCAAGCTCTACATTGAAGATTTGAACAAGGAATTTGTTGAGGATTTCGTATTCCCCACCGTTAAGGCAGGCGCTGTATACGAGGGAAGATATCTTCTGGGTACTTCCTTTGCGCGTCCCGTTATTGCAAAGAGAATCGTTGAGATCGCCAAGAAAGAGGGCGCGGACGCTATCTGCCACGGCTGCACGGGCAAGGGCAACGATCAGGTAAGATTTGAGCTGACTATCAAGGCTTTCGCTCCCGAAATGGAAATAATCGCTCCCTGGAGAATCTGGGATATCAAGTCCAGAGACG
>JAIEDQ010000047.1 GCA_029067895.1 Oscillospiraceae bacterium | reverse complement strand
GTACGAAGCCTTTGCCACCACCAACGAAAACGGCGAGAAAACCTACGCCGCCCTTGTGGGAAAGCATTTCAAGGCGGACTACAACGTGATCTCATGGAGCGGTATCGGAGTTTACTCGTCCTACACCGAGTCCTCGAAGCCGAACCAGAGCTTCCTTATGCCGCCTATCTACGGCAAGACCGCTCCCAACGAGCTTTCAAACGATATGTGGGATTTTTCCGCGTGGCAACCCGACCTTGTGGTGATAAACCTCGGCACCAACGACAACACATGGACAAGAGGCATTCAGGAACGTGCAGACCTGTTCGGCTCGGCGTACTACGACTTCATAAAGCAGGTGCGTGAAGCCAATCCCAACGCCTACATAATCTGCTCCCTCGGCGTAATGGGCAGCAAGCTGCTTCCCGAAATAAAGGAACAGGTCGCGCTGTACTCGGCAAATACTGGAGATTACCGTATCACCACCTTTGAGTTCGACTACCGCGACGGCGTAAACGACGGCTTCGGAGCTGGCTTCCACCCCAGCGCGGTAACTCATCAAAAAATGGCGGACAAGCTGATACCCTTTATTTCTCAGCTTTTAGGTTGGTAAATACGTCGGAAACCGACTTTTTGCGGCATGAGGTTTTGTGAAAACTATACAAAAAATTACGGTATTATTCTGCACCTTAGGCTGCATAAATTTATAGACTTTTTGGCAAAAATATTGTATAATATAAACATAAAAGCGTGGCTGCGAATATATTCGTATTCCGCGCTTTCTTATAACATTACGCTTCGGACAAACAATACTATTTAAAAAGGAGCAGATGAAAATGAACAGGTTTATTCTCAACGAAATTTCCTACCACGGTGCGGGAGCTATCGCCGCTATCAAGGACGAGGCTGCGGGCAGAGGCTTCAAAAAAGCTTTGGTTTGCTCTGACCCCGATCTTATCAAGTTCGGTGTGACAAAGAAAGTCACCGATATTCTGGACGGCGCGGGTCTTGCTTACGATATTTTCTCCGAGATCAAGCCCAACCCCACAATTGAAAACGTTCAGGCGGGCGTAGCCGCTTTCAAGTCTGCGGGCGCGGACTATATCATCGCTATCGGCGGAGGTTCCTCCATGGACACCGCAAAGGCTGTGGGCATCATTATCAACAATCCCGAATTTGCAGACGTAAGAAGCCTTGAGGGCGTTGCCGATACCAAAAACAAGTGCGTACCTATTTTTGCCGTACCCACCACAGCCGGAACAGCGGCAGAGGTTACTATCAACTACGTTATCACCGACGTTGAGAAAAACAGAAAAATGGTTTGCGTTGATCCCCACGACATTCCCGTTGTCGCTTTTGTTGACCCCGAAATGATGGAGACTATGCCCAAGGGTCTTACAGCCGCAACAGGCATGGACGCTCTTACACACGCTATCGAGGGCTACATCACCAAGGGCGCGTGGGAGCTTTCCGATATGTTCCACATCAAGGCTATCGAGATAATCGCAAGAAGTCTCCGCGGCGCGGTTGCAAACACCAAGGAGGGCAGGACGGATATGGCTCTGGGTCAGTACGTTGCGGGAATGGGCTTCTCCAACGTTGGTCTGGGAATCGTTCACTCCATGGCTCACCCTCTGGGCGCGCTGTATGATACTCCCCACGGCGTTGCAAATGCTATCATTCTGCCTACGGTAATGGAGTACAACGCTCCCGCTACAGGCGAAAAGTACCGCGAGATCGCTCGTGCAATGGGCGTTAAGGGCGTTGACGAAATGTCCCAGGAGGAATACAGAAAAGCCGCTATCGACGCTGTTAGACAGCTTTCGCAGGACGTTGGCATCCCCGCCGATCTTAAAGACATCGTAAAGACCGAGGATATCCCGTTCCTTGCTCAGTCTGCGTTTGACGACGCTTGCCGTCCCGGAAATCCGAGAGACACCTCGGTTGAGGAGATCACCGAGCTGTATAAGTCGCTCCTGTAAGATATCCTGCCGCCCGACGGATTTCGGCGATACGCTTCGTATCCTGCCTGTCCTATGTCGGGCGGCAGTTCTTCAATAATATTTACTGCAATTATTTGTGCAAAAAATATATAAAAAAATCACTGCCGATAATTTATTTTATAAAATTTAATCAATATTAACACAATATTCACAAACTATGCGGTAAAAAAATATATAATTATAATGTATAGTATTTGAATTTTATTTTAATTTTTTCTGTTTACATATTTTGCGATGGGAGGGTTTGCCGCGTTTTTGCTGCGGCAAAGTGGTGAAATGAAAAAGATTGCTGTTGTGTATTCATCAAAATCGGGACATACCAAGCAGTACGCCGACTGGCTGAAGGAAGATGTGGGTGACATTGACGTTATCCCTGTGGCTTCTTTCAGCCCGTCACAGTCACTGTCGTATAAGCTGATCATTTTCGCCTGCGGAGTTTACGGCGACAAGCTTTCCATAATGGATTATGTGAAAAAAAATATTACCGCAATGGCTCCTCAGAAAACCATGATCATGGCTGTAACATGGTACACAAACGATTCCTTGGAAGCCAAACAGAAGCTTATAGAGGAAAATTACCCCGAGCAGTTTAAAAGCGGTAATGTGCCTATGTTTGTTCTGAACAGCGGCGTTGACAAGAAATCCCTTTCCGCTATGGACAAGATGAAGCTGACCGCCGCTCAGGTCATGATCGACAAAAAGGACGGCAGAAGCACTGACGATATCAACGCTTTGGCGATAATCAAGGGTTATTCCGACCAGACCTCCAAGGACAATCTTGCTTCGATAAAACAGGCTATAGATTTGTTTTTCAATCCTCCGAAAGCGGCAAAGCCCGCGGCTTCGGCGGCTGCACCAAAGCCTGCCGCGCCGTCCCCTGCTCCTGCTGCAAAGCCTGCTCCTGCGGCTCCTGCTGCCGCTGCTCCTGCACCAAAGCCTGCTCCCGTTCCGAAACCGATGGACGTTTCCGAAATGAAGAGCGACGCGGACGCTTTAAGCTCTCTGGAGAATGCTTTCAAAGCGCTCAGTGCTCCCAAAGCAGCTCCGCAGCCTAAGCCGGAGCCAAAACCCGAACCCAAGCCTGAACCTAAACCCGAACCCGCTCCCGTACCTCCTCCGCAACCTAAGCCTCAGCCAAAGGTAGACCCTGTTAAGGCTTCCGTGGCTTCATCGGTAAAGGACGCGATCGCCGCTCTCAGCAGCGGAGAAATGACTACGAACTACAATCCTGCGCCTACATTTGAGATAGACGACAGTGATGCGGATACATATTCCGAGGCAGTGGCTGACAGCCTTATGCTTTTAAACCAAGCCGCTGCGGATTCCAAACCCGAACCGGCACCAGCTGCTCCAAAAGCGACGCAGCCTGCTCCCGCACAGACAGCACCCGCTGC
This sequence comes from Oscillospiraceae bacterium, assembly GCA_029067895.1. Lineage (GTDB taxonomy): Bacteria > Bacillota > Clostridia > Oscillospirales > Ruminococcaceae > RGIG8773. Next base: position 11,216 of record JAIEDQ010000047.1, on the reverse strand, counting down.
TCCTAAGGCGACACAGCCTGCTCCTGCACAGGCAGCGCCTGCTACTCCTAAGGCGACGCAGCCTGCTCCCGCACAGACAGCGCCTGCTGCTCCTAAGGCGACACAGCCTGCTCCTGCACAGACAGAGTCTGCTGCTCCAAAGGCGGCACAGCCTGCTCCTGCACAGACAGAGTCTGCTGCTCCAAAGGCGACACCGCCGCGCAAAAACAGCTACATGGAGCTGTTTGCACAGCGCAGACGCAATCCCGAAACTGCTTCTTCGGAAGCCCCTGCATCTGCACCTGCGGCTCAGGCAGTTAAGCCAACCGCTCAGCCCACCGCAAAACCCGCGGCACAGGCTGCTCCCAAGCCTGCGGCAAAACCTGTTCCCCCTCCTGCTGCGCCCGGCAAATCAAGCAACACTGTTATCGACTTCGATTTTATAATGGACGACGGACCTGTTCCCGAAGTCGCTCCCCCGGAGCCTAAACCTGTTCAGACTGTACAGCCTGCGCCGTCAGCGGCGACGGCTTCCATCGACATGGACGTTTACGATTTCATTTCCGAGGACGACTCCAAGCCCGCTGTCAGCAGCAGAGCTATGAACGCGGTTCAGGATCTTGCCAAGGCTAAGGCGGAGGCTGAAAAGGAAAAGCTTAAAGCCGCTGCTGTTGCCGAAAACATGGCAGAAAGCAACAAAAACAACAACGATATCATAGAGAAAATGAAGCGCGATATCGAAGCTCTTGCAGAGGAAAGCGAGCAGGAGATCGAAGTTGCTTCCGAGACGGCTTCCGAAGCTGCTGAGGAAGAGGACGAGGGTCTGGACGGCTTCATGTTCTCAAACGATGTTGACTACGACCTTGAAGCTGAATTTGCTGAGCCTGCAATTATTTCGGAAGAAAAAGCCGTGCAGGAAAAGCAGTCCAAGACAGATCTGGATATCAAAAAGCTTCAGGAAGAGATAAACGCTTCCATTGAACAGAACAAGGCTACCAAGGAAAAAATGGCACAGCGTTACGGCAAAAAAGAAAAGGAAGAATATCACAATCCCTTTGCTGTTCAGTTTGAAGAGGACGAAAGCAAAAACAAGAAGAAAAAGAAAACCGTTGAGGTCAAGCGTCTTGCAGACCCCATCGACCCCGATATTTTCTTCAACAAGGCGGGCAAGGATTACGATTCCACACCCGGAGCTATGCCCGAAATCAAATTCAGAAACAGATAATATGCAAAACAAATCCGGTCTGAGAGAAGCTTCTCAGACCGGATTTTTGTATGTACCGAACAAAAACTGTCACTGTGGCAAAACATTGAAATACTTTATCCTGCCCGTAAGCGCGGACAGCATTTCAAGCCGTACGGTATCCTTGTACTCAGGCTTGGCAAGATAATAAACGTACATTTCAAGCATTCTGATATCGTCAATCGTCCTGCCCTCAAGCTTGAACTGACTGAAGCCCATAGGCGTATATTTCGCCACGATATCGTCGGGAGAAATATGCGTGGAAAAATCCTTTATCATGTAAATATTATTGTTCATGTAGCTGCACGAAAACGGTTCTTTCACAATATTTTTTCCGCCTATTGCGAGACCGCTCTGTGCAAAGCTGCAACGCTCTATCTGGTATTTTCCGATGGAACGGTAATGCTCTCCCCGTCTGGGACATTCGGGCTGACAGCAGGCATTTACAAGAACCTCGCATCTTCCTTTGTCATTTATCAGCGCAAGCTCGTCGAATTTATTGTTCCAGTTGTAATCAAGAACCACCAGATTGTAATTCTTGTCAAGCTCGCTGTTAAGGTCGTCCATGCCGCGTATCTGCTTGCAAGTGGACGAGGTTATCTTATAGCCGGGATAATTTTCGCGGATATACTGCTCCAGAACGGGAGACATTACGATAACCTCGTTCATGCCGTTTTCCGCCATTTTCAGAATATCGTTGCATACCTTGTCCGAGAGGTGCTTTTCCTCGATAAGCGGATTTGTAAAGGTAAACCTCAGCGGTATCCCTCTGTCGTTAAATGACTTCATTATTTTTTCGTTCAGCGACCTGTTATAGTCTCCCGGGACGTTTCTGCCGCCGTTCCAGACCGCGCCCGAAAAGCTTCCGAAAACGGAAGCGATCCTTGCACCGTCTCTGAAACGGTCGGGGAACTCTTTCATATAGGTGTCCAGCAGTATGTTGAGACTGTAGTGGTCGGTAAAGCTTGGCAGATGATAATTGATCTTCATTTTGTTATTTCCTTTACGTTATTATTCCGCGCCGCACAGCGAGCATATCGCCGCGGCGAAAATTTTTGCATTTTTTATCAGACTTTCGCGGCTGATAAACTCGTCCGCGCCGTGCATATTGTTTTCCTCGCCCGGAAATTCCGCGCCGAACGCAACTCCGTTTTCGGTTTCGTGGACGTAAGTTCCGCCGCCTATCGCAACGCAGTGTCCCTTTTCTCCCGTCACAAGCTCGTAGACTTCAAGCAATTTTCTTATCAGTTCGCTGTCCTCGGGGACGTGGTGCGGTTCGGATATCATATCCGCATTTAGTATAAGTCCCGCCGCGGACGCTTTTTCCTCAAGGAGCGGGAGAATGTCCCCGCTTGTTTTTTCCACGGGAAAACGCACGTCCTGCTTGGCTTCAATAATTCCGCCCATACTGTCGATCACGCTCAGCACGGTGGTAAGTCCCCCCGATATCCCGTCGGAGCACTTTATTCCCGCTGCAGAGCCGTCCGTTTCGCCGTAGGGAAACATTTTTGACAATGCCGTCAAAGCAGGGTCTCCGCATATTTCCGCAACTGCCGAAATCAAGGCGGTAACAGCGTTTGCTCCGTTTTCGGGGGTGGACGCGTGCGCTCCCCTGCCCTTTGCGGTGATTTTTGTTATGCCGTGAGAATATTCCGCGGAGATCGTTACTCCCTCAAACCTTTCTGCATATGCCGAAACGTCCGCGTTTGGAATGTTAAGGACTGCTTCCGCATATTCGGGAACGGCGTTGACGGCATTTCCTCCTCTGATCGAAATGATAGCCGGGTTTGCCCTGAACCCGTAGGACACGCGGAGCATTCCCTTTTCCGCGTTGATTATCGGGTACGAACCGTCGGGCGTGAACAGCATTTCGGGAAGCTTTTCCTTTTTGCGGTAGTACGCCAAGTCCGCGGAGCCGTTCTCCTCGTTGGTGCCGAAAATGAGACGGAGATTTTTTTCGGGCATTAGACCGGTCGCTTTCAGAGCCTTTACCGCCCATAGCACCGCCGCCGCAGGACCTTTGTCGTCTATCGCTCCCCTGCCGAGAAGCTTGCCGTCCTTTTCGGTCAGGTCAAAGGGCGGGACGCTCCAGCCGCTGCCCTCGGGAACAACATCAAGGTGGCAGAGTATTCCCAGCTCGGGAGTTTTTTCGGCGGGGTAAAGGTCTGCCGTGCCAACGTAGCCGTCAATGTTCCTGACGTGAAGTCCCGCCTCGGAGCACATATCCAGCATTTCCGAAAGAGCGCGGGCGGGCATTTCACCGAACGGCGCGCCCTCCGCGGCATCGCCCATAATGGACGGGACACGGACAAGTCTCCGCAGGTCGGAGATCATGTCGTCGGCGTGAGAGTCGATATAGGAAAAAATTTTATCCATAGGCATACCCTTTCGGTTATTCGTTTTCATCGGGGACATATTCGAGAATGTCTCCCGGCTGGCAGTCAAGAAGCTTACAAAGCCGTGCAATATTATCCGTTGATACCATTTCGCCTGTCCTGAATTTCTGCATGGTACTCTCGCTCATGATTTTTTCATTGCGTATTTTGTTTGAGGTATAGCCTTTTTCTTTCAGTGCCGCAATAATATCAAACTTATATTGCATTGGCATATAAACCACCTCTATTATTATACACATAAACCCTTTTAAAAGGCAATGTATTTTTATACAAATTATATCACGATTATTCGTGTAATATGTCAATTGCTTAGCACGAAAAATCGTGATATAATATAACCAAGGTCAAAAACCAACTTCTTTCTACTCGTTTTCGTCGGGAACATATTCGAGAATGTCTCCCGGCTGGCAGTCAAGAAGCTTGCAAAGCTTGGCAATTGTGCGTGTGTCTATGTCACCGCCGTTCTTGATTTTTTGAAGCGTGGCTTGACCTATTATATTATTTTGCCGTATAGTGTATGATGTTATGCCTCTTTGCTTCATCAGCTCCAAAAGCTTGTCGTATACTATTGGCATAAATCACACCTCCAACAATAATATTATACCATCTTTGCTCACTAATTAAAGTGTACAAAACAGACAAATTTAATCACTAATAATTGTGCATAAGCAATATTGACGTATCACTAATTATGGTATATACTATAATTAGTATCAAAATCAACTAACCAAAAAGGAGAAATCACTATGAATATGCCTACCATTGAAGAAATTTTCTACGAACTGCGCCTTGACAAAGTGTCATCAAGTATGCTTGATGACGAGGAAAAAAGCCTGCGCGGATATCTTGAAAAACTTGTGGATAAAAAAGGAATAGACAATTCCGCCGCAGAACACATTCTCGAAACGGAAACCGACATATGCCTGTACGCCAAATGCGCGGGCTTTGAGCAAGGCTTCCGATTTGCCGTCAGTCTGCTGTTAGGCTAAGCTGTCAATGCCGACTTCAATATCTGTGTCAGCCTCGTAGTCAACGCCCTCCGCGTCGAAGCCGAAAAGCATGTTAAACTCCCTGCGGTAGCCGTCCAGATCGGAATACTCGGAAAGATTTTCACTGCCGATTTTTTCCCATGCCGCGGAAACCTTTTCCTGAACGTCGGGACGCATTTCCCAATCGTCCATACGGACAAGTCCCTCGTCGTCGGTCCTGACGCTGCCGCCGTAAAGCTTCTCGGCAAACATACGCTGCATCTGCTCGATACAGCCCTCGTGGAGGTTCATCTCTTTCATGGTCTTGTAGAGTATGGAAATGTACAGCGGAACAATGGGAATAGCCGAGCTTGACTGGGTTACAAGTGCCTTGTTAACCGAAACGTAAGCCGTTACTCCGCTTATGGACTTGGTTATCTCCTTTGCGGTCTCGGCAAGATGAGCCTTTGCCCTGCCGATAGAGCCGTCCTTGTAGATGGGGTGAGTCAGCTCCGGACCGATGTAGGAGTACGCGACTGTTATTGCGCCGTCCTCAACAGCGTCCGCGGCTTTGAGCGCGCCTATCCACTCTTTCCAGTCCTCGCCGCCCATTACTTTAACGGTAGCAAAAATTTCCTGCTCGGTAGCGGGAGGAATGGTAACCTCCGAAACCTCGCCTGTCTTAACGTCGATAGTCTTGTTGGTAAACTCTCCGCCCGTGGTTTTCAGCACGGAGCTGTACACTGTACCGTCCGAAGTGGTTCTTCTGGGGGCTGCAAGGCTGTAAACGATCATGTCCACCTTGCCAAGATCCTTTTTAATGAGCGCAATGGTCTCGTCCTTGATCTCACGGGAGAAAGCGTCGCCGTTTATGGTTTTGGCGTACAGACCGTCCTCATGAGCGTACTTCTCGAAAGCGGCTGTGTTATACCAGCCTGCGGACGCGGTTTTGCTGCCGCTGCCCTGCTTGTCAAAAATTACTCCTATAGTAGCCGCTCCGCAGCCGTATGCGGCGGAAATTCTCGAAGCAAGTCCGTAACCCATGGACGCGCCGATAACCAGAACTTTCTTTGGACCGTTTATTTTCCCCTTGCCCTTGACGTAATCTATCTGAGACTTTACGATCTCGCGGCAGCCGTCGGGGTGAGCAGTGGTGCAGATAAAACCTCTTATCTTTGGTTTGACTATCATAATGCAGGCTCCTTTCGGTGCAAAATATTATATAAACTTATTTTACCACATTTTTTCAGAAAAATCAAGTCCTGCCAAAGCATTGCCTCGAAAATCAAAGAGATAAACTTTGATTTAGCACTTGCTCATGCGGCAAAGCCGTACGAGTCAAGCACGTTCATATCTAATGCAGTTTAACGTTTCACTAACATCTCGCAAACAATTCACAAGCACCTACAACATCTTGATGACCCTCCCGAAAAAGACCGCTAAGCTATCCGTCGGTGTATTAACCTTATGCGTGATATGTAAAAAATCCCCCTGCCGATTTCGGTCAGCAGGTGGGTATTTTTGTCGTAAATTCCTACTTTTGAATTTTATATTAATTGTGCGGACAAAAAACAAATCCCGCAAATCCAATTTGCAAAAGGATTTGCGGGATTAACTTCTGGTGAGCCATTGGGGATTTGAACCCCAGACCCTTTGATTAAAAGTCAAATGCTCTGCCAACTGAGCTAATGGCTCATCGTGACCGTATGCAATTACAACCATACGATTACAACGCTTAATTATTATACCAAAATAAGCAGCCATTGTCAAGTTGTCGGCAAATATTTGTTTGATTTAACAAATGCTATTAAATAAAGCTTTTGATTTTGTGCAATTTTCTAATAACTACCCAGAATAAGTCTGACCGTAAGTGCGCTTACGATAAATCCCGTAAGGTCTGCGGTAAGGGAAGATGCTACGGCGTGACGGGTTTTCTTTACGCCTGTTATGCCGTAGTAAACCGCTATTGTGTAAAAGGTCGTCTCGGTGGAGCCGATAATAACGCTTGCTACCCGTCCCGCAAAGCTGTCGGGGGACACGTCGTTAAGAATTGATTCAAACACCGCAAGCGCGCCGCTTCCCGAAACGGGACGTATTATCGCCAGCGGTATGCATTCTTCGGGGAAGCCGAGAAGTCCTGTTATCGGCGATATTGCTGCGGAAATAACCTCCAGCGCACCCGAAGCCTTGAACATTCCTATCGCCGTCATCAGCGCGATCAGAGCAGGAAGTACCTCAAAGGCGGCTTTCAAATTTTCCTTTGCACCCTCGGTAAATTCTCCGAAAACGTCAATACGCTTTATAAGTCCGATCACCATTATCAGAGCAATAAAAAAAGGGATAATAAAATCGCTCATTTCCCGCCTCTTTTCGTCAGTCCGTCAAGTGCGTAGGCGGAAATAAGTCCTGCCGCAAGGGCGCACGCCGATGTTATCAGCACGCATGGGAAAATATCCATAGGCGCGGCTGAACCGTGCTTCAGACGCATTGAAGCCGCCGTTGTTGGAATAAGCGTTATCGAAGCAGTGTTGAGAATAACAAAAATTATCATATTGCGGCTTGTGGTATCTCCCGGCTTTTCCTCCTGTTCGAGACGGCGCATTGCTTCGAGACCAAGCGGCGTGGCGGCATTGCCAAGTCCGAGAAGATTGGCGGTGATGTTCATACAGATGGCGTGAAAGGCTCTGCCGTTCATGTCAAGTCCCTTGAAAAGACGTCTGAGCAGCGGTCTGAACAGATCAGCCAGCATATCGGTAAGCTTGGCTTTTTCGGCAACGCGCATAAGTCCGCCCCACATACACATTCCTCCGAGCAGATACAGAAACAGGTCTACGGCTTCAACGCAGGAATTGAGAGCGGCTGCTCCGACCTGCGGCATATTTCCCGTGAAAGCGCCGAATGCAGCCGATACTATGAGCATCAGCGCGAATATCCATTTTATCATTCCGGTTCCTCCCTGCATGATTTTTAGTTTGGTAACTATTAAGGAAATAATTGTAAATCTATGTTCATAGTTTTGTCATTATTATTAACACAATGTTTTTTGACAAATATAGACAATTAATGCTATAATACTATTGAAAATTAAAAATTTAGGAGGTTGTTCTTTATGAAGGCAACAGGTATTACAAGAAAAATTGACGAGCTCGGCAGAATTGTCCTTCCCATCGAACTCAGACGCGGTCTTGGCATCGGCGAAAAAGACGCCCTCGAAATTTATGTTGAGGATGAGAAAATTATCCTTAAAAAGTATAAGCAGGCATGCGCTTTCTGCGGCAGCGACGAAAATATTGTTGAGTTCAAGGGTAAATGCGTTTGCGCTGAGTGCATTACTCAGCTCAAAAAGTAACTGCCTGTCTGATACATAATATGCCGCGGATATGGCTGATATTCTTACTTGCGGCGCGATCAAAAGGACTGCAACAGGCAAAGGGTCTCCGAAAGCAATTCCGGCAGACCCTTGTATCATTTTTCCTTACAGGTTTTTCCGCATAGCTTTGCGGCAAATTACAGTTTTTAAGGAGTTGACAGCAATTTGGTTTTTGTAAGATCAGAGGAGCTTCTCGCCGGAATGTGCCTTGCAAGGGATATTCACTTTTACGATCCCTCGTCACAGTCGGCAACGGTGCTGAAAAGAGGGCATATGCTTACGGATATGCAGATCACACAGTTTTGCAGCGCAAATCTGGACGGCGCGTATATCGATACCGTCCGCAGCGAAGTGCGCGTAGTGTCCTCGATCAACCAGCAGATACGCAGAGAGGCTATCTCAAATATCCACAGCCTTGCGGACAATTTTATAGACAGCAGCAAGGGCGTCCAGAAAAGCGACGTTGAAGCCATAGGCAACACCACTCAGGATCTGATAGACAGCCTTTCGTCACACAAGGATATACTTATCAATATCGCCGACATCAAAATGTACGACGACTACACCTACCACCACAGCCTGAGCGTTGCGATAATGTCCATAGCAATAGGTATCGAGCTTGGTCTGAACAATCAGATGCTCAACGAGCTGGGTCTTGCGGGACTTCTGCACGATATCGGCAAGGTGGCTATTCCAATTGAGATCATTACCAAACCCGACAGGCTTACGCGTGAAGAGTTTGATATCATTAAAATGCACCCCGTTCACGCCGCAACACATCTGCACGAACGCAATCTGGTAAATGAAAATATTTTCCGCGGCATTGTCGGTCATCACGAAAAGCTTGACGGTTCGGGTTATCCGAATCACCTTAAAGGCGACGAAATTCACCCGTATGCAAGAATACTGGCGGTTGCGGACGTTTACGACGCGCTGACGTCCAACAGACCGTACCGTATACCCAATCCGCCTAACGAAGCGATAGAGATGATAATGGGCAGTGTGGGAACGCATTTTGATGAAACAGTTGTAAAGGCTTTTCTGCGAAAGGTCGCGCCTTTCCCTACAGGTTCAAATGTCAAGCTCTCAAACGGCGAGACGGCTTATGTAATGAAAAATTATCCCGACCACCCGCTTCGTCCGCTGGTTGCGGTAATAGGCGCGGACAGGGTCTACGACCTATCGTTGGATCCCGCCTGTCTGAATATCGTGATCGAGGCGATTATTGATGACAGTACGCTTAACAAAACTCTTATAAATATGTAGCTTAAATGTCGGAGGCATCGCTTCCGATATTTTTTTAGGCTATTATTCGCCCGATAAAAATTTTCGGCAGGCTTGCTATAAACTAAAATTATATCCGTTATTCATATTATGTATTTGAATTATATCATATTTTATGGTATAATTCAAATATGAAAATAATTTTATCTTGTGAAAGGAATGATTTTTGCTATGGCAATGACAATGACTCAGAAAATTCTTGCCGCACACGCAGGTCTCGACAAGGTCGAGGCGGGACAGCTTATCAGATGCAAGCTGGACATGGTTCTCGGCAACGACGTTACAACTCCCGTTGCTATCAACGAATTTGAAAAGGCAGGCTTTTCGGGAGTTTTCAACAACGAAAAGATCTCTATGGTAATGGATCACTTTACTCCGAACAAGGATATCAAATCCGCCGCGCACACAAAGCAGTGCCGCGATTTTGCTTCAAAGCTGAAAATCAAGAATTATTTTGACGTTGGCGACATGGGTATTGAGCACGCTCTGCTCCCCGAAAAAGGACTTGTGGCTTCGGGCGAATGTATCATCGGCGCAGACAGCCACACCTGCACATACGGCGCATTGGGAGCATTCTCCACAGGCGTTGGTTCTACCGATATGGCGGCAGGTATGGCTACAGGAGAAGCTTGGTTCAAAGTCCCCTCCGCTATCAAGTTCAACCTTACCGGCAAGCTTAACAAATATGTTATGGGCAAGGACGTTATCCTCCACATTATCGGCATGATTGGTGTGGACGGCGCGCTCTATAAGTCTATGGAATTTTCGGGCGAGGGTCTGAAAAATCTTTCTATGGACGACCGACTTTCCATGGCTAACATGGCTATCGAAGCGGGCGCAAAGAACGGCATTTTCGCTGTTGACGAGGTCACAAAGGCTTATCAGGCTGACAAGGTAAACAGAGAGTATACCGTTTACGAAGCCGACCCCGACGCTCCCTACGACGCGGTTTACGATATTGACCTTTCCACAATCAAGCCTACCGTTGCATTCCCCCACCTGCCCGAAAATACCAAGACTATCGACGAGGTTGGCGATGTCAAGATTGATCAGGTTGTAATCGGTTCATGCACAAACGGCAGAATGGAAGACCTTGAAATGGCTGCAAGCATCATCAAGGGCAAAAAGGTACACGAGGGCGTGCGCTGCATTGTTATCCCCGCAACACAGAAGATATATCTCGAAGCTATGAAAAAGGGACTGCTTGAAATATTCATCAACGCGGGATGCGCTGTTTCAACACCTACCTGCGGACCTTGTCTTGGAGGTCATATGGGTATCCTTGCCAAGGGCGAGAGAGCCGTTGCTACCACAAACAGAAACTTTGTTGGACGTATGGGTCACCCCGAGTCCGAGGTATATCTTGCTTCACCAGCTGTTGCCGCTGCTTCCGCAATTACAGGCAAAATAAGCGCTGTCGAAGAAGTACTGTAAGAAAGGAGATAAATTGTTATGAAAGCATTCGGTAAAGTACACAAATACGGCGACAACGTTGATACGGACGTTATCATTCCCGCAAGATACCTTAACTCCGCAGACCCCAAGGAGCTTGCACAGCACTGCATGGAGGATATCGACAAGGATTTTGTGAACAATGTTAAAGAGGGCGACATTATGGTTGCCGTTCAGAATTTTGGCTGCGGCTCGTCCCGTGAGCACGCTCCCCTTTCAATTAAGGCAAGCGGTATCTCCTGCGTAATCGCTTCAACCTTTGCGAGAATTTTCTACCGCAACGCAATAAATATCGGTCTGCCTATTCTTGAATGTGCGGAGGCTGCCGAAAATATCGACAGCGGCGACGAGGTGGAGGTTGATTTCGACACAGGCGTTATCACCAACAAGACCAAAAATCAGACCTACAAGGCACAGCCTTTCCCCGACTTCATGAAAGACATTATCAATGCGGGAGGACTGCTGAAATCTCTCAAGAAATAATAATGACCGCTTATTGACTTGCTTTATTATCCATGTTATAA
>JAIEDQ010000046.1 GCA_029067895.1 Oscillospiraceae bacterium | reverse complement strand
CATTAACTCATACCCATGCTTTACGGCGGCTTTTGCTTTTTTCATATTGTCGCCTGTGCGCCAGCCCTTTGTTGCATTTAAAAGGCTGATATGATTTGCCCCGGGAAATCTTGCGTTAGGCTTGTAACAGCGGTAGTTTTTCATTCTGACCGAAAAGTCATCGGGAGAAGTATACTCAAACACCGCAAAAAGATGTTCCTGCGCCAAAGCTATCTGTTCCGCCATTATAGGATAGTCCTCGGAATATCCTACCCATGACAGAATTTGAGCAATTACCGCATGATTGCCTCCGCGTCCCTCGGCGTCAAGAGCCTCTCCGCCGATAAACCGGTTTTTATGCTGCGAAGCTATTTCGGGAGTAGTAAGGGCAGTTATCGCTTTTTGTATGTACGGCGACTGTACTTCCACACCGCAGTCCAGCAAGCCGCCGATGTGACAGTCCATGTCTTCACAGCCGTGTATCCCTTTGCCGATCCAGCCGTCCGAACATTGAGCCGTCAAATGCTTCTGTACGTTAGCCTGCTGCAATATTTCCTTTTGCAGTTCTTTCATAAAGGGCTCGTCTACCGGCGTGTTAAGCATGTCCCTGTGAACGAGATATCGAATGCTCGCGCAGGCGTTTTCTAGCAGGAAATCAATATGCCTGTTTAAGTTGTATTCCATATTGTCCTCCTATAAATATAACATGATTCTGCCAGCGGTTATGCTTACGGCAGTTATTCTTCCTTTTGAAAAATCAAATGGTGGAAGAAAGAAAAATTTTTATATTCATGTAAATTACAAGTCCTCATTTCTAATTCAAGCATGTCATCATACCATTCCCGAGTAAACTTGATATCATTGTTTTTTGACAGTGCAAAAAATGTGCGGATACCAAATATATTTTCAATTGACAGACCGTATTTAAGTCCTAAGCCAATAATATAATCATCGTCATATGTATCGCGCTTGCCAAAGGAATTTTTTTCATTATCACCGTTCTCCAGCAAATTGAGCGCAGCGCTTGGATCATCCGAAAAGACTGCATAGGCAAGAATCCTTCCCATAAGATTATGCTTGACTATTGAAAGCTTTCCGCCAGGCTTTAATACTCTTGCAAGCTCCCGCAGTATCAGTTCTTTATCGGGGACATATTCCAGAACATTGTGACACATCACAAAATCAAACAAATTGTCCGCATAGTTACTAAGAACTTCAATACCGCCGTGTATCAGATCAAAATGATTGTCATGTATGCTTAACTCGATCATTTCCTCGTTAGGTTCAACGGCGGTCACTGTATGGTGTTCGGAATAATAATTTGCCGTGACACAAAATCCTGCTCCGAAGTCAAGTATCTTCAGAGGAATGTTATCCGACAGATCAAGCTGTCTGAATATCATATCATAGAACATTCTTCCCCAGGGCTTGTCTATAAGCTGTCGGTAATCGTTAATAGAATTCGGCATATTATCACCACCGTTATTTACTGAAACAAACCGTAATTTATATTTCCATATCTCTGTCCATATGCTCTCTGTCCAATACAGATAAATTCTCATAGGGATAACTGCACAGCACGCTGTCCAAGTATTGGATCCCGCAAAAATACCGGCATATTGACGTGTTTTTGACCGCGCATTTGTGTTCGTCGGTGTTATCAGCAGCATTCCATGGGCAAACAGAGTTGCCAAAGTCCGCATTGCTGAAATCTATATCCATATTTGAACCCATCAGCTTATTTATTCTGCTGTCCATATCAAGACCTCCGCTAAATATTTGTTTATATTATCGTCACCATTCTTTTACTGAAATAAATCGGAATTTATCCGGATAAAGATTATATTTGTAATTGGAAGTTACTCATCTTTTGGTCTGGGACCATTTGGCAGAGGTTTTCCGTTTTCATCTCGGTTAATAGGAGTTGCTTTAAGATGAAATTGTATACAGCCATCAGCACATGGTATATTCATTTCATATTTTTCTTTTTCACCTCTATATGTAAAATCACCGCCACATCGGATAACTTCACACCATGTGTATAAATTTATCATTGTTTTAGGACACATTCCGGCAGGACATTCATAAGAAAAGACAAATTTATCTCCTTTTTCCAATCCAAGCCTACAGTGTCCTGCTTTTCCCTCTATTGCTGTTAATTCAAATTGCCAATCTTCAGTACACCATTTTTGCATACTAACAACCTCCAACGTTAATATAAATAATCTGCTCAATTCCGATTTATCTTTTTAACATTTCAAATAATATAGACAGAGGATAGAACACGGTTCTATCCTCTAACATTGATTTTTTCTATATCGACGAGAATAGCATGATCAGAACTTAATTTCAATAGGCTCTTCCGTAAATGAACAGATAGTGGCAGTTG
>JAIEDQ010000045.1 GCA_029067895.1 Oscillospiraceae bacterium | reverse complement strand
GGAACTCCAGGAGATGGCTTCTGTCCAAACTGAAAGGGCTGGTTCAGACTTACGGCGTTCGGTTCTCACGAGAACACGGAAGAGGCTATGAAGCGGCTTAAAACGCTCTTGAAAAAATAATAATAAAAACGCAGTACCTATTGTCGGTACTGCGTTTTTTAGTTTACTGCAAATCCTGAATATCCGCGGCGGTAAGGTCGTTTTCCAGATTATCCCGCGCAAGATCGTTGTCTATGACGGGATACGCCTTGGAGATCGGCTTCTCCGCCGAAATTGGCTTTCCGTGGTACACTTTCAGCGCAGGAGCTTCCGTTCCTGCGATTATCGGGTTTGCTTGGACTTTCCCATGCTTTGCCTTTCCCTGAATTTCGGGGACGGCAGCCGCGGTATTTCTCGGCTGAGTGTGAGTGACCTCATGACGGCTCATTCCTTTTTTTGGCATTTTATCAGCTCCTTTAATATATTCTGCGTTACAAATCTTTCACGCCTTGAAAATATTGTTGACGGAAAGTAAACGTTTATACTTTTTACAGTATCTCTCTTGACAAAGGCTTGTAAAATGTGGTATGATTGTTTTTATGGTAAGTACACTTGTTTTCAGCACAAGGACGTTTTGGAAAGGTTAATTGAGATATGAGCGATTCATCTTTAATTGTTATCAGCGCCGATGTCCTGCCGGAAATTTTCCCCAAGGTACTGGAGGTAAAACGGCTTCTCGCCTGCGGAGAGGAGAAAAGCTCCGCGTCCGCCTGCAAAAGGATAGGCATTTCCCGAAGCGCGTTTTACAAATACAGGGAATGCGTTTTCGCCTACGAGGAAAAGCTGACCCGAAAGATCATTTCCTATTACGCCCTGCTGAAGGACGAACCGGGCGTGCTTTCGTCTATCCTTGCCGAATTTCACAGGCAGAACGCGAATATTATTACGGTAAACCAGAATATGCCGATAGACGGCGCGGCGGCGGTAAATATCACGGTACAGCTTTTCGGAGACTCAGCCGACGCCTACAGCCTGAAAAACGCGATTGCGGCGGTAAACGGCGTTATCGACGTGAAATTTATTTCGGGAGAATGACCGAGGATACAATGTAAACTAACGGGCTGACAGAAAGTCCGAAGAATAAAGGAGTTATTGAAATGTCAAAAATTGCTGTTTTAGGATACGGTGTGGTAGGCTCGGGTACGGTGGAGCTGTTCTATAAAAATAAGGATAAGATAATCAGAAGCGCGGGAACCGACCTTGATATCAAGTATATTCTCGATATCAGGGATTTTCCCGACAGTCCCTACGCGGATAAATTTACAAAGGACTTTGAGCAGATCGTGAACGACCCCGAAGTAACTATCGTTGCGGAGGTCATAGGCGGACTGAAATTTTCCTACGGCTACGTGAAAGCCTGTCTGGAAAAGGGCAAGAGCGTGGTAACGTCCAACAAGGAGCTTGTTGCCGAAAAGGGCGCGGAGCTGCTGAAAATTGCCGCGGAGCACGGCTGCAACTTCCTGTTTGAGGCTTCCACGGGCGGAGCTATCCCCATAATCAGACCGCTCCATCAGTGCCTTGCGGCTAACGATATCACCGCAATCGCTGGAATTTTAAACGGTACTACAAACTTTATCATAACCAAAATGATAAACGAAAACATGGCTTTCGGGGACGCTCTTGCTCTCGCCCAGAAGCTTGGCTACGCGGAGCAGGATCCCACCGCCGATGTGGAAGGTCATGACGCGTGCAGAAAAATATGCATACTTGCCTCCCTTGCCTTCGGAAAGCACGTATACCCCAAATGGGTACACTGCGAGGGAATATCCGCCGTTACCCTTGAGGATGTTATGTACGCCGAAAGCTGGGGCGGCGCGGTTAAGCTTATTGGCTCGGTAAAGCGCACCGATGACGGAAAGATACTGCCTATAGTACGTCCTGCATTTGTTTGCAGCAATAATCAGCTTTCCCATGTTTCCGACGTTTTCAACGGCATTATGGTATACGGCGACGCGGTTGACGAGGTAATGTTCTACGGCAGAGGCGCAGGCAAGATTCCCACCGCAAGCGCCATAGTTGCTGACATTGTAGACGTGGCAAAGATGACGGAGACTTCCATTTCCCAGACTTGGGAGGACAGCTCCGACGACGGTTTTATCGCCGACTACAAGGACGACATTGTTTCGGTTTACGTCAGGGTGAAGGGCGTTCCTGCGGAAAAAATTTCCGAAGCGTTCGGCACGGTGGAGTACCTTTCCAGAGACAATCAGCCCGCAGACGAGCTTGCGTTTATTTCCCCAGCTATGAAAGAGCGCGACTTCGACGCTAAGCTTGACGCTATGGGCGGAGAAGTGCTTGGAAAGATACGCATTCTCGAACTGGAATAACACACCTGAAAGGAATACCGATAAAATGATAAAAATTCAGATACCCGCAACAAGCGCAAATCTGGGCGCGGGTTTCGACGCGCTGGGACTTGCTTTGAACTACTACAACTACGTTGACATGGAGGAATCCGACAGCATACACATTGAAAGTCTGGACGGAACGGAGATCCCCACAGACGCTTCAAACCTTGTCTACGACGCGGCTCACATTCTTTACGACATATGCGGACGCAAGCTTTCGGGACTTCATATCCGTCAGACAAACAATATCCCCATAGCCCGCGGGCTGGGAAGCTCCTCCGCGTGCATTATCGCGGGACTTATTGGCGCAAACAAGCTTATGGGCGAACCTATGGGCGTGGACGATCTGGTGGATCTTTCCGCCCAAATAGAGGGTCACCCCGACAACACCGCTCCCGCGCTTTTGGGAGGAATTGTCACCGCCGTATTCGACGGAAAGCGTGTTCAGTGGGTAAAGCAGGAGGTCTTCACCACTCTTAAATTCGTGGTGACTATCCCCGACTTTGAGCTGAAAACCGAAAAGGCGCGAAACTGTCTGCCAAAGGAAATTCCCCACAGGGACGCGGTCTATAACCTTTCCAGAGCCGCGCTTTTCTCAGCTTCTCTGCTTACGGGAAAGTACGAGAACCTGCGCACCGCCGTAAACGACAAGCTTCACCAGCCCTACCGAATGGAGCTTATCCCCCACGGTCAGGAGGTTTTCGATGTTGCCTACAGTCTTGGGGCGTACGCATCATATCTCAGCGGGTCGGGACCGTCCCTGATGTCCATAGTGGACGCGGACAACGAGTTTTTTGTGGGCAAGCTCAGGTTTGCCCTTGACAGAATGGGACTTGAAAAATGGGACGTTCACGAGCTTCACATTGACAATATGGGAACAAGGATCGTAAACGAATAGGAACGGCTTATGGAAAACGAACAGATAAACGAAATTCTTGCGGATATGATATCTGCATATGCTACTCCCGGACTCGGCAGAAAAGCGGTGCTGAAAACCGCACAAAAGCTTGCTGTGTCCGTGCTTGAGGACAGCGCAGAGGTAAAAGGCGAAAACGCTTTTAAAGCGGTGCGAAACGCTATTGACCGGTACGGAAGCGTTCTCAGTTCTTGCGGAGAAAGCATGGTCTGCGGAGTTATCCTTTCGGGAGCGGCTTCCATGAATCCGTGTTATGTCATCATCAGACTAAACGGAAACCGCGCGGAAATAAAAGCTTACGCCAAAGAGGGGCTCATTAAGCAGCATACTGCGGAAAAAGCTGTAAAATCCTTAAAAGAAGCGTTATCAGACTAAAATGCTTTTACTGCAAAAAATAAATTATTATGAAAGGACAGCCGCCGCTGTTCGGCAAGGTGATACAAATGGACGAAATAGAATACTTCTCCGGAACGCGGGACGACAGCGATATTATTGATCTCTACAAGGCGCTGAACTGGTACGGACTTACCGGCTATACCGACGAGGACATCGAAAAAGCTAACCGAAACAGCTTTTATTCGGTGTACGCTTACGACGGCAACACGCTGGTAGGTCTGGGAAGAGTTGCCTCCGACGGCTTTACGGCGGCGGTCATGAGCGGCATATGCGTGCGTCCCGACTACCGCAAGCGCGGCATAGGCGAACAGATAGTCACCCGCCTTGTGTACTACTGTCAGTCGGGAAACAACAAGCTTGACGTTCAGCTTTTCTGTGAGGACAGTCTTATCAGGTGGTACACAAAGCAAGGCTTCGAGCCCCACAACCGCGGTATGTGGAAGAAAATGGTGCTGCCCGAGGACAACTGCCGTCTGAGGAAGAATTTCCGCGACGTGTACGGTATCGAGCAGATCACGGATATCACTCCCGATTTTTATTGGTACAACTTTGACGCGTTCGGCGATTTCAAATATTACGGCACAATGAACAGCCGCCACGAAATGGTTCCCAGTCTCTTTATGACCTTTTACTGCGAGGAGCCTGCGGTGTTTTCCGCGGACATTATCTTTGAAAACGTAAGGCGTTTCGAGATAGGCTGCAAGGACGTTAAAACGCCGCTGACGGGCTTTGACATAATGAAGGTCAAAAGCAGTTCAAGCGGGCTTGAGGGAATGAACTACCGCGTATGCTCCCTTGAGGACGACGATATCAACTTTTTCTGCGAAAGCTTTCGTATCATAAACGTAGAAGCCTCCGAGGGGGATACTCAATGATAAGCCTCAGCACAGCTTCTCCCGAAGAGACCATAGCTTTTGCGGAACAGATAGGCAGACTGCTTCGCGGCGGAGACATTATCGCCTACAGGGGCGGTCTTGGCGCAGGAAAAACAACCTTTACCCGCGGCATAGCCATAGGAATGGGACTTCCCGACGAAGTGTCCTCCCCTACCTTTGCGCTGGTAAACGAGTACCGCGGAAAGGGTCTGACCCTCTACCATTTTGATATGTACAGGATAATGAACGCCGAGGCTCTGGAGACCACGGGGTTCTACGATTATATTTCCGAGGACGCGGTCATCGTCTGCGAATGGTCGGAAAATATTGCGGACTGTCTGCCCGAAAACGTTATAACGATAACGATTGAGACGGCGGGTGAGAACGTCCGGAAAATTACCGTTGAGGGAGATGAACGCTTTGCTTCTGCTGGGAATTGACACGTCGGGTAAAACCGCGTCTGTTGCGGTGTGTACCGAAAATTCGGTTCTTGCCCAGACCACGGTCTACACAAAGCTTACACACTCGCAGGTAATACTTCCCATATGCAAGGACGTGCTGAAAAGCGCAGGGCTGACGCTTTCCGACGTGGACGTTATTGCGGCGGCGGCAGGTCCGGGGTCGTACACGGGACTGCGGATAGGCATTGCGGCGGTGAAAGCCATGTGCTTCGCTCTCGACAAGCCATGCATAGGCATTTCCACACTGGAATCCCTTGCCTATAACGTTTCCCTGCACAAGGGTATAATCTGCGCGGTAATAGCAGCGCGGCTTGATTTGGTGTACTGCGCGGTTTTCCGTTCGGACGGCAGGAACGTTACGCGGCTGTCCGAGGACGAGATACTGCCTATAGATGAGCTGATGAAACGTCTTGAAGCCTTTAACGAGGACGTTGTTACAGTCGGCGACGCGGCGGAAAAGCTTGCGGGAGAAAGGTTCATGACCGCTCCCCCGCATCTGAAGCTACAGCTTGCTTCGAGCCTGTGCGCGGCGGGCTTCACGAAAGAGCCGTTCTCTCCCGATAAGCTGGAGGCGGCGTATATGGAGATAACCAAGGCGGAAAAGGATCTGCGGAAATAACATGAAACAATAAATATTCGGGGGTAATTTTTATGGGTACGGTACTTATTATTGCATTGATCGCGCTGCTGGCTGCGGGACCTATAATGTCAGTCAGCTTCGGCAAGCGTCAGGAGGAAAACAACCGCAAGCTGATAGCGTTCATTATGGAGAACTACAACGAGCTTGCGGGAGGAGCGATACTGACCTACGAGGGCGCTCCGATAGGCTACAATTCACAGCTTACACGGTTCAGGTACTGCTATTCCTACATAGCCATGACAAGCACACGAAGCTCGGCTCTGTACCTTGTTGAGGGGCTTGACGGCGACGAAGCCAAAAACGCCAAGCTTACCTGTCAGCTTATCACCGCGCTGTCGGGCTGGTGGGGCATACCGTGGGGTATCGTGTACTCAATTCAGTTTTTGTTCTCCAACGGAGTAAAGAACGGCACAAACGACGATACCGTAGGCGACATCATGCAGAGGATCAGAAGCGCGGAGGAAATTCCGAACTCATAAGTCAAGGCAAAATTACGGAAAAATACTTGATTGAAGCATAAAAATATGGTATAATATATTTAATTATATTAGCAAGGGGCTTTCCGAAACAGATATCCGTCGTAAGCGTAAAGTCCAGATAAGGATATATTTGAT
>JAIEDQ010000044.1 GCA_029067895.1 Oscillospiraceae bacterium | reverse complement strand
GTGTCCCAGATGACAAACGCAAACATACCCCGAAGCTTGTTCAGAAGCTTTTCGCCGTACTCCTCGTAGCCGTGGAGGACTACCTCAGAATCGGCATTGCTGTTGAATTTGTGTCCCGCGGCAATAAGCTCCTCGCGTATAGACTGATAGTTGTAAATCTCGCCGTTGAAAAGCAGTATCTTGGTTTTGTCCTCGTTGTACATGGGCTGGTCGCCGGAAGCGGTGATGTCGATAATGCTGAGCCTGCGGAAGCCGAGAGCAATATCGCCGTCAACGTGCTTTCCGCCCGAATCGGGACCGCGGTGTCTGATTTTTTCCATCATAGCTTCGACAATTTTATTTGAATCGTTCTGTGTATTTGTAAAGCCAACAAAGCCGCACATAAGTAAAAACCTCCGTCTTTTGCCAATATATATAGAAATTATACTTTATAATTATACTCTATTATACCGAATTTTGCAAGAGAAAAATTCTTTTGATTGGGAAAATGATTTTAGATAGATAAATTTTGATTTAGCGGGGTACGGTTTTGTAGAGCGGGAGCAAGTCTCACTTTACAAAAATAAATCAGGAAACCAACAAATCTACCTGCCCCCTTGAGGGGGCAATAGCCAAATTAATGTTCTGAACATCTTACGGTGGGGGTGACTCAGCCCGCGGGGGCTCCCCGTAAATCAAAATTTACCGCACCTCATTTAGCATTTTAACCAGTTTTAGTTTACATAATATACATATATGTACAAAAATTATCAATGCGATTGACACCGCCTATCGGAGTGTGCTATAATTAAAGTGTATATTTGGCGGCTTTCATTTAGGGGCATTTCCTATTTCCCCAAATGCAAAACCGCATACGGCAGGCATACTCCGGATCTTGAATTTTTCACACGACTCGTGTTCACATAAATTTAATTTAGGAGGATTTATATGGAACAGGCACTGAATTACGGAAGCTATTCCGCCTATAAGCGGACAGTCTCCGAGCTTACGGAAAGTCTTATCCAGCTGAAAGAGTACAGCGAGGATATCGGACTGGTACATACCGCGAAATCCATAGGCGAAACTGTGGAAAAAGTCGCTAACGACCATTTCGAGGTGGCTATCGTCGGCGAATTTAAGCGGGGAAAAAGTACCCTTATCAACGCTCTGCTTGGACAGGAGGTACTGCCCGCGGACGTTCTTCCCGCCACCGCTACCCTGAACAGAGTTACCTACAGCGAGACCCCTTACGTTATGGTGGAGTACAAGAACGGCGGCACCGAACGTGTGGACATAAACAAGCTTGCCGACTATGTTACAAAGCTTTCCTATGAATCCGAACTGAAAGCCGAGACCGTTAAGCAGGCTACGGTCTACTACGATACCTCGTTCTGCAAAAATAACGTTGACATCATCGACACTCCGGGTCTTAACGACGACGAGCAGATGACAAACGTTACGCTGTCTATCCTCCCCGAAATAGACGCGGCTGTTTTCGTTATCAGCGCGAACTCTCCGTTCTCTCAGTTTGAAAAGGAATTTCTCGAAAAGAAAATGCTTTCCAGCGATATGGGACGTATCATTTTCGCGGTAAACTGCTTCGGTACTTTCTCCAAGGAGGACGAGGACAGAATTGTCGAGACCGTTGAAAAGCGTATCGGCAGCTACGTTATGGAAAAGGCAAAAGCCGTTATGGGCGAGGACTCCAAGGAGTTCGCGGTCTATAAGCGTAAAATAGGCAAGCCCAAGGTTATCGGCGTGTACGCAAAGAAAGCCCTCATGGCTAAGGAATCGGGCAACGCGGCTATGCTGGAGGAAAGTAATTTCCCCACCTTTGAAAAGGTTCTGGAGACCATGCTCACTCAGGAGAGAGGCGTTATCACCCTCCAGATACTGGCAAACAAGATCATCAGCTCAGGCTCGGAGCTTATCAATTCCATTATTATCCGCGAAAATTCCCTTATGATGGAAACCGACGAGTTCATGGACAAATACACAGCCGCCATTGAGGAGATCGACGATATCCGTACCAAGAAGCGCGCTGAGTTTGTCCGCATAAACGACGCGGCAAACAAGGTGTTCCAGGGCTTGCAGCCTATTCTGGACAGCTACTGGGTACAGATCGAGGAGACCGCAATGAAGGTTATCGACGCATATCCCATGAGCGCAGAGGATCTGAAAAAGGATAAGCTGAAGATTGTGTACTCCAAGCTGACGGAGCGTATCAAGGAAAATATCGAGAACAAGGCTCAGCTTATCTGTGAGCAGATACAGAACGAGATAAACATCGCCCTCAGCGACGAGGCGGAGCGTTTGCAGTCCTTTGAGGACGAATTCTTCGCGTCGGTAACACGTATCCAGGAGATGTTCTCCGTTCCCCAGAAGCGTGCAAGAAACGGCGGCGTGGTCGATCAGATCATCGGCGTTTCCATCGGTACCGTTGGCGCTGGCGGTCTGTTTATAGGTCTGCGCGAAGCGGGTATCAAGGGCGCGCTCCTCGGAGGCGCGGCGGGCTTCGCAGGCTTCTACGCTACGTTCTACGCGGCGTTCTCGCTGGCTACGGTACTTGGTATCGCGGCAGGTCCTGTGGTTCTGTGCATTGCTGCTGTTGCGGGACTTGCAGGTACGTTCACGGGCAAATTCTCCGTTGACAAGCTTCTGGTTCAGGAAAGAATCGACAAATACAAGGCAAGCTTCAAGCAGTCCGTAAAGAAGCAGTTCCACGAAATGAAGATACATTCGGACTTCTCGGAGACCGTCCGTAAGCAGGTTTTCGCGTCGTTCCAGGGTCTGAAATCCAAGATCGAGGAGGAGACCGAGATCATACTCCTTGATACGCAGAAAACTCTCGACAACCTCAATCAGCTCAAAACAGAAAAGAAAAGTATGTCCGACAACGAAAAAGAAAAGCTCCGGAATATCGCCGAATTTACAGGCGAACTGCTTGCTGAGACCTATAATCTGCACAAGGTTCTCACCGACAAAATGGAGTAATCGGCACATATCATTCAAAACGTTACTGCAATTATTTATATCAAGGAGGTTTTCCGAAGATGTTCGGTACGGATACTGCGGCGGACTACAATCCGCTGCTGGATATAGACACAAGCTTTGCGGCGTATCTCAGCGCCCGCACCCGCTCCTATAAAGACCATATCGTGGGCGGTATGATGGACTACGCTTTCGACGCGGATTTCTCCGTTAAACAGAAGATAACCGCTTTTTCGGGCTGGTCAAAGGTCTACAAAAACCTTATGGGACGGGATATACCCAACAAGGTAAAAAGAATTTTTCAGTCTGCGGACGTGGCAGGCTCGCTTAAATACGCGGAGTTCTACAACGCTGTAAAGGTGTGCGCGGAAAGATTACAGATAAGCGTTCCCACAGTTTATGTAAGAAACGCTCCGACAAAGTACGAGATATACTCCGTCTCCGCGGAGGGTGTAGAGCCGTTTATCGTGGCTACGTCGGGACTTGCCGAGGTATGCTCCAAGGAGGAGCTGCTGTTTCTGATAGGCTGCGAGTGCGGTCATATACAGAATAATCACTGCATTTTCAACATGGCTGCTCCCTATTTCGGAATAAATCTTTCCGATGATCAGGAGGAGGTCAATCAGTCGGAGGCGGACAGCTCCGCTATGCAGATCGCGGGTACTATTTCGGAGTGGATAAAGCTTTCGGATATCACAGGCGACCGGGCTGGAATAATCTGTCTCAGCAATCCGCAGGAGTACCCCGCAATAATGTCAAGTCTTCACGGCAAGGGCGTTTTCCCTCACTACAAAAAGGACAGCTTTGAGCTTGCCGAGCTTATGAAGCAGTATGAGGTACTGCACATCACTCCCGCAAGAAGCATCGTTATCCCGCCCGAATGCACGGCGATAGAAAAAAGATTATTCGCGGGACTGGAATTTCTGAGCTGCGAAATACTCTACAACTGGCGCGGCGACCTGAGCAAGGCGGATATCCACACCGTCAACAAGCAGGCTCTTGAGATCAGATGCGAGATCATTCTGGGCGCGGCAAAGGAGGGTATGTAATATGTCCGAAAATACACAGACAAGGACCCCCG
The DNA here is from genome assembly GCA_029067895.1 of Oscillospiraceae bacterium. Lineage (GTDB taxonomy): Bacteria > Bacillota > Clostridia > Oscillospirales > Ruminococcaceae > RGIG8773. The sequence continues at coordinate 32,841 of JAIEDQ010000044.1, read as the reverse complement.
GCTATGCTTCCGCAGAACCCGATATCGAAAGGGTCCAGAACAAGCTTAAAGGACTTCTCGGCAATAAGCCGCTTTGCACCATACTGGGCGACGAGTTCACCGGTCACCTCCGCGACTGGGACGCCGCTATTACAAAACGCCGCACAGAGCCGTTCTCCCTCGTTGTTCTGGGAGACTTCAAGCGCGGCAAGAGCACCATTATAAACGCCATACTCGGAAAGTCCATCGCGCCTGTAAACGTTGCGCCTGAGACCTTTACGATAAATTCCATCAGCTACAGCGAGATACCCAAGGCTGAGGCTGTGCTGAAAAACGGTCAGAGGATAAGCCTTACCGCCGACGACCTTGTGCGCGAAAAGCTGGAAAAGCTTATGAGAGCTTTCCCCGACACTTTGGAATATATCGACATTCGTGACGACGCGGAGCTGCTCAAGGAGATACGGATTGTCGATACTCCGGGTCTCAGCGACCTTGACTGTCTCGACAAGCAGGTGCAGGATTATCTTGTCAACGCCGACGCGGTAATCTATATCGCAAGCGCGCTGTCTCCCTTTTCGGAATCGGAGCAGTTCTTTCTGGCAAGCCATATCCGTCCCCTCAGCTTCAACAAGCTTTATGTTCTCGTGAATATGATAGACGCAATGAACACTCAGGAGGACATCGAAAAGATCATCAGCCGCGTAAGCGAACGCTGCGAATCCATCATGCCCAACGCCTTTGTTTACGGCGTAAGCGGTATCGACGAGTACCGCCGCAAGATCGGTCTGAACCGTCCCGATATAAAGGGCTTCCAGGAGTTCTACGAGAACGAGTTCCTAAAATTCGAGATGTCCCTCAGACGCGAGATAATTCTCCAGAAGGACATTATCCGCACCCAGCGCGTGCTTACAATGCTCAACCTTATGATAAACGACACCGCCGCCCGTATCCACATGATTTATGACATGATGGCTATGGACAGGAAAAAGCTGGACGACATCTCCAAAACCATGGAGAAAGAATGCTCCACGCTCGCAAGCGCGCTGGAAAGCAAAAAGCCCAAGATACTGCTGAGCATAACCGAAATGCAGCAGGAGGCGGAGCAGTGGATGTACGGCTTCTTCTCCAAGCTGAGAGAGGATATTCTCGAAAGCAGAAATTCCGTTCCTCCAGAGGATATCGACAAGCACTTCTACTCGTTCCTTGTTGACAAGGTGGGAGAGGCTTACAAGAAATGTCTGGATATCCACCGTCAGCGGCTGAACATGATAATCGCTCAGCTTGGCGCGGAGCTTTCCAAAAAGCTGGGACTGAACACCCTTTCGGGCGACGCGGACGTTTCCGTCAAGGACTCCATCGACGACCTGAATATGCTGGTATCCAAGTCTGTCATGTCGGCGGCTTCTTCTGGAAGCACAGACGCGTTCCCGTCGGGCGCGATGTCCTCGTTCAGAAATATTCTGGGACGGAAGCGCACTACGGACGTTATCGACACTGCGCTTGAAAACTACGACGATATAAGAAACAGCACGGTCAAGGATTTGAACGCGGCGTACAAGGCTATGGAGGAAAACGCTCTGAAGCAGCTTGACTCGCTGTACCAGACCCAAGCGGACGTAAGCCGTCACACGCTTGCTCAGGCTATGGAAATGTCCTCGGGCACGAGCAGCGCTTCTGTGAAAAAGCATCTGGAGGAAGCCGCCGAGGTACTGAAAAGCGCAGCGGAGATACTGGCGCAGTACGCTGTTTAGTACGAGGTGCAATATTAATAAACATGACACGAAGAACGCTTGCAGACGTTTTCATGGAAGGTCTGCAAGCGTTTCGCAAAAATATTATGCTTAACTGTATTGACATATTATATGATGTATAGTATAATAATTATGTCGGGAGAAGTCCCGATGAAAAATGCTTTGCTGAAAGGCGTTTCTGCTGTATGATTTTTGAGGGTTTTTCTACTGAAAATAAAAAACTTGTCCAGACCGTTACAACTGCCTCGGACACCTTTACAAAGGACATTCTTGAATCCCATTCGGAAAGGCTCCTGTCAAGGGGAGGTCACTTTACCGCCGAGCAGCTTATTCCCGTATATTTCGCCGCGCTTTTGGGCGCACCCGCGGAGGAGGACGCAAAGGCGGATTTCCACAATATGCTCTATAGTCTCAGGGAGGACCTGATAAAATGTCCCAAGCTGCTGTTTTACAGCGAGTACGAGTTTAAGCCGCCTACGCCCGACGAGCTTTCCGTTTTCGACGGGCTAAGCATTGTGGACGGTGACATAGAGACGCTTCCCGAAGAACTGGCGGCTGTTGTGAATGTCCCCGGCGACGAGGTGAGGACTAAGCTTGCGAGGGAAACGCTGCCGCTTTTTATGAAAGGCATGAGCGGCAGGGACGCTCTCTCCGCGGCGCAGACCCTTATCGTCTGGATGAACCGCTGCCTCGGCTCGGAGGCTTTCCGCCGCGACCACACGGAGATACCCGTGCTGATGTACTACGGCAACATAACCCCCGCCGAGACCGCTTTTCTGCACTTCATGTCCCGTATCGGAATAGACGTGCTGTATATTTGCAGCAATCTGTCGGGTCTTGCGGCTCTGAAACAAAACAATCTTGAGGGACGTATGCAGATATTCGAGCTGCCATGCTCCGTTCCCGTTACGCCGTACCCCGACAAGCCTGTAAGGACAAAGCTTGCCACGGTCGCCTACAACGCTTCCAAGGAGCTTAACAATATTCTCTACAATAACGACACCATTTTCCGCGACTTTCAGTTTTCGGATATGCAGTCCCTTACGCTGAAAACCACCTACGAGGAGATAGACGTGCTGTGGCACCAGCCCGCAAGGTACCGAACGGGATTTGCGTCTAACGGCTCAAAGGTCACGGTACCGAACATCTTCGCAAAAATAAGCGGCGTCAAGGACGGAAATCTTAACGCTTACTGGGACAGCGTCAAGTGGAAGCTTTCCCCCGATACAAGGATAATCTCAAAGTCGCCCAGCTACAGGAAATACGGCGAGAACAACCTTGATGTCTACAAGCCATACTATGTGGGAGAACAGATACTGACGGATAAGCTGAAAAATTCTCCGCTGAACAAGTACGGGTATCTGTCCGACAGCCTGCAAACGCTTATCTTCAATAAAATGCAGGAGGCTGTGGACACGGGTCTGCTGAAAATAGACCGCAGCGAGCTTCTCCCGCTGGTGCTGTACGTGGGTACAAATCTTGACAGGGAAATACTGAAGCTTCTGCAAAAATACGATTTTACCAAGGACATACCGAAGCTTATTATTATAGACGTTATCGAGGACACGTTCAGCAAGATCGAATGCATTCAGCTTGTGCTGTTCAATCTTCTCGGGTTTGATATGATCATCTATACTCCCACGGGGTACAGGAACATCGAGACCTTTGTCAGCGACGCGGCATTCGAGACCCATACAATGAACGAGTTCGAGTATAATGTACACATACCGAAATTCAAGATACCCGATTCCATTCCCGAACCGAGCGGCAAAGGACTGTTCGGAAAACTATTCAAGAAAGGAAGAAAATAACTATGGCGCTTAAATTCACACCTTCAACGGAGGCTCAGGCACAGGCTGCGGGAGCTGTCACAACGGACGTAACAACAACAGCCGCTCCACTCAACATCAAGACGGACGTTCCGCAGGAATTTTCAATGACCGCAAAGACGGAAGAGTTAAAGCAGGAGCTTGTAAAGAACGAGCAGGTAGACAAGCTTGTAAGCACTATCAATATCAACGACGTTAACTCTATCGTAAAGTTCGGAAACGAAGTGGCGATGGAGATATCCAAGGCTTCCGACCAAGTCCTCAACTCGATGAACATGGATCAGATCAACGATTCGGGAGAACTTCTTATGCACCTGTCTGCGGTAATGGAGCAGTTCGACGCGAAGGAGCTTACCGACGACGGCAAAAAGGGTATCTTCGCCAGTCTGAGAAAGCAGGTCGACAAGCTTCTTGCAAAGTACCACACAATGGGCGAGGACGTGGACAAGATTTACGTTCAGCTCAGACAGTACGAGACCGAGATCGAAGCCTCCAACGTCAAGCTGGAGACAATGTTCAACGCGAATATCCAGTACTACAAGGACTTGCTCCTGTATATAATGGCGGGCGAGCAGGCTTGCGTGGAGCTTGACCAGTATATCGAGGACTACCGCAAAAAGCTTGAAGCCGAACCCGATTCGGGCGCGGTTGCAATGGACTTGCAGACACTCGAACAGACCAGACAGGTTTTCGAGCAGAGAGTTATGGACTTGAAGATCGCGGAGAATGTTGCTATGCAGACAGTCCCCATGCTGAAAGCAATGCAGTTCTCCAATCTGAACCTTATCAGAAAGATAAATTCGGCGTTTATCATTACAATGCCCGTGTTCAAGCAGGCTCTGGCGCAGGCGGTCATGTTGAAAAGACAGCGCGTTCAGGCGGAGGCTATGCAGGCTCTGGACGAGAAAACAAACGAGCTGCTTCTTAAAAATGCACAGAACACCGTTGCCCAGACCAAGCTGACAACCCAGCTTGCTTCGGGAAGCTCCATTAAGGTGGATACCCTTGAAGAGACATGGAAAACCATTGTTGACGGTATCGAGGAGACGAGGCAGATACAGGATGCGGCAAAACAGCAGCGCAAGGAGGATTCCATACGCTTGCAGAAGCTTAAAGAGGATTACCGCGCTAAGATGAGCGAAACAAAATAATTCAGATGTGAGTATCGGAAACGGTACTCACATTTTTTATAATGCGGAAATAAATTGATCCCCGCAAAAACATGACTGACGTTTCCCTGCGCCGCGCATATAATAGTACAAAAACGCGGAGAAGGTGACGATTCTGGAAATTTACACGGTACAAGCGGGGGACACCGCACTGTCTATTGCAAACCGCTTCGGCATATCGCTTCAGCGGCTTATCTCGGACAACGGACTTTCCGTTTCGGGACGGCTTGCGGTGGGGCAGGCTCTGCTTATTCTCCGTCCCGAAACGGTGTATACGTTCATGCGCGGGGACAGCCTTTTTTCGGTGGCGGAGACCTACGGAACAAGCGTTATGCAGCTTTACAGAAACAATCCGTTCCTTATCGGTGCGGACTATATCCCCGAGGGTACGCAGATAACAATAAGCTTCGATGACAAGCCTGCTGAGGATATACGTGTCAGCGGGTTTGTCTACAGCTACATAGACCGCAGCGTCCTTGAAGCCGCTCTGCCCTATATGACCTACGTTATCGTGTTCGGCTACGGTTTTAAGGAGGACGGTTCTCTTATAGAGATAAGCGACAGCGATATAATTGAGCTGTCACACCGATACGGTACGGCGGTGTTTCTCAGTCTTACAACCATAAACGAGGACGGCACTTTCGGTTCGGGAAAAGTGGAAAGGCTTCTTACCGATCTTGATTTCCAGAACCTTGTCATTGAGGAGATGATCGGGGTCATAATACGGAAAAACGCGCAGGGAATGGATATCGACATGGAATATATCCCGCAGCAGCTGAGAATAGAATTTGCCGCTTTTGTGGAAAACGCCGCAAGGCAGCTCAACGCTGTAGGATTGGAGGTACACGTCGATCTTGCACCGAAAACCTCCGCCAATCAGCCGGGGACGCTCTATGAAGCGCACGACTACAGACTTCTGGGAAATGCCGCCGATCTTGTTTTTCTTATGACGTACGAGTGGGGATATACATACGGTCCGCCGATGGCTGTAGCACCCCTGCCGAGCGTAAGGCAGGTGCTGGAATACGCGCTGACGGAAATTCCCGCGGAAAAAATTTTTCTCGGCATTCCCAACTACGGCTACAACTGGAAGCTGCCGTACGAGAGGGGAGTTACCGCCGCCGTTACGCTGGGGAACCTTACGGCGGTAAATCTTGCGGTTGGAAACGGCGCGGAGATACTTTTCGATGAGCTTTCTCAAAGTCCCTATTTTTACTACACCGATTCTGAGGGTGCAGAGCGGGTAGTGTGGTTCGAGGACGTCCGAAGCCTGAGAGGAAAATTTTCTTTAGTCTCGGAAAAGGACATTCTCGGCTGCGGATACTGGAACCTGATGCGTCCGTTTCCGCAGAATTTTTTGCTTCTCAACAGTATGTTCAATATTGTAAAGGTGTACGGATCTGATATGCAAAATTATCAGAAAGAATAAATTTGTTCAGCAGTAAATTTTGATTTAGGCGGGGAGCTGGTTCTATGTGGGAAGTAAGTCTCCGCCATACAAAAATGAAATAGATTAGGTAGCCGACAAATCTACCTGCCCCCTTGAGGGGGCAATAGCAAAATTAATGTTCTGAACATCTTACGGTGGGGGTGACTCAGCCCGCGGGGGCTCCCCGCAAATCAAAATTTACCTTGGTCATGCCCTATGATCTCCGTTCCCCGAAAAATTTTACAATAGTTAATGATTTTTGCAAAAATATATGCTATAATATTAAAGCATTTACATTTTTTAACGGAGGATTCATTTTCAGTGGACAAGCTCATAAGGAAAATATTGTCTGTATTTCCCGAACCTATTCAAAACTTTTACGACCGCCACGAAAGCGTTCTGCTGTACCTTGTAGTCGGCGGCATGACCACGGTAATTGCCATTATTGCCCAGTATGTTCCCGCCTATCTGGGACTTCCCACCGAAGCCAACACCACCATCAGCTGGATTTGCGCCGTCACCTTTGCCTTTTTCGCAAACAAGGTTTGGGTGTTTAAGAACAAGTCCGACACGGGCAAGGACTGGATAAGTCAGGCGGCGGCTTTCTACGGAGCGCGTGCCGTGACTTACTTCATGGAGCTTGGCTTTATGATACTGACCGTGCGCGTCCTGCACCAAAACGAGTATATAATGAAGCTTATCGCGCAGATATTTATTCTTGTCATAAATTACCTTTTCAGCAAGCTTGTTATTTTCAGGAAAAATAAAAAGGGGGACACCGAAGATGTTTAAACTTGCAAAAAAATATCTGGGCGGCTTCAAAAAGGAGCTGATAATCGGTCCTGCCGCAAAGCTTACCGAAGCGGTTTTCGAGCTGATAGTACCGCTCATCATGGCGGACATTATCGACGTTGGCATAAACGGCGGCGCTGGTAAGCCCTATATCTACCGCATGGGCGGCATTATGATACTCATGGGCGCGCTTGGTCTGTGCTGCGCTTTGGTCTGTCAGTATCTTGCTTCGAGGGCTTCACAGGGCGTTGGAACGGTCATTCGGAACGACCTGTTCCGTCACATCGGCTCCCTTTCCCACGCGGAGCTTGACAGGTTCGGTACGCCGTCACTGATAACACGCGTTACAAACGACGTAAATCAAGTCCAGAGCGCGGTGGCAATGCTTATCAGACTTGTTGTCCGCGCCCCTTTTCTCGTTATCGGAGCGGCGGTCATGGCTATGACGATAGATTTAAAACTGTCGCTGATATTCCTTGCGGTAATGCCTTTGGTGGCGGCTGTTCTGTACTTTATAATGTTCCGTTCCGTGCCGCTTTACCGCGTTATCCAGAAAAAGCTTGACAAAATAAGTCTTATCACACGTGAAAGCCTTTCGGGAGCGCGTGTTATCCGCGCCTTTTCGGGTGAGGAAGCCGAAGAAAAGCGTTTCAGAGAAGCAAACGACGACTTTGCCGAGACCTCCATGCGCGTGGGACGTCTCTCCGCGCTTCTCAACCCACTGACCTACGCCATTATGAACCTTGCCATCGCGGCAATCGTCTGGTTCGGAGGCTTCCGCGTTGACAGCGGCGCGCTTACGCAGGGTCAGGTCATAGCTTTTGTAAACTATATGACCCAGATTTCCCTTGCTCTTGTGGTGGTTGCAAACCTTGTAGTACTGTTCACAAAGGCGGCGGCAAGCTCTGTCAGGATAAACGAAGTGTTCGACACAGAGCCGTCTGTCAGGGACGGTTCGGGAGCGACCGCTTCGGCAAATGCTCCCATGATAGAGTTTAAGGACGTTTCCTTTTCCTACAGCGAGGGAGGAGACAACGCTCTGGAACACATCAGCTTTTCCGTCCAAAAGGGCGAGACCGTGGGTATAATCGGCGGTACGGGTTCGGGCAAATCCACGCTGGTAAGCCTTGTCCCCCGCTTTTACGACGCGGAGCAGGGCAGCGTGCTTATAGGCGGCGCGGACGTTAAGTCCTACGGATTGAAAGAGCTTCGCCAAAGGATAGGCTTTGTTCCCCAAAAGGCAATGCTGTTTTCGGGAACTATCGCGGAAAACCTCCGCTGGGGAAACGAAAACGCTACCGACGAGCAGCTCCGAAAAGCTGCCGAGACCGCTCAGGCAAAGGAGTTTATCGACAAAATGCCAGAGGGCTTCGATACCTTTATAAATCAGGGAGGACGTAATCTTTCCGGAGGTCAGAAGCAGCGTCTCACCATTGCTCGCGCCTTGGCGGGAAGTCCCGAAATTTTAATTCTGGACGACAGCGCGTCCGCTTTGGACTTTGCAACAGACGCGGCTCTGAGAAAAGCTATCGCCCGCGACACTTACGAAATGACGGTAATGATCGTGTCTCAGAGAGCGACTTCTATCCGTCACGCGGATAAAATTATCGTTCTTGACGACGGCGAAGCGGTGGGAATAGGCACTCACGATCAGCTTCTGGAAAGCTGCGAGGTCTACCGCGAGATCGTTATGTCTCAGGAAAGCAAAGGGGGCGAAAAGGCATGAGCGGAAAGTCCAATAAAAAGCCTGTTATCGGCAGGATCTTAGGCTACACAAAGCCCTGCGCCGCGCTGCTTGCCCCTGCGGTGATCGCGGCGGTGGTAAGCGTTCTGCTGTCGCTCTACACGCCTGTTCTGGTTGGACGGGGCATTGACTATATAGTCGGCGAAAACAACGTTGATTTTGACGGCGTAAAGCGGTACGTCCTTATGATAGCGGTGACAGTCGCACTGTCGGCAATGTTCAGCTGGGTAATGTCATACTGCACCTATAAGGTGACCTACCGCGCCGTAAGCGACCTGCGCTGCGAGCTGTACGAGAAGCTGAATAAAGTGCCACTGAACTATATTGACAGCAGCTCCCGCGGCGATATCATCAGCCGTATGTCCGTGGACGTGGAGCAGATATCGGACGGTATGCTCCAGTGCTTTTCCCAGTTCCTGACGGGAATTGTTACCATTTTCGGCACAATAGCGTTCATGCTTCGGATAAACGTTAAAATAGCCCTTGCGGTAATTCTGATAACTCCGCTGTCCATTTTCGTTGCGGCGTTTATCACAAAGCTTTGCCACGACAAATTCCGCGAGCAGTCCGCAGTCCGCGGAGAGCTTAGCGGCTGTATCGAGGAGCTTGTGGGAGGTCAGAAGATAGTCAAGGCGTTCTCCTACGAGGACAGAGCGCAGGCACGCTTTGAGGAAATAAACGGCAGGCTCTACAAGTGCGGTGTCCTTGCGCAATTTTACTCTGCGCTGACAAACCCCTGCACGCGTTTCGTAAACGGCATTGTTTACGCCGCCGCAGGAATTTTCGGAGCGATATCCGTAATAAGCGGAGGGGCAATGTCCGTGGGACAGATTTCCGCGTTCCTAAGCTATGCGAACCAGTACACCAAACCGTTCAACGAGATAACGGGAGTTATCACTGAATTGCAGGCGGCATTCGCTTCGGCAAGACGTGTTTTCGCCGTTCTGGACGAAGCGGAGGAAGTCCCCGAAAAGGAGCCTCCCGCTCCCGCAAATGCGGACGGAAACGTGGAGATAAAGAATGTGACATTTTTCTATAAGCCCGATCAGAAGCTTCTTGAAAACGTAAATGTGTCGGTGAAAAATGGTCAGCGTGTTGCGATAGTAGGTCCTACGGGCTGCGGAAAAACCACGCTTATCAACCTGCTGATGAGGTTCTACGACGTGCTGGAGGGCGAGATAGAGGTCGGCGGCGAGGATATCCGCGATATGCGCCGAAGCGAGCTGAGAGCCATGTACGGAATGGTCTTGCAGGACACATGGATCTACACGGGTACTATTCGCGAAAATATCGCCTACGGCAAACCCAACGCCACCGAGGAGGAAATAGTCGCGGCGGCGAAAATGTGTCACTGCCACAGCTTTATCAGGCGTATGCCCGAGGGCTACGACACGGTTGTCTCCGAGGACGGAGGAAATCTTTCCCAAGGGCAGAAGCAGCTTCTCTGCATTTGCAGAGTAATGCTCACCGACCCGCCCATGCTTATTCTGGACGAAGCTACGTCAAGCATTGATACCCGTACCGAGCAGAAGATACAAAGCGCGTTTGCCAAGCTGATGAAAGGCAAGACCAGCTTTATCATCGCGCACCGCCTGTCCACCATCAGGGACGCGGACGTTATCCTCGTCATGAAGGACGGTAACATCATCGAGCAGGGAAATCATGAGTCACTGCTTGAAAAAGGCGGGTTTTACGCTAATCTTTATAATTCGCAGTTTGAGCAGGCGTAAACGGCGTTTTGACAATAATTCCAAGTAGGGCGGGGCTTGCTCCCGCCTAAAGGAAAAAGTCAGACCTTGTTATAAATATTGGAGATGACGTATCAATATGATTGAAAACAAGAGCGTTGTAACATACGGAAAAAGCCAGCTTGATCTGGTAAACAGCGGACTTGACGGGGTAAGCAGTATTCTGCGCGGAGGCTCGGAAGAGGAAAAATCAAGCCTTTTGTTCTGTCTCGAAAGGTTTTTCGATCCGTACTTTAAAAGCAAGCTGCCATATGAGGACGAATTGGCTGTACTGCTTCAGGAACTGCTTTTTGAAAATAACAGTGACAGCATTGTTGAAGATATTGTACAGCTGTTGTGGTACTATAGCAAACCGCTGAATATCTTGAAAGAGAATTTCAGCGATCTTCCGGAAAACGCCCGTCGGGAAATAACAGAACGGGACTTGTTTGAATTTCGTGAATAAAGAAAGGAAGTTTAATATGTTCATAAAAGGCTTTACCTACGGCTTTGACGGCAGGCGCGGCGCATACCGCACCCCCGAGGCGGCGGCTTCAATGGAGCGTCTCGCCGCTCTCGGCGGGGACTGGACTGCTCTTGCCTTTACCGTTTTGCAGGACTCGTTCAGCTCCACGCTGATACGTCCCGACTACCGCTACACCGTTACCGACAAGGACGTTTCCGCCGCGGTGGAAAAGCTTCACTCCCTCGGCTTGAAAGTCTGCATGAAGCCTATGGTCAACTGCGCCGACGGCGTGTGGAGGGCTAATATTTTCTTCCCCGAACGGGAGATAGGCGACAAGGATTACTGGAAAGAATGGTTTGACAGCTATACCGCGTTCCTGTGCCACTACGCGGAGATTGCCGAGGACACGGGCTGCGAGATGTTCTGCGTGGGCTGCGAAATGCTCGGCACGGAGGCTAAGGAGGACTACTGGCGGAACGCCATTGCCGAGGTGCGGAAGATATATCACGGTCCGCTGGTCTACAACACCAATCACGGCAAGGAGTTCGGCGTCAAGTGGTGGGACGCCCTTGACTACATAGGCACGTCGGCGTACTACGGCGTGGGAAAAGTCCCCGGAGACAGCATGGACAATATGTGCGCCGAATGGGAAAAGGAAAAGGCAAAGCTTGCGGAGCTTTCCCGCTTAAACGGCGGAAAGCAGATAATCTTCATGGAGATAGGCTGCCGCAGCGCAAGGGGCTGCGCCATGATGCCTTACGATTTCAGCCATAAGGAATTCCCCTACGACGAGGACGAGCAGGCGAATTTCTACGAGTCCTGCATGACCGTTATGTGGGACGAGCCTTGGTTCGGCGGGTTTTTCTGGTGGGACTGGTACACAAAGCTGCCGAAAAACAATCCCGAAATGGGTTTTTCTGTTGTGGGCAAAAAGGCGGAGGACGTTGTAAAACGTTGGTATGCAAAGAATAGGTAAAATTTACCTTGTAGAGAATACGTGAGATTTCGCGAGTATTCGGGGGAATTTTAAAGATTTTAAATATTCGGAAAAGAAATTTGCGTAAATCTATTGACATTTCGGGGATTTTAGCGTATTATTCAAAGTGTATATTTGTGTATATTTGCAGAATATGCGATTTTTCCGGGAAAGAGAAAGGAACGTGATGATAGGGTTGAACAATAAGCTCAAGCTTTACGGGTTCAATAATCTTACCAAAACTCTCAGCTTCAATATCTACGATATCTGCTACGCGAAAAGCGAAAGAGAGCAGCGGGATTATATAAAATATATCGACGAGCAGTATAACTCCGATCGTCTGACAAAGATACTGTGCGACGTTACGGAAATGATCGGGGCGCACGTTCTGAATATTTCCAAGCAGGATTACGAGCCGCAGGGAGCTTCGGCTACGCTTCTGGTCTCGGAGGATCACCTTGACGCGGAGGATATAGACGAATCCTGCAATATGCGTGTCGCTTCCGCAGAGAAGCAGAGCATTGCGGGTCATCTGGACAAGAGCCATCTTACGGTGCATACCTATCCTGAGTTCCACCCCGACAACGAGATAACCACCTTTCGGGTGGACATAGACGTTGCCACCTGCGGAAAGATAACTCCGCTTAAATCGCTTGACTACCTTATCGGCAGCTTTGATTCGGACATCATTACTATAGACTACCGCGTAAGGGGCTTTACACGGGACGAGCACGGCAAAAAGCTCTTTATCGACCACGACATAACCTCAATTCAGGACTATATCGCAAAGGATACACTGGAGCGGTACGACGCGGTGGACGTGAACGTTTATCAGTCCAATATCTTCCATACAAAAATGATGATAAAAGAGATATTTTTGCAGAACTATCTTTTCAACACAGATACCTATGAGCTTGCTCCAAAGACCCGTCTGGCGATAAACGATTCCCTCAGACGTGAAATGATAGAGATATTCAGCGGAATGAATATATATTGATATGCTTTTTGGTTTTTCCCCGCAAAAATATTTTACGAGAGGTGCTGGCATTATGAAAGGAACGACGCTTAAAATTATTGCGGTTTTATTGATCTGTATCGCTATGGCAGCTTTTTCGGCTTGCAGCGATAAAGGCGAGGAGACGGGCATCTCTGTGGAAGCTGCCGAGAGTCTCCTGACAGAATATCTTTCCGACAAGGGCTTCGGAGAAAAGGATTTTCTGTCTGAAAGCAATATTATGGTCATTGAAGGAGAAAAGGTGTACGCATTTTCGTGGAGGACCAAGGAGGGCGAAAACGCCGACAGACTTTCGGGTATGTACGCCGTTTCGTTCGACGGCAAAAGCTATTACGAATATCAGTCGGCAAGGAACGAATGGATAAAGGACATGAACGCCTCCGACGAATAGTTTTACACTGATATGCAATCAAAAACTGTACCAAAAATCAAACAAAAGCCTGCATTTTTAGGTTTTGTAAAGATTTTTTGCATACGGTTTTAATTGCAGATCGGGATCACATACCCCCGCGTAAGGAGGAACACTATGCACGATCAGCACAAAGCGCCTGTCTACGAGGCTCTTATGAAATATCGGGACGCAAGGGTAGTGCCCTTTGACGTTCCGGGACACAAGCACGGTAAGGGAAATCCCGAGCTTACCCGCTTTTTAGGCAAGGACTGCCTTGTCGTGGACGTAAACTCTATGAAGCCGCTGGATAATCTCTGTCACCCAACCTCGGTCATCAAGGAAGCCGAGGAGCTGGCGGCTGAGGCGTTCGGAGCGGCTTACTGCTTTTTTATGGTTGGAGGAACTACCTCCGCGGTGCAGTCTATGGCTATGACCGTATGCAGCGCGGGCGAGAAAATAATCATGCCGCGGAACGTCCACAGGAGCGCGATAAACTCTCTTATCCTGAGCGGAGCTGTGCCTGTGTACGTAAATCCGGGAGTGAACGAGCGTCTCGGAATACCACTCGGAATGAGCGCGGAGGACGTGGAAAAAGCCATCGAGGAAAATCCCGACGCCAAGGCTGTCTTTGTTAATAATCCTACATATTACGGCATATGCTCCGATCTGAGGAGGATAACCGATATCGCCCATTCTCACGGAATGGCGGTCATTGTGGACGAGGCTCACGGAACTCATTTCTATTTCGGTGACGGACTTCCCGTTTCGGCTATGGCTGCGGGAGCGGACATGGCTGCCATCTCCATGCACAAGTCGGGAGGCTCGCTTACCCAGAGCAGTTTCCTGCTTATCGGCAAAAATGCGGCAAAGTTTGGCGTTACCGAGGGAAGAACGCGGGCGGTGATAAATCTTACCCAGACCACAAGCGGTTCGTATCTGCTGCTGTCGTCGCTGGATATTTCGCGCCGCAATCTTGCTCTGGAGGGAAAAAATATTATCGGCAGGGTCATCGACACCGCCGCATACGCCCGTGAGGAGATCGCCAAGATAGGCGGCTACTACGCCTTTGCCGACGAGCTTATCAACGGAAAGGATATCTACGATTTCGACAGGACAAAGCTTTCGGTACATACGCGGGACATAGGTCTGGCGGGTATCGAGGTCTACGACTATCTGCGGGATTATTACGATATACAGATAGAATTCGGGGACATAGGAAATATTTTGGCGTACGTTTCCGCAGGAGATATGTGGAAGGACATAGAGCGTCTCGTGTCCGCAATGGCAGAGATAAAGCGGAGATTTTCACGGGACAAAACGGGTATGCTAAGCAGCGAGTATATTACCCCGCAGGTGGAGCTTTCGCCTCAGGCGGCGTTCTACGGCGAGCAGAAGTCCGTGCCGATAGCGGAAAGTGCGGGAAAGATAAGCGGAGAGTTCGTTATGTGCTACCCGCCGGGAATACCCGTCCTTGCGCCGGGAGAAAAGATAACGGCGGAAATTCTGGACTATATAAAATATTCCAAGGAACGTGGCTGCGTGCTGACGGGCACCGAGGATATGGATATCGAGAGAATAAGAGTACTGGTCTGAAACGAGGTTGATAACAATGAAAGATTATTTTGAAACCAAAAGCAGAAAAAGCGCGTCTTATTTTTATTACGGACTTATTTCCGCAGGTCTGACGGCGCTGATGATAGTCGAGGGAATACTGGCTCTGACGCGGGTCGAAAGCTTGGGAGTGGTAATAACCGCTTTTGTATCGGCTTTGCTGTGGGGCTCTACCTCATTTTTGAGCCTGTATGTGTTCTACACCGACAATCGGTCGAAGTTTGATAACGACAAGCTTGACTCAGACGAGCTGTGACCAAAGCCGTGGGACGGAAAAACGCTTCCCGAACCAAACGACGCAATGAGCGTACAAAGGCGCGTCTGCACAAGCAGGGGTACGGGAAGCTTTTCAACGGCAACATATGGGGTCAGTGGGAGTTTGTTTTTATATGGGGACTTATCCTTGCAATGCTGCTTGGTCTGTGGTTTTATATTTTTTCGGACACATTTCCCATAACCGATGAAAACTGCGAACACACGGCGTTTGTTGTGACCGAGTTTAAAATTTTCGAGGACGAGGCTGCTTTCAGGGACGGCTCTTCGGGAAAAAAGTATAAGCTTGACGGCGGATACTTCGACCTTGAACGCTTTTCAGAGGAGGTCTCGGAGGGGGACGTTTTATCGGCGGTCATATCGCACGGAAAAATCGTCTCGCTGTCAAAAGGCGGGAGCGTGTATCTTGACCTTGACGATATGAAAGACCTGCACGAAAGGCTTCGTCCCGTGTCATATTTAGTTCTTGCAATTGCGGGGGTATGGCTTCTTTATGTCGCCGTGTCATGGTACATTATGTACAACGCGGAGAGATTTCCGCGGCTTATAAAATTATTCGTAAAGCCCGAATACATCAACAGGAACAAGGTTTACAGAAAACGATAGAAAGGATATCAGCTATGGAATTATGGTTCAGCGAACTGCATACGCCCGACGTTAAAATGTCCATAAGGGTGGACAAACAGCTTCATTCCGAGCAGAGCGAATACCAGAGGATAGACGTTTTCGAGAGCGGTGAGTTCGGAAGATTTCTTACTCTCGACGGGATAATGATGCTTACCGAAAAGGACGAGTTCATCTACCACGAAATGATAACCCACGTTGCTATGGCTTCAAATCCTGCAATAAAAAATGTCCTTGTGATAGGTGCGGGGGACGGCGGAACAGTCCGCGAGCTGACCCGCTATGAAAGTCTTGCCAATATTGATATGGTGGAGATAGACGAGCGGGTTGTGGAGGTCTGCAAGGAGTACCTGCCCAAGACCGCCTGCCGTCTGGACGACCCGCGGGTGCATATTTTTTATGATGACGGACTGAGATTTGTCCGCAAGTGCGAGAACTGCTACGACCTCATTATCGTGGACAGCACCGACCCGTTCGGTCCGGGCGAGGGACTTTTTACCAGTGAATTTTACGGCAACTGCTTTAACGCACTTACCGCAAACGGCATACTTGTAAACCAGCATGAAAGTCCATACTATTCAGATGATGCGAAAGCCATGCAGAGAGCCCACAGGCGTATACGTGAATTTTTCGACATTTGCAGGGTCTATCAGGCGCATATCCCCACATATCCGTCGGGACACTGGCTTTTCGGCTTTGCTTCAAAGTCGGTTGACCCACTCTCCGACAGCGTGGAGAAATGGAACGGTCTGGGGCTGAAAACGCGCTACTACAACACGGAGCTTCACAAGGGCTGTTTTGCTATACCCAATTATGTCAAGGAGCTTCTGGAAGGCGGAGAACCTCCGCGGGCATAGTCACCCCCAATGTCAAAAATAAAAAACATATGCTTATCCTCAGCCCCCTCAAAGGGGGCGGGATAATTTTTTGTTGTTAAGAAAGGAAACAGAACTATGCAGATTGAAAGAAACGCTTTTATAGCCTGCGACTGCGATTACTCGGAGGCAAACACGGTCATTTTCGGCGCGCCCTTTGACAGCACCACGTCCTACCGTCCCGGAACGCGCTTCGGGAGCAGGGCGATACGCTCGGAAAGCTACGGTATCGAGACCTACTCCCCCTATCAGGACAAAGACTTGCTGGACTGCAAAATATTTGACGCGGGCGACCCTGAGCTTCCAATGGGCTCTTCCGATATGGCTTTAGCACAGATAGAGGACATTGCCGCGGAAATTCTTGCGGACGGAAAGCGTCCCTTTATGCTCGGAGGCGAGCATCTTGTCACTCTCGGAGCGGTCAGAGCGGTACACAAAAAATATAACGATCTTTATATTATACAGTTTGACGCTCACGCCGACCTGCGGGACGACTATCTGGGCGTGAAAAATTCCCATGCCTGCGTAATGCGCCGCTGTCACGAGCTTGTGGGGGACGGTCACATATACCAGTTCGGTATCCGCAGCGGAGAGCGTGAGGAGTTCCGCTTTGCCGCGGAGCATACAAAAATGCACAAGCTTACCCTTGACGGTATTGAAAAAGCCGCAGAGGAGCTGCGGGGCAAAAACGTCTATGTCACCGTTGATATGGACGTCCTCGACCCCTCGGAGTTTCCCGGTACGGGTACTCCCGAAGCAGGGGGAGCGCGTTTCGGAGAGCTTCTGAACGCGCTGTTGTCCCTTAAAGGACTGAATATCGTGGGCATGGATATGAACGAGCTGTCCCCTCCATACGACCCCAGCGGTATCTCCACCGCGCTGTCGTGCAAGCTTCTGCGCGAAATGCTGCTTATGCTTGAAGCGTGACGTATACTGCATTGATGAGGTGATAGATATGATACGTTCCGCCGTACTGACGGAGAGCGATATAATTACAGAACTGGTCAGGGAAACCATTAAAGCCGTGTACCCAAAATATTATCCCGCAGGGGCTGTGGAATTTTTTCTTGCCCACCACAAGCCCGAAAAAATAGCCTCCGATATTGAAGCGGGAAAGGTTTATGTGATAGAGCAGGACGGCATTATCGCAGGTACTGTTACAATTGACGGAAACAGTATAGAAAGGCTTTTTGTAGAGCCGTCCAAGCAGGGTAACGGTCATGGAGGTCAGCTTATTGACTTTGCGGAAAATATGATTTTCGGGTACAGCGAAACAATTCGGCTGGATTCCTCTCTGCCTGCAAAATCAATATACATAAAGCGCGGGTACAAGGAAAAGGAGTACTGTAAAATTCTCACCGACAACGGGGATTATTTGTGCTATGACATTATGGAGAAAAATAATCGGAAATACTAATTACGGAGGTCATTATGGAACTGAAAAAATGCACTAAAGAGTCCTTTGCTGTTATCGGAAAGGAAGGCTCCACCGACAGCGGGACGGGCTTTATTCAGCGTTTGTGGGAGGACGCAAATTCCCATTTTAACGAGGTACAGCATCTGGCTAAAAAAGATGACGATGGAAATATTGTCGGCATATGGGGTGCAATGTCCGACTTTTCACGTTCCTTTATGCCTTGGGAGGACGGCTTTACAAGGGGCTTGTACCTTGCGGGCGTGGAGTGCGATCTGACAGCGGAAGCTCCCGATGGCTGGACCAAATGGGTTATCCCAGGTTACGAGTATATTTATGCCGAGAATGAGGAGGATACTTTCCCGGAAGTTATTCGATATTTGCAGGATAGCGGCATGGAGCTTGCGGGGGCTGTGCATGATTTCACCTGTCCCGAAACGGGAAAGGGGTATATGTTTTTTCCTGTAAAACGCATTTAAAATTTTAAAAAGTACTCCCATACAGCTCGCTGTGCGGGAGTTTTGTTTTTTATTGGTATAGGGTATTGAAAATATGCAAAATATATGGTATAATTTTTTTATCTGATTTTATTTGAGAAAAGAGATTTTTATGATACACAAATTTATTGCCTATAGGCACAACCTCTTCTGACAAAACAAAATAACAATTTACCGCAAAAAATATTTATTTTGATTTGGAGGAATTTATTATGTTATTACTTGACGAACTTCGTGTGGAGCTTGAGGGCTACCGCAAGGATATGAAACAGCTTTATGAAATTCTTGACATTGACAAGGCAAAGTCAGAAACTGCGCGGCTTCAGGAGGAGTCGGGCAAG
Source organism: Oscillospiraceae bacterium (assembly GCA_029067895.1). Classification (GTDB taxonomy): domain Bacteria; phylum Bacillota; class Clostridia; order Oscillospirales; family Ruminococcaceae; genus RGIG8773. Next base: position 13,938 of record JAIEDQ010000044.1, on the reverse strand, counting down.
GACGGCTTCTGGGACGACATCGAAAATTCCCAGAAGGTCATGCAGACCATAAAGCACTACGAAGCAACTATCGAAAGCTACAACAAGCTCAACGAAAAGCTTGAGGACGCTCTCACCATGATAGAGCTTGCCATGGAGGAAGAGGACAACGAGGAGACTGCCATGGACATCAAGCGTGACGCCGACCACTTCAAAAAAGAGCTTGAAGCCATGAAACTGACTACCTTGCTCACAGGCGAATACGACAGCAAGAACGCCATTCTCACGTTCCACGCGGGAGCAGGCGGCACGGAGGCGCAGGACTGGGCGCAGATGCTTTTCCGTATGTACAATATGTGGGCGGAAAGCCACGGCTTTAAGGTGACTACTCTTGATTACCTCGACGGCGAAGAAGCGGGACTTAAATCCGCGTCCCTGCTTATTGAGGGATTGAATGCATACGGCTTTTTGAAGTCGGAAATGGGCGTTCACCGTCTTGTGCGTGTGTCTCCCTTTGACAGCTCTGGACGCCGTCACACTTCCTTTGCGTCCCTTGAAGTAATGCCCGAAATGACTGAGGCGGACACCAACATCGAGATACGTCCCGAGGACTTGGAGATAGACTTCTACCGTGCCAGCGGCGCAGGCGGACAAAAGGTAAACAAGACCTCTTCCGCGGTGCGTCTGACGCATATCCCCACGGGAATAGTTGTGTCCTGCCAGACCCAGCGAAGCCAGTATCAGAACAAGGATTACGCCATGAAAATGCTTATGTCAAAGCTTGTTGAGATCAAGGAGCGCGAGCATCTGGAAAAGATCGAGGACATCAAGGGCGTGCAGAAAGAGATCGCGTGGGGCGCGCAGATACGTTCCTATGTTTTCATGCCCTACACCCTTGCCAAGGACCACCGCACAAGCTTTGAAAACGGCAATATCGGCGCGGTCATGGACGGCGATCTGGACGGGTTTATCAATGCTTATCTGACGGCGCTGTCGCACGGTACTTTGCAGAAATAAGACATAATATTCTGGAGGAATTATTATGGAAAAAAAGCATAAACGATTAAAAGCTGCAATTATTATTTTGCTTACTTTAATTGTTCTGACATATCTGCTGTTTTTTGCATATTTTCCTCCGTTCAGAACAGGCAGTCCAAATACCGTTGAAATTTCTGAAAAAAAGGCGTTACGGGAATGTCCCGAAATTGCCGTTACTGATTACGACCGTGAATTTCTTGATAAAATATTGAACGACCCGCGGTTTGAAGAATTGGAGAACAAAGACAAATACGTATCAATGTCGGTAACAGCAGACGAGGCGGGATTTGAGCGGTATGCGCTTCGTCCCGATGAAAATTATACGGTACACGCAAGCAACGGTATAGCACCGGGGAGACCTCTGACAATTTCGATACAATTTGAATATGAGGGCGGATTGTATCATGAAAATTTGTATATGTCTGCCGATAAGGTCTATCCTCAAACCGATTATGCCAAGGCTGTGACCGTTAAACGCTTTGACGGAAAATTTATAAAGCAATACTGGAATTTTAACGGCAGATATGAAAAGGAAACATGGACATATGGGATTGTCGGTTTTATAAAAGATATTATGAGTGCAATGTATGGATGTTAATATGTTTTCAGGTGATAAAAATGCAAAGAATACTCGGCTATATGCGAAAAGCAATACAGGAATTCGACCTGATACAAAACGGCGACAGGATCGCCGTGGGCGTTTCGGGCGGCAAGGACAGCTTGGTGCTTTTAGAGGGACTTGTCAGGCTGAAACGCTTTATCGGCATTGACTACGAAGTCACGGCGATCACTCTCGACCCCCGCTTCGGCGGCACGGACGGCGACTACTCCTCGGTGGAGGAAATGTGCCGCAGACTGGGTGTGGACTTCATTCTGAAACGCACACATATCGGCGAGATCGTGTTCGATATACGACACGAGACCAACCCGTGCAGCCTTTGCGCAAGAATGCGCCGCGGCGCGCTCCACGACGCGGCTAAGGAGGCGGGCTGCAACAAGATCGCTCTGGGACATAACTACGACGACGCGGTTGAAACCTTTGTGATGAACCTTTTCAACGAGGGCAGACTTGGCTGCTTTGCACCTAAAAGCTACCTTTCCCGAAAGGATATAACAATGATAAGACCGCTGGTTTTCGCGCCCGAAAAGGAAGTTCGGAACGCCGCAAAACGCTGCGGTCTTAATGTGGTAAAATCAAAATGTCCCGCTGACGGACACACCTCCCGGGAGGTCACGAAGCAGTTCCTTGCGGAGAGAAACAAAGCTGACAAGGGCTTCTCCGACCGTATTTTCGGGGCGGTGCGCCGCGCGGGTCTGGACGGCTGGGGCTACAAGGAAAAGGGTTAATCGCCCGTTCCGATCTTTTCCTGCACAAATTCCTTTAAGCTGCGAAGCTCACCCGCCAGCGCGGTGTTGAGAAGCTTCGATTCGGCGGAAAGCATTTCGCCGAAAGGGTTGCCGTCAGTGTTCTTTTTGTCGTGGTAATGGTTTCCGAGCCGTTCAAGACGGCTGTCTATTTCGTTGATGATCATTTTTCCCGCGTTCATGGTTTTGACTCCTTTCATGTTCTCGGTATTTAGTTTTCCCGCAGCGCGGCGTATTATTCCGTGCAGCAGTTTACTTCCGTTTTGCACACTGCGCTGCGACAGCTAAGTTCACACAAATTGTTAAATTGACGAACGAAATCCTTTAAGTTTGTCTTAAATTTGTACTATGTGTTGAATTTTTTTCAGGCGGTTGACATATTCGGATAAATGAAGTAAAATTAAAGTGTGTTGATATTTATGCAAAATAAGGAGAGAAAGAATATGAAGAAAATTTTAAAAATCGCGCTCTCGGCGGCGATTTTGTGCCTGACTGCCGTTATTGTGTCGGTATGCGTTTTTGCTGAAACTGAAGATATTGAGATGAGAACGGTACTGGCAAAAATGACCAACGGCGCTTGGGGACAGTCTATAACATACGATAAGGCTACTCTTGACTGTTCGAGGCTTACCCCGGATTCTGAAATACAGGTCGAATTTGAGGTCGACGGCGAATGGAACGGCAGCGGTGCTCCCGTGGAACTTGTCTTCCAGAATTATTCCACAGCTGACCCCGCTATCTGGGCAAAGATCGCGCCTATTGATTTTGACGAAACTACCGCAACCTTCCGGTATGAGGATATGGTCGCGATATACGGAAGCGACGATTTTTCTACAGTAGACGCCGTACATCTCGGCGACTGCGGAATTAAAATGAAAGTCACAAAGTTTGTGATCACAAACTGCCAGAAGATCGAGATAACGACAACCACCACAGCTGCCACAACGGAAGCCGCTACAGAAGCTGCAACCGAGGCTGCCGAAACAACAACGGCTGTCACAACCGCTGCAACCGAAGCTCCATCCCAGAGCGGCAGCGGAAATATTCCGATAATTCCCATTGTTATAGTAACAGTAGTCGTTGCGGTAATTGTAGTAGTTGTAATTATCGTACTCAAAAACAGAAAGAGATTCTATTGATAAACCAAGTATACTAAATAAGCATTCGGAAAGGCTGCGATTTTGCAGCCTTTCTTTTTTGTTATACTGCGGCGGCTCTGTCTGGTTAAAATACAGACAGGAGCTTATTTTTTTGAAAAGCTATTGACAAATGAAAAAAGCTGTGTTATATTGTATATAATGTATATATACAATTTGAGGTGTACTATGGATATCATCATCAGCAACTCGTCGGGAGACCCGATCTATGAGCAGATCTATTCCCAGATAAAAGCCGGCATTATGAGCGGCGTATTAAAGGAGGGGGACGCCCTTCCCTCAATGCGCGTACTGGCGCAGCAGCTCCGCATAAGCGTTATTACCACCAAGCGCGCCTACGAGGAGCTTGAACGGGACGGCTTTATCGAGTCCTACACGGGCAGGGGAAGCTTTGTCAAAAAGCAGAACGCCGAATTTCTGCGTGAGGAGATACTCAAACAGACGGAAGCTCTGCTGGACGAGGCTTGCACAAAAGCAAAGCAGTGCGGCATGACCCTTGAAGAGCTTAGGGAAATGCTGGAGATCATTTACGAGGGAGAGGAATGATTATGAACGATTACGAAAACGCAATTGAAATAAGCGGGCTGACAAAGCGGTACGACGGCTTTACACTGGATAATCTGTCATTTAACGCTGCAAAGGGCAGTATAATGGGCTTTATCGGGCAGAACGGCGCGGGCAAGACCACTACTATCAAGGCAATACTGAACATCATCAAGGCTGACGAGGGCAGCGTGAAGCTTCTGGGCATGGACAGTGTGACCGAGGAAATCTCCATAAAGGAGCGCATCGCCGCGGTCTTTGACGAGATACCGTTCCATGATGAGTTTACCGCAAAAAATCTGGACGTTATTTTGGGGGACATCTACAACAACTGGGACAAAAATACCTTTGAGAAGTACTTAGACCGCTTTGCCCTGCCGAGAAAAAAGAAGATAGGCAAGCTTTCCAAAGGTATGAAAATGAAGCTGCAAATCGCCTGCGCACTTTCCCACGGCGCGGAGCTGCTCATCATGGACGAGGCTACAACGGGTCTCGACCCTGTTGTGAGGAACGAGATACTCGACATCTTTTTAGAGTACATTCAGGACGAAAACCACAGCATTTTCATGTCCTCGCACATAACCTCCGATCTGGAAAAGGTGGCAGACAGCGTTACCTTTATCGACAAGGGAAAGCTTCTGCTGACGGGCTACAAGGACGACATTCTTGAAAGTCACGGCGTTATAAAATGCGGCAAGGAGGATTACAAGGAAATTGCCGCGGAGGATATTGTCAGCGCGCGTCTCACCGATTTCGGCGCGGAGGTGATGGTGTCCGACAAAGCCGCCTGCAAGCGCAAGTACAGCGGTCTTGTCATGGACAAAACCACGCTGGAGGAGATCATGGTTTTCTACGTAAATTCCCCGAAAAAGGAGTGGCGGTAATGAACGGCGTTAAAGGTCTTATTCTGAAAGAAATTTATCTGCGGCGCAAGACTATGCTGTCGGGTCTGTCCATATTTGTCCTGCTTTTCATTCTGGCGGTTTCGTTCTGCCTGAGCTTCGATTACGGCAATATGAAAAACAATGAGAATCTGAACGCCGATTCCACAATAATTCTCGCATATGCGATGGCAGGCGTGGGTATAATGCTGTTCAGTCAGAACGGTGAAACATTTGTAAAGGACAGAAAGTGCAAATGGAATGTTTTTGAGTACACCCTGCCGCTTTCCCCGCAAAAGCTTGCGGCGGTAAAAATGTGTCTGCTTTTGGGCTCAAACCTTTTGGGTACGGCAGTTTCCACAGCTTTGGCGGCTGTAATTTTCAATCTTGCCCACCACCGGTTTACACTTACGGCTATGGCAAATATCACCGTTATTGCGCTGGCGGCTTTTGCTCTTATGACATTTATGGACTTCCTGCTGCTTAAATTTCAAGACCCGCAGAAAGCCGCATTGTGTTTTGCAGGCGTTGTCATAGCGCTCTACATCTTGTTTATGGTATGGGTATGGCAAAGGCAGGCTGAACTTGAAGCGTTCATAGACGCTGTCGAAGCGTCAGATACATCGGAATCGTTAGATATGGTGACGATTGAAGAGTTTATCGCGCCTGCGCTCGAATGGCGGGACAGACTGTTCCCGTTTTCGATACTGTTTTTTGCGGCAATAGCTGTTATCGGATATTTTCTTTTTCTGGGGCAGTACAAAAGGAGGGAAAAATAATGGCGGGCTTGCTTTACAGAGATTTGGTTCTCAACAAAAAAAATCTGCTGATCATGGCGCTGGGAGAAATTGCTATATCGTTTTTAATGGTTGCCCCGATACTTTTTGACGGCGTAACTTCGGAAACAGAGATCATAACGTCGCTGTTAAGCGTGTTTGTGTTTATTATGCTTTTCCTGACGCTCGGCGTTATGACGGCGTCAATTTTTGAAGCCGACGAAAGCAAAAAATGGGCGTACTTCATTACCTCCACGCCACTTACCGATGTAAGTCAGATAAAGGAAAAGTATCTTTTCACGCTCCTGCTTTATATCGCGCTTTTTGTTTGGTGCTATTTTTTTGCAGTCATTTCGGCGGTGATGGGCGGCTCGGCAAACGTTCTGATCGCCTTTTTGATGATGTGCATTATGATTGCGGCTAACGCCATAGAGTTTCCGTTTCTGGTACGGTTCGGCAGCAAAGCTGGAAGCCATATAAAAACCGCCGTCATGCTGCTTGCTATGATCATAGCCTTTGAATATATTTTCTTCGGCGACCTTTCAATATTCGGAAGTCCCGACAAAATATTTGAATTCTTTGAAAAGTTTTCGGACACCTCATTAATGTCGGATATCACCCTGACAGTACTGGCTGTGTTTCCCTATTTTTCCGCTGGACTTTACTTCCTTTCCTACAAGCTTTCCTGCAAACTATATCTGAAAGGGGCCGAGGAATATGAACGATAAAAAGCTTGCCGTTAAGAGAATACTCCTGTTTGTCCTGTTCTCCTACGGGCTTTACTGGATATTTGCGGGACTGTGCGACCTGTTCGGTATCTTACAGGACGAAGCGGGATTTCAATTTGTTACATTCATTGCAATGTTCACCCCTGCAATAGGCTCGCTGCTGACAAGGCTTGTCACCAAGGAAGGCATGGCAAACTCCATGCTGCGGCTTAATCTGAAGGGAAACGGAAAATATTTCCTGCTTGCAATTGCCTTTCCCATTATTTATACGGCTATAGAGGACGTGCTTAACGCTATAATACTGGGTGCAAAATTCGACCCCAACGCGGTTTTCGAGGCTGTTGGAGTTTCAGCCGCAGGCTATACCGCCGCAATATTTTTCAATATAGCAATTTCAATTGCCCTGTTTCCGGTTTTTCTCGGAGAGGAGCTGGGCTGGCGGGGATACCTTTTCCCGAAGCTGAAAACGGTCATGAACCGTCCCGCCGCCTATATCGTCTGCGGGATAATCTGGGGCGTGTGGCATACTCCCGCGATTATCGACGGACTTAATTTCGGCAAGGACTATATGGGATACCCATACATGGGAGTACTGCTTATGTGCCTGTTCTGCACAGGCACGGGAATAATTTTCGCATGGCTCACCGAAAAGACCAACTCGGTGTACCCCGCCGCTTTCGCTCATGCTGTGAACAACAATGCCACAGGACTTATTCTGGCGTTGTCGGAAACTAACGACGAAAGCAGGGTACTGCAATTTTTCCTTGTTGGAACAGCGGCGATTTTCATAGTTGCGGCAGCGTGCATTGCGGAAAGCGCCGTTTCTGAAAAAAGAACTGCTGTTTCCCAAAAACAGGCTGCTGACTAAGCCGCCTGTCCTGCGTAAAACAGACAGTAGCAACCATTCCTTTGCGGCATATACTGTACTAAGGGAACGCCGAACAGACAGTGCGGCGTATCCCCAAGATCACGAAAGCTTTGAAAGGAATGAATTTAATTGGGTATAACCTACTCCAACAAGGAAGTCAATACCGACAGCATCAGCTGCGGCGGAACGTTTGAGGTGACCTTGTCCCTTACGGCTGCGCCCGACATTGTAAGCAACCCTGCTGATATTGTTCTTATTCTTGACCGTTCGGGAAGTATGGCGGGAAGTCCTCTTGCCAACATGAAAAACGGTGCGAGAAAATTTATTGATATTATTGCCGACGCCACAGGCGGCACACAGACAGGTGAGATCGGCGGCGGAAGCCGTATTGCCGTTGTAAGCTTTGCGGACACCGCTGTTCAGGACACACAGCTTATCACCTCCGTTGCAGACCTCAAGGCTGCCGTAACATCTCTTACCGCAGGCGGCGACACAAACCATGCCGATGCTTTTGAAAAGGCTTTGCAGCTTTTCCCCGCCGGCTCGACAAACCAGAAAGTAATGGTAATGTTCACAGACGGCGTTACAACCGCGGGCGGAAATCCCAACACAGTTGCAACTGCTGCTAAGGCTCAGGGAGTTGTGATATACGCTATCGGTCTGAACGGCAGCGGCGGTCTGGACGAGGACGCTCTTGAAGACTGGGCTTCCGATCCGTCCTCCGCATACGTTATAATTACTCCCAACGACCAGGAGCTTGAAGATATTTTTGAGGATCTTGCAAACAACATCACAAGAACGGGAGCCACAGACATTATTTTGAGAGACACCGTTGCTCCCTGCTTCAGAATAAATTCTGTTATGAATCCTCCTGTCGGTTCGGCGGCTATGATAAACTCCAACACCGTTGAATGGCGTATTCCCGCTCTCGGCGTAAGCGGAAGCGAGGGCGCTGCTCTCAGGTTCAACGTTCAGCACGTTGGTCAGTGTACGGGTACCGTCGCTGTAAACGAGTCCGTTTCCTACACCGATACCGAGGGCAACGTTGTTACTTTCCCATCTCCCGAAATCGACGTAAACTGCGGCATTGACGTTATTCCCGAAAGCTGTCCTATCCCTGTTGAAATTCCCGCAGAGGGCTGCGGCGACACGATTGAATTTGACGCGGGCAGCCTTGCTCTTGAATCCACAGGACGTATCCTCCAGCTTGACGTTACCATTCAGAGCGTATGTCCCAACAAGCGTGTTGCGTTGGCGGTTATCCTGAACGAGACAGACCCCGAGGGCAACGAATACAGACGCGGAATGAAAACCATGACCATTCCCGCCCACAACGAGACCTCCTGCCGCGACGTAACTGTACGCTGCATCAAGTTCGTTCTTCCCGAGGACCTTGACGTTTCGGGTACAGACACGGGAACCTGCAATGCAAGAAACTTCAACGCAAGATTTTTCGCAAACTATATCGACTCCGACTTCGAGTGCTGCCCGTCGGCAACATGACGTAAACACGTAAAGACGTAAAACGCAAAAGCTTAAGGACGCAAAAAAATCCCTCCAAAAAATGGAGGGATACATAAGCATTATGAAAGCCTTTTCCCTTGCCGCCGTTTTGACAGCAGGGGCGGTTTTGTTTTGGGACGAAAGCTTCTCCCGTGCCGTTACAGCACGTTTGCCTCGATGAACTCGGTAAGCTCCCGCGCCATTTCGTCATGCTCGGCAAGACGGGGGTGTCCCGGAGTAGCGGCTCCGTTGCGGCTGAAAAGATTGTGATACGCTTTTATGCCAACCTCGCAAAGCTCGTTCTTGATCTCCTCAATGGCATTGTCCCATTCGGGGTCGTGCATAAGGACAGTCGTGGTAAGCACGAATTTCGCGTCTCCGTAATACTTCGCAAGGTCGCGGACAAGCTTCTGGTAAGCGGTTTTCCACTCTCTTCTCGTCGCGGGGGAGGAAATATCAATGTCGTCGCTGTCAGTCCTGCCGTTGTGCTTGTCGTTCTGACCGATGGCGATTATTACTATGTCGGGGACATATCTGCCGAAATCCCACACCGTAGGCTCGCCCCCCTCGGGGAAGTAGCATACCTTGTCGTAAACGCTTTCCAGACCGATGCAGTCGGGATAGTGGAAGTATCCCGTGCCGTCAAAAAGAGCAATGCCGCCCTGACAGATGTTATGTATCTGCGCGCCGAGATTTCTTGCGGTCTGCATGACAAAGCTGTTCCGAACGTTGTCGTATGCGCTTTCGTGGTTTTCGGGATCACACTGTCCCACAAAGTCGTACGCTTCGATGACTTCGCCCGCGCAAACGCTGTCGCCGTAAACTTCTATTTTCAATTCGGGAAGCGGTTCGGGTGCAAGGAACTCTCCGTCCGTCTCAAAGGTCTTTATAGACAAAATCTGATTGCCCGCGTGCCGCTTGTAGAGAATGACCGTGTGTTCGCCCTCGGCAAGACCCTCCGCAAGTACGATTGTAATGTCCTTTCCGTTGTTTTCGTATTCAAGGGGAACGCCGCTCATTTCGCCGTCGGTGACAACTCCGAATTGGAGCTTGCCCCAAAGCGCGGTTGAATTTACCACCGCGGACAGCTTAGTGCCGCGGAATTTCACCTCCGCCTGAGACCCTGCCCAGAAAAGTTTCGTTTCTCTTTCGGAAACGTCCGTCCTGCCCATATAGACCACCTTGGGGTCGTTGTGAGAAATTATCATATTTTCATATCCTTTCTGAATTTTATGCAATGTAACCCGTGCGGTTTACGATCTGTCTGCCCTGTTCGCCCGTCATCCATTCCAGAAACGGCTCGACCATAGGATTATTGGTATCCTTAACGGTTATGGCGTACAAATTTCCCGAAAGGGGATAGCTTCCGTCACGGATAGCCTCTGCGTCAGGGTACACTCCGTCCACCGCAAGAAATTTTATACGATCGTCGTGAAACATCTCCGACACATAGTACCGAAATGAGTACCCTATCGCGGACTCCTTGTTCTGATAGCTTGCAACTTCTTTTATCACGCCTACCATTGAATATTCGTACTCTATTTCGAGAGGATCTTTCAGCGGCACGTCTCCCATAAAGTACCCCATTCTTGTCTGCGACCCCGAACCCTCGGGACGCTGAAACGCCAGTATGGGAATGTTCGAGCCGCCCGCCTGCCGCCAGCTTGTGTACTCACCCGAATATATCTTCCGTATCTGGTCGGAGGTCAGACCGTCCACAGGGTTTTCACTGTTCACGAAAAAGACGAAAGCCTCGCTGCCTATGGGTGTAAGAACAAGCTCCAATCCCTTTTCCTCCGCCATTTTATACTGCGCCTCTGAGGGCTTTGAACCGAAAAATATGTCGGTCTCTCCCGTCAGAAGCTCCTCAAAGCCGACCACCGTGTTGGTGAACCGTACAGGCATTTTTTGTCCGTCCTGTTCCTTTGCCTGCTGCTGGATATCCCCGATATTTTCGTAGCAGCACTCCGCAAACGCGGAATATATGGGGTACGCAGCCTCCGCACCGTTCAGCACGGGCATCTGCTTAACGTCCGATATTATGAAGTCCGAGGGCTCGTCAAGCTTTGCAAGCTTGTTGTCGGGATTTTCCACATAGTACGGATACAGACTTACGCTTGACCAGCCGTGTTCGTACTCGAAGCCGTGTCCCTCGGCGGTTGGGTAAATGTTGTCGCCGGTCTGACCGTAGTCCATTTCCGCGGAAACCGTGGACAGGTCTCTCAAGCGGATAATGTGTCCCATAGACAGCAGCGCAGCTCCGAAGCAGACCGCAAACACCGTGTATGGGATAAGCCTTGCCTTTGAGCGCGGCGTTCCGTACTGATGATCGGAAATCTTTACGCCCGCCGCAAACGCTCCGAAAGCAAGCAGATGTGCTGTTCCGCTGAAAACAAGTCCCTTGACCGTTCCGAATGTGATAAGGCTGTATATTTCGGGCAGGGAAGGCACAGTGAACAGCAGATATAAAAAATCGCTGTAATGCATAAACGCGCTCATAAAAAGCAGCGCAAACACATTTGCAAGCAGCGGGAAAAGCGCGGTAAAATAAAGCGCGGCGCGGCTTTGGGGTTTTTTAGGTTTTCTGAGCGGCGTGACAAAGCGTCCCCATATGAAGTATAAAGCTATACGAAAAACCGCCGTGAAGATCATCAGCACAGCTTCCGCCGCATTATATCTGTCCACAGACATGGAAGACTGCACTGCCGAAGCCGTAATAAAAAGAAATGCGGCAGGCGCGGCGGAGAATACAGCCGCAGTCAGCAGAAAGTAAGCTACAGGCAGGTCTTTAAGCTTTTTCATGGTACTCCTTTCGGTAGAAAAATACCCGTCCCGCGATTGTATTAAAATAATCACAAAGCGGAACGGGTACGAAGCTTGTCACGAAAATGCGTCAAATGCTAAAAATCAAACCTTGAATATCTCGCCCTGAAGTGTGGGAGTTGCGGAAACAGCGTTAGCCTCGTCGGTGTCTATGTGCATAGCGCGTGCGAACTTGTCCGAAACGCGGCATACAACGTCGCCGAGAATGGCCTTTCTGCCGTCGGTGTCAAGCTTTACCCATACGACCTCCTTGTCGGAAACGCCAAGCTCCTCAGCGTCGGCAGGAGTGAGGTGAATGTGTCTCTTGGCAACGATAACGCCCTCCTTGACCTCTACCTCGCCGCAGGGACCTACAAGCTTACAGCCCGCAGAACCCGCAACGTCGCCGCTTTCGCGGATAGGAGCGGAAATGCCGATAGAGCGCGCGTCTGTAGCGGAAAGCTCGATCTGGGTAGCGGGACGTACAGGTCCGAGGATAGAAACGTTTGCAAGGGACTTCTTGGGTCCTACAACTTCAACGCGCTCCTCGCAGGCGTACTGACCTGGCTGGGAAAGGTCTTTCTTCTTGGTAAGGGTAGCGCCCTTGCCGAAAAGGGTCTCCAGGTCCTCCTGAGTAACGTGAACGTGACGTGCGGAAGTTTCAACGATAAAAGTCTTTGACATAAAAATTCCTCCAAATGTAAAATATTCTGTAATAATTATACTACGTTCGGAGGAAAAGGTCAAGAAAAAAATTACAATTCTCTGCTCAGATATTCCCTCATATAGTCGATAAATTCCTCCGGAGTGGGCTTTTCGCCCTTTCGGGGGATTTTTTCCCAAAACTTCACCGCCTGCGGGGAGGTGTTTTTCATTCCCTCGTCGATGGCTTTTTGGATCTCCGCGCGGACTTCTTCCACGCTTATTCCGTTATCCTGTGCTACTTTGCTGATTGCGTTTTCGGCTTTCATACTGTGTTGCCTCCTTAATTTTTATTATATTATATCACTTTAGAGTTAGCATGTCAACTCGTAACGAGTATATTTATATACGCATATTGAGTATATTAGTATAATAAAATTATATTATACTAAATTTATCGGAGGTATGCGGCATGATATACGGATTGCCCGAAAGACTTAGGGAATTGCGTGAAAAATTTGGAATTTCACAACGTGACGCCGCTGAGCGTGTGGGCATAGCCCCTACTACCATATCGGGTTACGAACGCGGAGAGCGTACACCTGATGTATTGACGGTTCTGAAATTTTCATATATCTACAATTGCAGTGTTGATTACCTTTTAGGTAAAAGCCATGAAGATGATTCACATATTTATATAGATGTTACCGAGCTTTCGGGAGAACAGCGCAAGGTCATTGACGAACTTGTTAAGGTAATGAAAAAGAATTAAAAAATTTGCTTTGGAACTTAAAAATAGACATGGCAAAACATGGAGTTGTAAATAATTGTCAAAGTTAAAGGTGTGAGAGCTTTTGAACTTGGGGAAACGTATAATGGAGCTTCGTGAATCTAAAGGTATGTCGCGTTACCGTTTAACGCAGATTACCGGCATTTCGGGACATCACATTAAAGGTATTGAGGAAGGAACTCGTCAGCCGACAATTGAAACCCTTGAAAAGCTTATAGTTCCTTTCGGCATAACTCTTGCCGAACTTTTTAAAGACGGTGAAGCTATGTATCTGTCTGAAAAAGAAAAGCATCTTATTGAAAATTTCAGAATGCTGTCCGAGGAAAAACGTGAAGCGTTGTTTTTAATGAGCGAGTCATTGACAAAATAATAAGGAGTTTTTATGGCGGTAAAAAGTGTATCTATACGAATTGAGGAAGAAATGCTGCAAAAAATCGCTTATGTTGCGGATTATGAGGGACGTTCCGTAAACAGCCATATTCTTGTGCTTGTCAGGGACAGCGTTAAAAAGTTTGAAGAGGATAACGGCAAAATTGCAGTCGGACAGCCAATCGACCGTGATGAAAACGTTAAACCTGCGGCTAAAAAATAAATTACTCAAAATCATTAACAACCTGATTTAATTGAGGTGCAAATATGGAGGACAAGCTTCTGCGGTACACACTCCGCATGGATAGGGTTTTATTTGCAAAATTCCGCTATGTTGCGGAATACGAGGGACGTTCAGCAAATAAAGAAATCGAACAAATGCTGAAAAAGCGTGTTGCGGAATTTGAAAAGGAACACGGAAAAATAGAAATTGCCCATGACGAAATAAATTAACAAATAAACTATTGGCAAAACCGGCATAATGTGCTATACTGTAT
>JAIEDQ010000043.1 GCA_029067895.1 Oscillospiraceae bacterium | reverse complement strand
ACTATCGACAGCCTCAGCAACGTAAGCGATATTATCGTTACGGGTCACACCGCAGGCTGGAAAAAAGTAAACGGAGAGTACAATTATTTTTACGGCATGGGAGTACCTTCCGATTATAACGGAAAAATTCCCGAGGGCTTTGAGCTGAGGGAAATCCCCGCAAGCTACTACCTTGTTTTCTTCCACCCAACTTTCGACTACCTCAAAGACAACGGCGAGGTAATGAGCAGAGTTGATGACCTTGCATGTAATTACGACATAAGCAAGTTCGGCGGCGGAAAATACGAATGGAACGAGGATGCGTGCCAGTGCTATCAGCGGCATTATCCCGAGGTTCTGGGATATCAGATCCTCAGACCGATAAAGCTGAAATAATTTTTCGGGGGAGTATTACGGTACTCCCCTGTACCCCTTTTAATGAAACAGCGCATAAGCATACCGAATACGGAAACAAATTTACGGAGGTTCGCTATGGATAAAAATAAAAACGGCATTTTAAGTGAAGCAGTCATAAATAATGACGGCAGGGTAAGCATGGTCACAGTCTCGTCGGGAAGCGATTATGACGATGATTACGCGGACGAGCTTGGTTACCATGTAAACGAACACAACAGGAATATTATCGACTACGACGGAGAGCTGATAGACTGGCGGCTGAGAGGAAAAAATCTGTGCATAAGAATTTCCGCGGACGAAAAAATTATTCCCTACAGAGCCCACTGTAATGACAAGGACGCGGGTGTTGTGCTTATTGCCGACGGAGTAACGGAGATCGGCGGCGAAGCGTTTCGGGAATGCCGTAATCTGCGCCGTATAGATATTCCCGACAGCGTGGTGAAGATCGGCAAATATGCGTTTTACGAGTGCTGGCTGCTGCGGGAAATTACAATTCCCAAGGGCGTGAAAAAAATCGAAGAGGGAGCTTTCAGCCAATGCAGGACTCTTGAAACAGTAACCTTTAACGGCGACGTTGAGGATATAGAAATGAGTGCTTTCGACTGCTGCGTAAGCCTTGAAAAAATAATCTTGCCGAACGGCGTAAAAAAAATTTACAGTTACGCATTCCATGAATGCTGCAGTCTGCAAAGCATAACATTGCCGAACAGCATTGAGAGGATTTTCCCGAATGCATTTGGCGGCTGTGAATCGCTTAAAAATATTTCTTACAATGGCAAGACTTACGATGACATTGATTACGTTTTATATCTGGTGAACAGGCAGAAGTGACGTAAAAATTTTCCGTAAAGCGGGTGGTACTATTAAATCAAAAATAAAAAATTTTTTCGGGTCGATCTATATGCGGTTTCTCGTGGTTTTTATCGGCACGTTTGCGCTGTCGCTGATAATACCCGCGCTGGGACTTAACGCGGCGAAAGGTCCCGAAATAAGGCGGGACGCTCATTCCTCGATAACGGAAACCGCGCGGAATATCCAAAATCTTGTAAACAGCAGAGAGATGACCGCCGAGGAAGCTATAGCTCTCTTTGAAAAGGGCGACTCCGATATCGCTGTGCTGAACAGCCTTGACGAGCTTGATTTCCCGCTGTCCGCTATGGATACGCAGACCTTGGAGCGGGGAGATATCCTCTCGAAAATGCCCGACAAGGACAACCACGCAATGTTTGCGGTTTTCGCCGCCGAGGACAGATGGATAATTGTCCGCCCCGACAGGCACAGAGGTCCTATGGCGGATTTTATGGGTATGCAGATATTTCTTGTGGCAGTACCTCTTGCCCTTGGAACGGTGCTGATAGTACTTGCCTCAATAACCGTTGCACGTCCCATCAAGCACATTTCCAACGCCTCGAAAAAAGTTGCGGAGGGAGACTTTTCAGTACAGCTCGAACCGCAGGGCAGCGGCGAGATACGGGAGCTGACCGAGAATTTCAACAGCATGATACGCGGACTTTCCGCAAACGAATATCTGCACAAGGAATTTGTCAGCAATATTTCCCACGAGTTCAACACGCCGATCACGTCCCTGAAAGGCTATGCCAAGCTTTTGAAGCGGGACGACCTTACTCCCGAACAGCGGACGGAATACGCCGATATCGTCATTGCGGAAAGCGACAGGCTCTCGCGGCTCTCGGCTGATCTGCTAAAGCTTTCGGAGCTTGAAAACAGGGGACTTTCTCCCGAACGGAAAGAATTTTCGCTTGACGAGCAGATACGCTCGGCGGTAATACTTTTGCAGCAAAGCTGGGAGGACAAGGCTCTTAACCTTGACATTGATCTGGAGGAGGTTTCCTTCGAGGGGGACGAGTCTCTGCTTTATCAGCTCTGGGTGAACCTGATATCAAACGCGGTGCGGTATACCGAAAACGGCGGGGAGATAAAGGTCTCGCTGTCAAAAGGCGAAGCTGCTGTTACGGTATCGGTAAGCGACAACGGCATGGGCATGACCGACGAGGAAATGGAAAATGTTTTCCGCAGATTTTACAAGGCTGACAAGTCGCGAAGCTCCCGCGGGACAGGTCTGGGGCTTGCCATTGCGAAAAAGATAGCGGAGCTTCACGGCGGAGATATTGCGGTTTCGGGAGCTGTCGGCGTGGGAAGTACGTTTACCGTCACACTGCCTGTTTCATTGGAGCGCTAAATCAAAATTTATCTGCGAAAATTTGTCACTAAACCGTTGAAAAAACACTGCGGACATGATACAATAATAATATCTGAAAAAATAGGAGAAAACAATGACTGTAGAAATTTTTACCGACGGTGCTTGCTCCGGAAACCCAGGTCCGGGCGGATACGGCGCGATACTCCGCGTCGGGGAGCATACAAAGGAAATTTCCGGCGGCGAACCCGATACCACCAACAACCGCATGGAGCTTATGGGCGTTATAGCCGCTCTTTCCGCGCTGAAGTACCCTTGCGACGTTATACTCACCACCGACAGCAAATATGTGGTGGACAGCGTTACAAAGGGCTGGGCAAGGAGCTGGCAGGCGAAAGGCTGGGTCAAGTCCGACAAAAAGCCCGCGCTCAACGCAGACCTGTGGGAAAAGCTTCTCGGTCTGCTCGATACCCACAACGTAAAATTCGTCTGGGTAAAGGGTCACGCGGGACACCCCGAAAACGAACGCTGCGACAGGCTTGCTGTCATGGAGAGAGACAGATACGCCGAAAAATGATCTCCCGCCGAACGCTCGGAACGTTCAGCGGGAGATTTTTTGCATTTGTAAAGTCTTTAAAATATACAATATGTATATTACGTTTACATTTATACAGAATTACTGTTCCCCGTCGGTCTCGCTTTTGGCGTTTTCAATGGACTGCATAAAGCTGTCGTTTGCGTAGGACGGCTTTTCGGGAGGAACAATATCCTTGCCCATACGCAGCGCAAATATCAGAGCTGCTGCTCCTATAGCGGCTGCAACGATAGCCGAGGCTGCGGCATTGGAAACAAAGCCCATTACTCCGAACTGTGCCGCGAAAAGCACTAAGGATATTCCTATTCCCGCAAACGTCTTTTTAGCGCACACTCCGCGCATGATGAACACTGCGCCGGCAGCCATCAGCAAAGCGACCGCTACCGACAAAACTATGCTGAATAATATGTCTCCCGCAGTCATGGCGGTGAAAGTCTCTTTCAGCTTATTGACAGCCTCTTTGGTGATAATGCCGCTGGACACACTTTGGGCATATTGGTTGTCGAACGAACCGTTATTGATCATGCTGAAAGTCGAATAGGACGAGAAAAAGCTTATTGCCGCCGTCACCAGATAGCTTATGCCGAAGCCCAGTCCGCAGGAAAGAGCGGCGTTAAAGGTACGGGTCTTCATGCATTTGCCTATGCAGACAGTCATGGCGAGAACGATGGCAACACCCATAAATATTTGCAAAACGGCAGTCAGCGTGCTGTTTCCTTCCATTGCAGCACTCATAATATCCGTCGTTCCGTCTTTCATTGAAGATATCATTGCTGCTGTGGAAATAATTCCGCTTATGATGGAAAACGCAACTATGGCAATAATAAACGCCAGTACGCCCGCCCAGAAGCTGGACGCCTTGATCTTATGCACTGCAAGCAGTATAAGTCCTGCGACAACGGGAATGAGTCCCGTTACCACAATTCCTATAAGAGCTGCGGTTATAACTTCTCTTGATATCATAACTGATTCCCCCTAACATTGTATTAGAACAGTACTACAAATAGATATTACCATATTATTTTAGATTTGTCAAGTGGGAGTGTGAAATTTACGGAAATAAGGTTTGATACAGCACGCAGGAGGCTTTGCTTGTTGTGTATTTTTGTCATCACGCAAAAAGAAAGCTTGCAGCCGTCAGCCGACTGCAAGTATATTACCTCCCGCTCCGTTTCGGGATAAAAGATATCTCTCCGTCTGCGGAAAGCTGCGTCAGCGCGGGAAACTCCGCTGCGGGAACGGCAGGTCTGACGTCGGGTCTTTCTCCGTTCAGCATGGCAAATCTCTTGCTGAAAAATCCCGTGAGGGACACCACGGGCACTGTCAGCAAAAACCACAGCGCGGAGAACAGCGGGCATATCTGACCGTACAGATTGAACATCATTCCCGAATAGTCCCAGACGTGCCAGTCCAGCCACAGGTTGACGATACACCCCGCGGCAAATTCCAGAGCGGTAATGGTGACCGCTCCGAAAAGACACTTCATCATCAGCGGGTCGTCAGGTCTTGCGGTGAAACGCCTGTACATCAGCACAAGACATATCCCGCCCGTGACGGTCATGCTCCAGTGGGTATAGCCTCGGAACACAACTTCTATAAGCGAGTAGACCGCTCCGCCGAACAGGAAAATAATAAGATTTTCTATCGCCTTTGGCATAGCGTTTTTCCTTTCTCAAATTGTTGTTTACTGATATTTTCCGCCGCCGCTGCGAAAATATTGCAAGAAACTTTTGTAAGCATTTTCAGCGTTCGTGCAATGCCGATACAGAGGCTTTTTCTCGTCTCGGAAATAAAATTATGCCGCTGTCACTACAGATGGCGGCAAGCATAAAGGCTCAGCCTTTCGTGCAAGCTTTTTGCCAAAACTAAATTTTTGTCTCGGGAATAAAATTATGCCGCCGTCACTACAGATGGCAGCAAGGGTAAAGGTTCAGCCTTTCGTGCAAGCTTTTTGCCAAAACTAAATTTTTGTCTCGGGAATAAAATTATGCCGCCATCACTACAGACGGCGGCAAGCATAAAGGCTCAGCCTTTTGTAAATTTGACCGAATTTTCGGTACGCGGTTGACATACGCAAACAATAATGGTAAAATAATTGTATACGGCGGAATAAGCCGCCGAGTTAAATTTACGGTAAAGGAAGTCGAAAAAATGCCTGCTGCGGCTGAAGCTAAGGAAAGAAAATTCAATTTTGAGGACGCCGTTGAGCTTGCGGGAGGTCAGAACATTGAGCAGGCTATGCGGGAGTTCGCCGAAAGAATGCAGATATACCGCGCGGGTATCAAGGAGATACGCACAAAGCTGGAGATACTCGACGAGGAGTTCAAGACAAAATTTTCCTACAACCCGATACACCATATAGAATCCAGACTGAAATCCCCTCAAAGCATTGTCAAAAAGGTAAAGGCAAAGGGTCTGCCCGTAACGGTGGCGTCCATGTCCGCAAACATAACCGACGTTGCGGGGATACGGGTCATATGCAACTATATAGACGACATCTATCGCGTCGCCGACCTGCTTACAGGGCAGGACGACATCACTCTTGTCAGGGTGAGAGATTACATAAAAAATCCCAAGCCGTCGGGCTATAAAAGTCTGCACCTTATTGTGGAAGTGCCTATTTTCCTTTCCACGGGAGCTATCCCTATACCCGTGGAAATACAGATACGAACCATTGCAATGGACTTCTGGGCAAGTCTGGAGCATAAGCTTAAATACAAAACTGACAACGACGTTGCCCCCGACCTGCGGGAGCGGCTCAGGGTCTGCGCCGACCGCATTTACGCTCTGGACAAGGAAATGCAGGATATCCACACGACCATTCGGTCGGGCAGCGATGAGGAGCAGTAAAGCGGTGGGCGGACGGATTATTGCCGATACTCCCGTCGGGTATCTTGAAATTATTTCGGACGGTGCGGCTCTGACGGGCATACGCTCCGTCGGAGGTATCGAGGGAGAGATTTTTACAGACGAAATCACAGCCGAGGCAAAGCGTCAGCTTGAAGAATACTTCGATAAGAAGCGGCGGACTTTTGAACTTCCGCTTCATTTGAACGGTACGGATTTTCAGCTTCGGGTGTGGAATGCACTAACCGAAATCCCATTCGGCGAGACACGTTCGTACAGGGATATCGCGGAGGCGGCGGGAAGTCCCAAGGCTTGCCGCGCGGCGGGGAACGCCGTTGGAAAAAATTCTTTTTTAATAGTGCTGCCCTGTCACAGAGTTATCGCTTCGGACGGTACTACAGGCGGCTTCAGCGCGGATATCCGCATAAAAAAATATCTTCTTGGATTTGAGAAAGGCTGAGCCTTTATCCTTGCCGCCGTCTATCGTGATGGCAGCAAATTTAGTTCCCGAGACGGGAAAAAGCTTCTGTATCGACATTGCACGAAAGGCTGAGCCTTTATGCTTGCCGCCACTTATGGCAATGACGGCAAATTTAGTTCCCGAGACGAGAGACAGTTTTGGTATAAAAATCGCACGAAAGGAGGAGGTCGTATGCGCAATATTTTCCATCTGCACGGCAAAAACAGCAGGGGCGGAAAATGCTTTAAAAAGAAATTTTTAGCGTGCATTTTGCTTTGCGCGGCGATACTTTCCTCCTGTCAAAGCGGAGGGGACATTCCGTCCGCTTCGGTCACGACAGACGGGGCGGCGACGGATTCAGCGTCCGCAGAGGTAACGGTATCCGCGGAGGATAATGAAGATACTTCGGATACCGAAAATAATTCGGCTTCAGAAACAATATCGGATAACGATACCGAAAGCGTTTCGGACACTTCGGAGAAAATTTCCGAAACAGAGGAAACGGAAAATTCTCCTGCCGAAAGCACGTCCGAAACAGAAACGGACAGCGCGTCCGAGCAGGCTTCCTCCGTAACGGAGACTTCGGCATCGGCTTCGGAAACAAGTCCCCCAGTAACGGAAACTGTCGCTCCGCAAACCACGACCACGGCGGCAATAACAGCGGCAAAGCCTGCCGAAATAGTTATTCCCGACGTAAAAGTCCCCCTTGCAAACGGAGCTTCGGTCTTTTCCGAGGAGAAAGCCGAGGTGGATTACGGAAACGCCTCGGACGGCTACATATCCGTGGTGTATAACGGTTCCAGCGCGCAGGCAAAGCTGAGGATAGCAAACGGAAGCGTTCAGTACGACCACGACATTTCCGTGGGAGGAAAGCGGGACTTTATCCCGCTTATGGGAAGCGGCAGCTACTCTGTAAAGGTATACGAGCATATTTCGGGGAAAAACTTCGCTCCCGTGCTTTCGGGAGAATTTGAGGTTACGCTTAAAAACGAGACGGACACCTATATTTACCCCAATAAATACGTGAACTTCTCCAAAAGCTCGGCGTGCGTGAAAAAAGCCGCCGAGGTGTGCGCGGGAAAAAGCGGCGACGTTGAGGAGATAGCCGCCATATTCGATTATATTGCGGACAATATTTCCTACGACAAGCAGCTTGCCAAAACGGTCCAGAGCGGCTACATTCCCGACCCCGACAAAACGCTTGCTTCGGGAAAAGGCATATGCTTCGACTACGCTTCGCTTTTCGCGGCGATGTGCCGTTCGCGGGGAATTCCCGCAAGGCTTGTGATAGGCTACGCCGAGCCGAACATTTATCACGCGTGGAACGAGGTCTACACAGATGAAACGGGCTGGATAACCCCCGAGCTTTTCCTGAAGAGAAAGGGCTACAACATTACCGACGCAACATTTTACTCAAGCAATTCCGACAAGGAAAAGATAGCGGGATACATTTCCGACGAGAAAAATTACACAGCGATGTACAGATATTAAACTTCAAGCTCTTTGATTTTCAAAGCCGAAGAATACCGAAAGGAGCGCTATTGCAAAATGGCTTCAAAAATTCTTACACACGAGGAGACAGCGTTTTTCTGCGAACAGCTCGCTATGATACTGGAGGCGGGAATACCTATCGCCGACGGACTGGAGGTCTTTGCCGAGGATTCGGGAGACAAACGCTTCAAGGAGATATCCGATATATTGACGGAAAATATGAACACCGACGACGCCGCGCTTTTTACCGCTATGGAAAGGTCGGGGATATTTCCCGATTACGCAGTTAAAATGGTGAAGATAGGCTCGGTTACGGGACGTCTGGAGGACACTCTCAACGGGCTGTCGGACTACTATTCCAAAAAGGCGGAGCTGCGGCAGACCATAAAGAGCGCGGTATCCCACCCGCTGCTGCTGCTTGCTATGATGACGGCTGTTATCGTGGTAATGGTCATTAAGGTAATACCCATGTTCCGCGAGATATTCATGCAGTTCGACGAGAGCGCGGCGGCTGTTGCGGAGGACAGCGTGTCCTTTGCATACGGTCTGGGTACGGCGGTTATGGTGATACTTCTTGCCGCGCTGGCGGTAACGCTTATCATAGCGGTGCTTATGAAAATACCTGCCACAAGGCGGACGCTCTACGGCATATTTACCAATTTTGTGCTGACGGGGAAAATGTCCGAAACGGTGGCTATGGCTGACGTTACGGGCGCAATGAGCATGATGACGGCCTGCGGCATAGCTCCCGAGCAGACGCTGGAGCTTGCGGCTGAGCTTACCGAAAACAAAAAGATACGGCGCAGAATAAAGGACTGCGAGGCTATGGTTCTGGACGGCGAATATTTTGCGGACGCTATAGGCAAGTCAAAGCTTTTGCCGCCTATATATGCGCGCTCACTTAAAGTAGCCTATAAGTCGGGAGCATTCGACGCGGCATGGAAAAAAATAGACGAGCGTCTGGGACGTGAATGCGACAGAAAAATTTACGGCGCGGTATCCTTTATCGAGCCTGTCATAATAGGCATACTGGCGATAATAATCGGCGCGGTGCTGATAGCGGTAATGCTCCCAATGACCGATATAATAACGGCGATAGGTTGATATCACAAACAGAAAGGCGGCTGACGGCATTATGAAAAAAAACAGGATAAACAGGCTGTATCTGCTGTCGGCGGCGCTGTTCGCGGCGATAGCGGTCTGGTTTCTGGTATCGGTGAACAACGCGGATTCCGCGGCGGGCGGCAAGCGCACGGAGGCGGTGTACAATTCCGTCATGAACGGCGCGTCGCTCTGTTATTCAATCGAGGGGGAGTACCCTCCCGATCTGGAGTATCTTGAAAAAAATTACGGCGTAAGGATAAACAGGGACAAATATATTGTGGACTACAGCTACTTCGGAGCGAATATCCGTCCCACGGTGACGGTCGCCGAAAGGGAGGATTCGGAATGAACAGCTTTAACAGCGCGGAGTCAAAGCGTCTCGGGGAGACAGTAAGCTCCGCGGCGAGCATGACCCTGTTCCTGATATTCGCGGTGTGCTGCCTTATTATCATTTCGGTAGCCGCCACGGCTTACGGACGTATAAGCCAAAACTACGAAAACACCTTTGATTCCACGGCGGCGGTAAGGTACATAACAAACAAGATACGCGCCTGCGGAGAAGCGGAGATTGTCTCCGAAAGCGAGCTTCTGCTTCGGGACAGCGGGTATTCCACACTGATCTACCACAGCGGCGGAGCGGTCTACGAAAGACTTTTCCCCGACGGAGAAACTCCCGTCAGCAGCGGCGGGGAGCGTCTGTTCGGCGCGGAACAGCTTATTATCGAGGAGGACGGCGGGCTTGTCAGAATTACGGTTCGTGACGGCGACGACGTCTTTACTGCCTGCTGTCGAGCGAAAGGCTGAGAGCAGGTGCAGACAGCAAAGACAGTGCAGAATTGGAAAAAATTGCGGAAAGGAGTGCTGCGGCAATGAAAAGTCCGATGAAGTCGGTCTCCGCAGGGGGAAAGCTTAACCTTTTCTTTATGGAAATGATAATCGTGCTGTTTTTTTTCAGTATCGCTTCGGCAGTGATACTGAACGCCTTTGCCGCTTCGGACAGACTTTCCCGCGAAAGCGGACGGCTTGAAAGAATGTCTTTCTGCGCACAGTCGGCGGCGGAAATTTTTTCGGAAACTGGAAGCTTGCCCCAGACCCTTGAAAAGCTTTTCGGCAGCAATTCTTACGAAATACTCAACATAGACCTTGAGGGCGGCGGGTACGCTTCGGAAGCTAAGTTGCCGCTTACGGAGGAGTGCGCCTACAGTCCCGAAAATGCGGAGCTTTATATGCTCGTGTCGGTCGACAGCGAAGAACCGGGCGGGCTTTCGGAAATGCATATAATTTTCACCGACGGCAGCGACGGCGGCGAACCGCTTTACGAGATAAGGTCGGGAGCATATCTTCCCAAGAAAGGGACGGTGAGCTGAAATGGACGTTAAGGAAAAAGTCAGGAAAAACAGCCGTCCCGCAGGAATAGGAACGGGATATCTTTCGCTGATGATGATATTTGTAACGCTGTGTCTGACGGCTCTGGCGGCGCTGTCATTTTCCGCGGCGGAAAACGGCAGGAGGTTCAGCGTCAGAAGCGCGGACTACACGGCGGAATACTACGCCGCCGATCTGGAAGCGAAAAGGACGCTTGCCGAACTGGATACGATTGTGAGCGGGTACTCCGACTACATGGATTTCATGCTTCTTGCGGAGCTTGACGAACTGGACGGAGCGGAATACGTGACGCTTCCAGACGGTCTGGAGGTAAGCTGGAAAACTCCGATAAACGACAGGC
Organism: Oscillospiraceae bacterium; assembly: GCA_029067895.1. Classification (GTDB taxonomy): domain Bacteria; phylum Bacillota; class Clostridia; order Oscillospirales; family Ruminococcaceae; genus RGIG8773. Next base: position 2,886 of record JAIEDQ010000043.1, on the reverse strand, counting down.
AGAACATTTCGTGCAAAGTAAAATTTTCTGCGGACGGGTTTGAAATTTCAGACTGGCGGACGGTCTCCGCGGGCGAAATTGAGGAGGCTCCTCTCGGCGTATGGCTGGGGGAATAATGCTTAGACAATACGCGCAAAACCGTCGGGCTGTATCTGTGCGGCGGTGTCTATACTTTTGAAAGGAAATGGTTGATATGGACGTAAAGCAGATTCTTGTTGACGCGGCACAAAAAGGCGCGTCGGACATATTCATGGTCTCGGGCGCGGCTCTGGCGTTCAAGATAGACGGCAGGGTGGTCTCGGCGGGGGAGAACTTCCTTAAGCCCGACGAGATAAAGGCTGCGGTGTTTGAGATATTTTCTCTTGCGGGACTGGAAATAACAAGTCCCGACGACTTAAAGTGCGAGATGGATTTTTCCTTTTCCATAAAGGGCACGGGCAGATTCAGGGCGAACATCTACCGCCAGAGAGGATCGTTCTCGGCGGTTTTGAGGTGCGTACCCTTTGAGCTTCCCGACAGTGCGAAGCTGGGCATACCCGAAAGCGTTATGGATCTCTCTGATACAAAAAGCGGTATCGTGCTTGTCACAGGCGCGGCGGGAAACGGAAAGTCCACCACTCTTTCCTGCATGATAGACCGTATCAACTCGGAAAGAGCCGGGCATATAATAACAATAGAGGATCCTATAGAATTCCTCCACAAGCACAAGAAATGCATAATCAGCCAGCGCGAGATAAATATAGACACCAACAGCTATGTGGACGCTCTCAGAGCGGCTCTGCGGCAGGCTCCCAACGTCATTTTGGTGGGAGAGATGCGCGATTTCGAGACCATCAACATCGCCATGACCGCCGCCGAAACCGGTCAGCTTGTGCTGTCAACCCTGCATACAAACGGCGCGGCAAATACGGTCGACCGTATCATAGACGTTTTCCCAACAAATCAGCAGCACCAGATAAGGGTGCAGCTTTCGATGGTGCTCCGCGCAGTTGTTACGCAGCAGCTCGTTCCCTCCGTTAAGGGCGGACTTGTCCCCGCTTTTGAGATAATGAATGTGAACAGTGCGATACGAACAATGATACGTGAGCAGAAAACACACCAGATCGACACGGTGCTACAGTCCGAGGCGGGAATGCAGACCATGGACGGCTCGCTGCTGAAGCTTTTCCGCGACGGGGTAATAACAGCCGATACCGCGGTGGATTACGCGTCAAATCAGGAGCTTATGGCAAAGCGTGTTAAAGCGGTATAACATTACACCGAAACCATGACGTTGTGCATACTGTACAAAAAAATGTGCATAAATTCTTAAATAATTTCTGGTAAAAACACTGGATTTTTTGTAGTTTATATGATATAATTTTTATAGAAAATTAAGGATGGGAAAGTATACCCGATTGGAATCCCATTTTTGATAACGAGTACGGATATTTACCAAATGCTAAAAAGTTTTGAGAGGGAGGCTTTGCATATGGAAAATAATAAGAAAAAGGCTCTTATAAAATCCGTTGCCGCATTCACCTTTGCGGTAAGTATGTTTGCCGCTCAGTCGCCCGCAGCAAGCGCGGTAGACGTTAGCGCGGCGGATATGATGGGGCATCAGATCACCCACGGCGAGAGCGAAGAAGCTGACGAAGCGGAAGAAGTTGTTGACACAACAGGCGACGGTGACGACGAGGTAAACACCGACGAAGCGGCTGTTGCTGCCGAGGCTGCTGAAGCTGTCGGCGCAGAAGCGGAAGCTCCGGCTGAGGAAGCTGCTGAGACCGAAGAGGCAGCGGAAGAGACTGCCGAGACTGAAGCTGCCGTTGAGGAAGCTGCTCCTGCTGAGGAAGCGGTGGCTGTTGCCGAAACACCTGCGGCGGAAGCTGCGGAAGAATCCGATGCTGAAGCTGTCGAGAGCGTGCGTTCAATTCTCGGCGGAGCAAACGGATACAACGTTTTTGTTGAGGGCAACTACACCCAGACGGGCTACAATAATATCGACGTCGGCGACGGCGGCGGAGTTGTTGCTGTCGGCGGAAATGTTGACGTAGGCGAGGGCATTAACCACAAGGGCTCTAGCTTTGAAGTCGGCGGCTCTGTAACGGGCACTCTCCAGGGCGACAAGGTCGCTGTAGGTGAGGACTGCTCCGTTGATTTCAAAACCACCTTTGACGAGCTGAGAGCAACATCTTCGGCTATCTCAAAGGCTGAGGGTACTACTGTCAGCAACGGAAGCGACAGCAGCTACATCAAATCTGAATATGGCACTATCACCCTTAAGGGCAGCGATTCCGACGTAAATATCTTCAACATGACTGTTGAGGAATTCAACGCAATGAAGACCTCCGAGAATATGGCGCTCAGATACGACGTTCCCGACGGATCTACGGTTATTCTGAATATCGTAGGCGAAGGCGACGTAAACCTCGTATTTGACTGGGGCGCATACTATAACGGCGGTTCGCTTACAAGCGGAAACAAAGAGGGCAATTCCAAGGTAATGATTAACGTTCCCGACGGAAACAACGTTACGATTGCTTCCGGCGTAGGAAGCCTGCTTGCTCCCAGTTCTTCCGTAAGCAGCGGCGAGAACAGAGGCTACAATCCTCACTACGAGGGTCAGGTGATCTGTAAGGATTTCAGCGGAAATATTGAGTTCGGTTCAAGCTCCTTTGACTATACTGTCAAGGAAAAGCCTGACAAACCTGATCCTGATCCTGAGACTCCGGATACACCCACCGATCCTGATCCCGATCCAGACCCTGATCCTGATCCAGACCCAGATCCTGATCCAGATCCTGATCCCGATCCAGACCCTGATCCTGATCCAGACCCAGATCCCGATCCTGATCCTGATCCAGACCCCGATCCTGATCCTGATCCTGATCCCGATCCTGATCC
>JAIEDQ010000042.1 GCA_029067895.1 Oscillospiraceae bacterium | reverse complement strand
CTCTCTTTCCCCTCGCCCCTTTCCCTCTCCCGGCTCACGCTATCCGGAATAAACAACAAACCTGTGAACATTTAATTTTCACAAGAGTTTGTCAAGATTACAGGATAGCGTAGCAGGGGAGGGAGAGAGTTAAGGAAAGAGGGAGCTCGAGGGGGAAAACCATAAGGGAGAGGGAGGGGGCGTGCGTGCGTCCCTTAAATTTCCATGAGCCCCCTCCCTCTCCATTGTGGTTGTCCCCCTCGTTCCCTTTCGCACCAAAGTAAAGAATAAACCGCTAAATCAAAATTTATAAAATTGATTTCAGCTTTGTTAAAAGCTTATCTATTGACAATATGCGGAATTGGGAGTATAATTATACCATATGTTTCGATCAATAAAAAAGGTGGTAAAATAAAATGGCTGAAAAAAGTATGGACAAAATCGTTGCGCTCTGTAAGGGCAGAGGCTTTGTATATCCTGGCTCGGAGATATACGGCGGACTTGCAAACACATGGGATTACGGTCCCCTTGGCGCGCTTCTGAAAAACAATATCAAAAACGCATGGCTGAAAAAATTCGTGCAGGAGTGTCCCTACAACGTTGGACTTGACAGCGCTATCCTTATGAACCCCCAGACTTGGGTGGCTTCGGGACATCTCGGCGGCTTCTCCGACCCTCTCATGGACTGCCGCGAGTGCAAAACAAGACATCGCGCCGACCAGCTTATCGAGTCCCAGACCGACACCAACCCCACGGGCTGGACCAACGAGCAGATGAGCGAATTCATCGAAAACAACGACATCAAGTGCCCCAACTGCGGAAAGAAAAACTTTACCCCTATCCGTCAGTTCAACCTGATGTTCAAGACCTTTCAGGGCGTTACCGAGGACTCCAAAGCGGAGCTTTATCTCCGTCCCGAGACCGCGCAGGGTATTTTCGTAAACTTTGCCAATATCCAGCGCACCACAAGAAAGAAAGTTCCTTTCGGCGTTGCGCAGGTGGGCAAGTCTTTCCGTAATGAAATCACTCCCGGTAACTTTATTTTCCGCGTTCGCGAGTTCGAGCAGATGGAGCTTGAATTCTTCTGCAAGCCCGGCACCGACCTTGAATGGTTCCAGTACTGGAGAGGCTACTGCCGCGACTTCCTGCTGGGTCTGGGTATCAAGGAGGAAAACCTCCGTCTCCGCGACCACTCCCCCGAGGAGCTTTGCTTCTATTCTAAGGCAACGACTGACTTCGAGTACCTGTTCCCATTCGGCTGGGGCGAGCTTTGGGGCGTTGCGGACAGAACCGACTACGACCTTACTCAGCACATCAAGACCAGCGGAAAATCCCTTGAATATTTTGACCCCGAAACCAACGAGAAGTACGTTCCCTACGTTATTGAGCCGTCTCTCGGCGTGGAGAGACTGTTCCTTGCCATCGTTTGCGAGGCTTACGACGAGGAGGAGATCGGCGAGGGAGACGTGCGCACAGTCATGCATCTGCACCCCGCTCTTGCGCCCGTTAAGGCGGCTGTACTGCCCCTTACCAAAAAGCTCAAGGAGCAGGCGACCGAGGTCTACACAATGCTTTCCAAGCACTTCTCCGTTGAGTACGACGAGGCGGGACAGATCGGCAAGCGTTACCGCCGTCAGGACGAGATCGGTACTCCGTTCTGCATTACCTACGACTTCGACACTCTTGAAAAGGACGGCTGCGTGACAGTCCGCGACCGCGACACAATGGAGCAGGAGCGCGTTAAGATCGAGGAGCTTGTTGATTATCTTAACAAGAAGCTGGAATATTGATTTATACCCAAAGGAGTAATGACAACTATTATGACAAAGCGTATAATCAGCTTGTGTTGTGCGGTCTGCTTAACGGCTGCTTTCAGCGCTTGCGGCAATACTTCGGAAATTACCGAAACCTCAGCTGCAAGCTATGAAAATTCAACGACCATGCCTCAGCTTGACGAAAATGAAAGCGAGACCGAAACGGAAACGGAAGCTTCCGTCACGGAGGAGACTGAGCAGTCTGACGAGCCTATTGAAACAAAAAGCAATGACGAATATGAGTACTGGGTTTATGACGACCATATCAGCATATGTGAATATTTGGGCAGCGACAGCGAAGTCATTGTTCCGGCCGAAATTGACGGGTTGCCTGTAACTGTCTTGGAAGAGTACGCTTTCGGAGGCATTGAAACTTTGACACGGGTAGAACTTCCGGACAGCCTTATTACAATTGGTGTTTCTACTTTTGCTTTTTGTAAAAATCTTAAAAGCGTTGTTATACCGGAAAATGTTTCGGAAATAGGCGAGGAAGCGTTTTATTCTTGTG
>JAIEDQ010000041.1 GCA_029067895.1 Oscillospiraceae bacterium | reverse complement strand
GGGTGGACGACCTTGGCGAGCTTTCACCTCTTGCCTGCGCTTACGCAAGAGCAAGGGGTGCGGACAGAATGTCCTCCTACGGCGACTTTATCGCTCTTTCGGACAAGTGCGACGTCCCCACAGCAAAGATGATACAGCGTGAGGTTTCGGACGGCGTTATCGCTCCCGACTACGAGCCCGAGGCTTTGGAAATTCTTAAATCCAAGAGAAAAGGTACTTACAACATAATCAAAATTGACGAGAACTACACCCCTGCCGAAATCGAGAGAAAGCAGGTCTACGGCGTGACCTTTGAGCAGGGCAGAAACGAGCTTGACATCGGAAACGGTCTGCTTGAAAATATTGTTACCGACAATAAAAATATTCCCGACGATAAAAAGCGTGACTTGATAATTTCCCTTATCACATTGAAGTACACACAGTCCAACAGCGTATGCTACGTTAAGGACGGTCAGGCTATCGGTATCGGAGCAGGTCAGCAGTCCCGTATACACTGTACTCGCCTTGCGGGACAGAAAGCCGACAACTGGTGGCTGAGACAGTGCCCCAAGGTAATGGCTCTGCCCTTTAAGGACGACGTAAGACGCGCCGACCGTGACAATGCTATCGACGTTTACATCGGCGAGGAGTACGAGGACGTGCTTCGTGACGGCGAGTGGGAAAAGGTATTTACCGAGAAGCCCGCAGTCCTGACCCGTGAGGAAAAGAAAGAATGGCTTGCAAAGAACACGGACGTTAGTCTCGGTTCGGACGCATTTTTCCCGTTCGGGGACAACATCGAGCGCGCCCACAAGAGCGGCGTTGAGTACATTGCACAGCCGGGCGGCTCTATCCGTGACGACAACGTTATCGAGACCTGCAACAAGTATGGTATTGCAATGGCGTTTACGGGCATAAGACTGTTCCACCACTAAGCGGGCGGGGAGCTCCCGCGGGCAGTGTCCCCCCAATGTAGGATACAAAAAATTATTGGTCTGCATAGCCCCCTCAAGGGGGCGGGCGATATTGTATTTCAAAGAACCCCCAAACGCGGAAAATGTTATTTCCGCGGAAACAGAAAAGGAGAATTATCTATCATGAAGAAAAAAATTTTTGCAGCTATTCTTGCAGTACTTACAGCAGCTTCAATGGCTGCCTGCGGAAGCGGAGAAACAGGCGGAAACGACGTAAATGACGTGACAGTTTCCGAGAAAACGACAGAAGAAACTACGGAGAAGCCCGTTGAAACAGTACCGGAAACAGAAGCCGAATCTGAAACAGAGACGGAAACCGAGGCTGAAACCGAGGCGGAAACGGAAAATGACGAGGGAAACGCTTCTGCTGCGGGAGACGTTTACAGCGGAACAGGCTATACCATGACTGTTGACTCGGAAAAATGGGTTGACGCGTCGGGCTACATAAAGCTGATAAGCGAGTATTCCGCAAATCTGGATATGGGTCTGGACGTTTCCGCGGAAGACATTGAAAATCTGAACGACGGTATGTTTTTCCATGCAGACCTGTCGGGTTCTAACTTCAACATTGTATGTAACGAGATAGGCGACCTTGGCGCCGACTTTGATATCTCCATGTTTGCGGGACTTATGGAGGAGCAGTACACAGCCGCGGGAATGACATATCTGGGCGACGAGGTCATTAAACATAACGGAAAGAACTGGCTCAAGGTCAATGTAGAGGTGACGGAGTCGGGTACGGCTATGAAAATGCTCCAGTACATGACTATGAACGGTGTAAATCAGTACGTTATCACATACACCTCCGACAAGGGCAATTACGACAAAGCTCTGTCCGATTTTGAAGCGGTATTTGATTCCTTTGAATTTAAGGAATAATGTTTGGGAGATGACAGCTATGATACCCACTATCGAGACCGAACGTCTGATACTCCGTCCGCTTACCGCCGACGACGCGGAGGCTGTCTTTCAGTGGACGGGAGACGAGCGGGTCACGAAATATATGAACTACAGTACATATTCCTCGGCGGAACAGGTGCGCGAGTGGCTGGAAAACGGCAGCAGCGGCATCTGGGGCTTTGTAAGGAAGTCGGACGGTCTGCTTATGGGCAGCGGAGACGTACGTCTCAGCAAGTCGCCCGATGAAGCGGCTGACGGCTTTTGGGAATTCGGCTACTGCTTCCGCTTCGACTGCTGGAACAAGGGCTACTGTACCGAAGCCACCAAGGCTATGATAAAGTACGCCTTTGAAAGCTGCGGCGCAAGAAAATTTATGGCTCAGCACGCTGTGGACAATCCCGCTTCGGGCAGGGTAATGGAAAAGTGCGGCTTGACCTTTTCGGGGTACGGTTCATATCAAAAGCAAGACGGAAGCTGCGAGTTTAAGTCCAAGGTCTACAGGGCGGTTTTTGAGGAATTGCCGTATTAATGCGTAGGGGACGGGTTTATGCCAATACAGGCAACCGTCTCGATAAAAGGAGTTCATTATGAAAAAATTTTTATGTGTATTTCTTGCTTTGTTTACGCTTACTCTGACGGGATGCAGCGGAAAAGAAGTCTACAGCGGCAAGGGGTACGAGTTCAGCTATAATGCCCAAAAATGGGAATTGGATTTTGAAGATGACGACGGTTTTGTTATTTTTAAGAGCAAGGTCTCTGACAAGGCAATCTTCAGCGCGTACCGCTATACTCTCGAAGAAAATGTCAGCCTTTCCGAACGGCTTGAAAGTTCCAAGGAAGTATGCGAGGAAAACGGTTATATATGGGACAGCGGCGAGATACTTGATATTAAAGGCAGGGAATGGTCCAGAGAAGAGTATCAGGCACAGATAGGCGAAAGTAAACTCAAGTATGTCAATCTTTTTACAGACAACGGCACATATGCCTATGTGATAAGTTTTACATCGGATATTGACAGCGTTGAGTGTATAAAAGAATTTGAAGAGGTTTTTGACAGCTTTAAAATTACCGAATAATTTTGAAAGGATTGGTAAAATGAAAATTCTGGTAGTAGGCGGCGGCGGACGTGAGCACGCCATTATCATGAAGCTTGCGGAAAGCAAGCGTGCGGAAAAGCTTTACTGCACCCCCGGAAACGGCGGTATTTCCCGCTATGCGGAGTGCTTCGACGTTGGCGCGACCGATATTGACGGCGTTGTTGCTCTTGCGAAAAAGCTTGCTGTGGATATGGTAGTTGTCGCTCCCGACGACCCGCTGGTACTGGGCATGGTGGACGCTCTTAACGCCGAGGGTATCATGACCTTCGGACCGAACAAGGCGGCGGCTATAATCGAGGGCAGCAAGGTTTTCTCCAAGGACCTGATGAAAAAGTACGGTATACCCACCGCCGCATACGAGGTTTTCACCGAGGCGGACAAGGCTGTCGCTTACATAAAGGCGCAGAACTCCTACCCCACGGTGGTCAAGGCGGACGGTCTCGCTCTCGGCAAGGGCGTTATTATCGCGCAAAACGAGCAGGAGGCTGTTGACGCGGTTCACTCCATTATGGAGGACAAAATTTTCGGCGAGAGCGGCTCAAAGCTTGTTGTTGAGGAATTTCTGACAGGTCCCGAAATTTCGGTGCTTTCCTTTACGGACGGCAACGTTGTGGTCCCCATGATATCGTCAATGGATCACAAGCGGGCTCTGGACGGCGATCAGGGTCTTAACACGGGCGGCATGGGTACGGTTGCTCCCAATCCGTACTACACCGAAGCCGTCGCAAAGGAGTGCATGGAAAACATCTTCCTGCCAACTATCAAGGCAATGAAATCCGAGGGCAGGACGTTCAAGGGCTGTCTCTATTTCGGACTTATGGCTACACCCAAGGGCGTAAAGGTTATCGAGTACAACTGCCGCTTCGGCGACCCCGAAACACAGGTGGTTTTGCCGCTTCTTGATACCGATCTGGTGGACATTTTTGAAGCGGTCTATAACGGTACTCTTGCAGACCTTGATATCAAGTGGAAAAACGAGTGCTGCACCTGCGTTGTAATGGCAAGCGGCGGCTATCCCAAGAGCTACCCCAAGGGACTGGAAATGAGCGGTATGGACGAAAACGGTCAGGTGGACGGCGTTTTCGTGTACCACGCGGGAACAAAGTTTGCGGACGGAAAATTCCTCACCAACGGCGGACGGGTCATAGGCGTTACCGCAACAGGGGAGACTTTGCAGGCGGCTTTGGATAAGTCCTACGCCGCGGTCAAGAAGATAAGCTTCGAGAACGCTCACTACCGCACCGACATCGGAAAGCGCGCTCTTGCGGCAAATACCGAAAACTGAAAATAATAGTGAAACACCTCCTTTTGTCAAAAAGGAGGTGTTTTTGCTTGTTTTAAATCTTATGATTTTTTCGGGTATCCTCTATCCCCTATATCCTATGCTTACGCAGCAGTCAAGCTAATGTCAGACAGCACTGTAGTATGCAATAAGTCTGTATATAGCCATTATCTCATTATAAGAATAAAGAGAGTCCATTTTATAAGGATCGCCTGTTTTGCAGTTATTCCACAAATCCTTCTCAACTTCATCAATAACATCAGCAACAACTCTCGGCGTATTTTTTCTATAGTCCGGAAAATCCATGTAAAAATCATAAATATATTTGGCTTTCCCGTCAACAAATACAATGTAGGCGTCCCATGCAATGCCGATTTTTGTGAAAACAAGCTTTATATCCGCGCTCTTTTCTTTTTCTTCTTTCAGCAATCTTTTCATATTCGATTCGATAATCCCGCGGTCAATAAAATTTTTGAACACAATATCGTTTGCATTACTTTCGTTTATTTTTTTTATGGTTGGGTTTTGTCCTATGTACCATCCTCCGCCGATCTCATTAACAAGACGATTGCTCGTGTTATCTGTTTTTACAAGACCGAAAGAATATAGCGTATCATCTTTTTCAATGACGATCAGCCAATCCTGACCATTGCCTACCGTCTGAATAAATTTCTCATAGGAAACGTCGCTTTCGTTATCATAATACGCATCATGATATTTCATTCCCATGACCTTTGAGCTGTCTGTAAAATCCAGATCATCAAGAGCCAAATATGCATAAGAATCATCGCCGGACGCGGCAATATGTCTCCGCGTTTCCTGTCTTAAATATTTCAAAATTACCTTGCGATATTTGTTAAGCTCCTTTGCGTCGTTCGAGATATCCAATGTTTCGATCTGAATATCATAGTTGACCACGTTGGATTTAGCGGCATAAGCCGTAACAGAGCAGACTTGGACAATGCAAAAAACACAAAAGATAAATATTACAGAAACATAATATTTTTTCATAGCTATCACCGTTTTTTCAAATTATATT
>JAIEDQ010000040.1 GCA_029067895.1 Oscillospiraceae bacterium | reverse complement strand
ATGGCTTACATTCAAATGGGTAAGGAATAACGCGTTTTTATGTACGCCGTAAAAAAATTTTTGGAGGTATACTTTTATGAATGAGGCATTATTAAACGCACAGGCGACCGTTCTTGCCGGTCAGGCTATCGGCGCGGGACTCGCTATGATCGCAGGTATCGGACCCGGTATCGGTGAAGGCTACGCCGTAGGTAAGGCTATCGAGACTATCGGCAGACAGCCCGAGATCAAGAGTACTGCAACTTCCACAATGTTCATCGGCTGCGCCGTTGCGGAGACCACCGGTATCTACGGCTTGTTCGTAGCTATCATTCTGCTGTTTGCAAATCCGTTCCTGAAGTTCCTCACAGGTACCAACTAATACGGTATACGCCGAATTTTAAGGAATAGGAGGCAGATGCAGGTCATGCACAGTAATTTTGATTTCTTTTCAATTGATCTTACGACCATTCTCGGTTCGATCTTTAATGCCTTGATCCTGTTCTTTGTTCTCAAACATTTCCTGTTTGACAAGGTAAACGCAGTGCTTGACGCCCGCAAAAACGAGGTCGCAAAGACCTACGAGGACGCCGACAGCGCGCTGTCAAACGCGAAGCAGCTCGAAGCGGAGTACACTGAAAAGCTGTCCGCCGCTAAAGAAGAGTCGGCTGAGATCGTCAAGAACGCCACGAAAAAGGCTCAGACCCGCTCCGACGAGATAATTGCGGACGCACGGGACGAGGCGAAGGGCATTATGGACAAGGCGAACGCAGACATCGAAAAAGAAAAGAAACGCGCTGTCAACCAGATCAAGGACGAGATCTCCGATATTGCAATGTCTATCGCGTCTCAGGTTGTCTCCAGGGAGATCGACCCCAAAACGCACACGCAGCTTATCGAGAGCTTTATCGACGAAATAGGCGAATGATCCCGGATCAGCAAGCCGTTTCGGGAAAGGAACAGTCTTTATGACGGGTACAGTTGAAAAAGTATATTCGGAAGCGGTTTTTGAGCTTGCCTGCGAGCAGGGCTGCGCGGACGAGGTGAAAAAGGAGCTGGACTCTCTGGCGGTTATTTTCGGCGATAACCCCGAGCTTCCCAAGCTTCTCGGAACTCCGACGGTCACTGCGGCGGAAAAGCTGGATATCATTGAAAAAGCCTTTAAAGGCAGGGTATCGGATATTACTTATAATTTCCTTTGCGTTATTACCGAAAAGGGACGCGCTTCCGCGATTTCCGCGGTGGCGGAGGACTATAAGAACCGCTGGTACGAAATGAAAAATATCGCCGAGGTCAAGGTCGTTACAAGCGTTCCGCTTGAGGACGGTCTTAAAAGCAAGCTGAAAGCCAAGCTTGAATCGGTCTACAAAAAGACGGTCATTTTAGACGAGACCGTCGATCCGTCAATTATGGGCGGAATAGTGCTGAACTACAATGGCGCTATGATGGACGGCTCCGTCAAGTCAAGGCTTGAAGCTATTCAGAAGCAGATCAGGGGCGTTATCGCCTGAGCTGCATTATGAAAATCGGGAGGCTGCGCTGCAATATGTAAGGTCTCTCTAAGAAAGGATGGTTATTTCCAATGGATTTACGCCCCGATGAAATTACAGGCATAATCAAGGATCAGATAAAGAATTATCAGTCCAAGATAGAACTTGCCGACGTGGGCACCGTTGTTACGGTGGGCGACGGTATTGCCAGAATTCACGGTCTTGAAAAATGTATGTCGGGAGAACTGCTGGAATTTGAAAACGGCGTTAGCGCAATGGCTCTCAACCTTGAACGCGGCTTCGTAGGCGCAGTTATGCTGGGCTCGGACGCTGATATCAAGGAAGGCGACTCCGTTAAAAGTACAGGCAGGATAGTATCCGTTCCCGTAGGCGACGAAATGCTCGGAAGAGTTGTAAACTCTCTGGGTCAGCCTATCGACGGAAAGGGTTCGATCCTCACCGACAAAACCATGCCCATCGAGCGTATCGCTCCGGGTATTATTACCAGAAAATCCGTTAACAGACCTCTCCAGACAGGTATCAAGGCTATCGACTCCATGATCCCTATCGGACGCGGTCAGCGTGAGCTTATTATCGGCGACCGTCAGACGGGTAAAACTGCTATCGCGCTTGACACTATCATCAATCAGAAGGGTCAGGACGTTATCTGTATCTACGTTGCTATCGGTCAGAAGCGTTCCACAGTTGCAAACGTTGTTGACATTCTGGAAAAGAACGGCGCGATGGACTACACTATCGTTGTTTCCGCAACAGCTTCGGAGCTTGCTCCGTTACAGTATATCGCTCCCTATTCGGGCTGCGCTATGGGCGAATACTTCCTCGAACAGGGCAAGGACGTCCTCTGTATCTACGACGACCTGTCCAAGCACGCGGTGGCTTACAGAACGCTTTCGCTGCTTCTTAAGCGCCCCCCCGGACGTGAGGCTTACCCCGGAGACGTATTCTATCTCCACTCCCGTCTGCTTGAGCGTGCCTGCAACCTTAACGAGAACTACGGCGGCGGCTCTCTGACCGCTCTGCCTATCATCGAAACTCAGGCGGGCGACGTTTCCGCTTATATCCCGACCAACGTAATCTCCATTACCGACGGTCAGATATTCCTTGAAACAGACCTGTTCAACTCCGGCGTTCGTCCCGCGGTAAACCCCGGTATCTCGGTATCCCGTGTTGGCGGCGCGGCTCAGATCAAGGCTATGAAAAAGGTTTCAGGTTCTCTGAAGCTGACCTATTCCCAGTACCGTGAGCTCCAGTCCTTCTCCCAGTTCGGTTCCGATCTGGATAAGGATACTAAGGACCGTCTTGCGCTTGGTGAAAGAGTTGTTGAAGTCCTCAAGCAGGGACGTAACACTCCTCTTACCGTTGAGGATCAGGTGCTTATCATCTACGCCGTAACTCACGGTTATCTCAAGGATATCCCCCTCGAGCTCGTATCCGAGTTTGAAAAGGAACTTTTTGAATACGTAAGCAGCGCACACCCCGACATTATCGCTTCGATCAAATCGACAAAGGATCTGACAAAGGAAAACGAGGAGGCTCTTAAAGAGGCTCTCGCGGAATGTGTCAAGAAATTCCTTGCCGACAAGTAATTGCCCCGAAACGATAAGAGAAAGGAGGGTGTCCGTTGGCAAGCGGTAATATGAAGGACATTAAAAGGCGAATCAAAAGCGTTGAGTCCACCATGCAGATCACCAAGGCGATGGAGCTGGTGGCTTCCTCAAAGCTGAGAAAAGCCAAGGAAAAGGCGGACAACGCCCGTCCCTACTTTAATGCCCTGTATGAAACAATGTGCGAGATACAGTCGGAAAACCCCGGCTTCTTCTCGCAGTATACCAGAAAGCGGGACGCCAAGACCGTTCTGCTGGTTGTCATCGCCGGTGACAGAGGTCTTGCGGGCGGCTTTAACTCCAACGTTTTAAAGCTTGCTCAGTCGCGTATCGACGAGCTTAAAGGCTCGGCGGAGGTAAAGGTGCTGGCTATCGGAAAGAAGTCGGTTGAGTACTTCACCAAGCGCGGCTATGACCTTGCGGGCAGCTACCCGAATATTGCCGAAAGTCTGAAAATCCACCATGCGGCGGATATTTCCGACGTCATCATGCAGAAATACGTAAGCGGCGAGATCGACAGGGTGGAGCTTTTCCACACGGAATACGTTTCTCCCCTGCTCCAGCAGGCGGAGGCTCTGGCGGTGCTTCCCATGGACGTGCGCAGCGGCGAGGACTCGGACAGCAATGAAAGGGCTAAAATCAAGGAGATTCCCGTGTACGAGCCGTCCCCCGAATTTGTTTTCGACGCGATCGTTCCCAAGTATATCACGGGTATGATCTTCTGCGCCGTTGTGGACAGCTTCGCTTCGGAGCAGGCTTCACGCCGAATTGCGATGGAGAACGCTTCGGACAACGCAAGCGAAATGATATCGGGTCTGTCGCTGATGTACAACCGCGCCCGTCAGGCGTCCATCACTCAGGAGATCACCGAGATCGTTGGCGGCGCTTCAGCTCAAGAATAGGCGGGGAGTCCCCGATGACACAAATGACAGATCACAGGACAGGCGGTGTCTGTCCGTTTGGAGGTACGAACATCAAACCTCTTACCTCTGTTCTCTAACATCTAATAGGGAAGGAATGATTATGTAAATGCCGCAGAAAAATATCGGCAAGGTTGTTCAGATCATCGGCGCGGTAGTCGATATCCAGTTTACTAAGGACAATCTTCCGAATCTTTTGAATGCAATAGAAATCGAGCTTAACGGCAAGCCTCTTATCTGCGAGGTCGCTCAGCATATCGGCGACGACGTGGTAAGATGTATCGCTATGGGCTCTACGGACGGTCTTGTAAGAGACGTTGACGCGGTGGATACGGGTTCGCCTATCACCGTTCCTGTCGGAAAGGAAACTCTCGGAAGAATTTTCAATCTTCTTGGAGAGCCCGTTGACAACAAGCCCGCTCCCGAAACCAAGGAAAGATGGGCTATCCACAGAGATCCCCCTACCTACGAGGAGCAGACCGCTTCCAATGAAATTCTGGAAACAGGTATCAAGGTTATCGACCTTATCTGCCCCTACCTTAAGGGCGGTAAGATCGGTCTGTTCGGAGGCGCAGGCGTTGGTAAGACGGTTCTTATTCAGGAGCTTATCAACAACATCGCAAACCAGCACAACGGTATTTCCGTATTTACAGGTGTTGGTGAGCGTACCCGTGAGGGTAACGACCTCTACAACGAAATGACCGAGTCGGGAGTTATCGACAAGACCGTTCTTGTTTACGGTCAGATGAACGAACCTCCCGGAGCGAGAATGAGAGTTGGTCTTTCGGGACTGACTATGGCGGAATATTTCCGTGACGCCGAGGGTCAGGACGTGCTCCTGTTCATCGACAACATCTTCCGTTTCACACAGGCAGGCTCGGAGGTTTCCGCGCTGCTTGGACGTATGCCTTCGGCGGTTGGTTATCAGCCTACGCTGGCTACGGAAATGGGCGCTTTGCAGGAGAGAATTACTTCCACAAACAAGGGTTCAATCACATCGGTACAGGCTGTATACGTTCCTGCCGACGACCTTACAGACCCCGCTCCTGCAACAACATTTGCTCACCTTGACGCAACAACAACACTTTCAAGAAGCATTGCTTCGCTGGGTATCTACCCCGCCGTTGACCCCCTTGACTCAACATCGAGAATTCTTTCTCCCGACATCGTAGGTCAGGAGCACTACGAGGTTGCGCGTTCGGTACAGAACATTCTCCAGAGATACAAGGAGCTTCAGGATATCATCGCTATCATGGGTATGGACGAACTTTCCGACGAGGATAAGCTGATCGTTTCCAGAGCGAGAAAGATCCAGCGTTTCCTGTCTCAGCCGTTCAGCGTTGCGGAACAGTTCACCGGTATGCAGGGTAAGTACGTTCCTCTTAAGGAGACTATCCGCGGCTTCAAGGAGATCATTGAGGGTATGCACGACGATCTGCCCGAGTCGGCGTTCCTGTTCGCGGGAACTATCGACGAGGTCGTTGAAAAAGCCAAGAACTCCGCTAACGAATAAGGAGGTGCTTTTCTATGGCAGCTTCATTTTCGCTCAGCGTAGTTACGCCCGAAAAGATTTTCTTTAAAGGTGAAACGTCGCAGATAATCGTCCGCACGACCGAGGGCGATATCGGTATTCTTGCGAATCACACAAGTCTGGTAGCCGATCTGCCGTCGGGTCCCCTCAAGGTAATGCAGGCGGACGGCAGCTGGAAGGTCGCCGCTATCTCAACGGGTCTGCTCAAGGTAGGCGGAAACAAGGTGTCTATCCTTGCAAACGCTGTTGAGTGGGCTGAGGAGATCGACCTTGACTGGGCAAAACGCTCCGAAGAGGACGCGAGACGCCGTCTCAAAGAGCAGGACGACAAACACCAGCTCGACCTTGCGGAGTTAAAGCTCCAGAGGGCGCTGAACCGTATCAGTGTTGGTTCGGAGAACAAATAGCATAAAAATAAAACGGTATCCGTCTCAGGTAAACGGATACCGTTTTTCTATAGCTTTTTATGCAAAAGAAAATGTCTGCCCTCGTTTTGGAGAGCAGACATTTTTATTTCCTATTTTTTCTCCGCGGACTTTTTCTCGGTGGACGCGCTCACCGTCTTTGATGCCTTGCCTTTGACAAGCTCCGTGCCGTCGCCCTTTGTGTAGGCTACGACCTTGAAGCTGTACTTTGTATCGGCTTTCAATCCGCTCACCCTGCACTTGGGATTTTTAACGTCCTTGTACTTGGTGAACTTGCCCGTTTCGGAATTGTACATATAGACCTTGTACAGCTCCGCGCCCTCCACGGCGTCCCACGTCAGAGTTACCGAGCTGCTTGTGGAGGTCGTCTTAAAGCCCGACGGTACGGACGGGTCATCCGTGCTTTCGTACTTGTAAGCAATGCCGTTTTCCTCGGCGTATCTTTCCGCGTCGGAGCCCTCCGCTACAGTGAGGGTAATGGATTGCTGAGTAATTTTTTTGTCTCCGCTGAACAGCGTGGAATCATAAAGCACGCCGCCGTTTTTTTTGTATTCTGCGGAGTCAGCCGTATATAGGTTAAGAACGTACAGCGATTTTGTGCCGTCGGCTTTTACCGACTTTTCATTCTGCCCGTTTCCGTCAGCCGAAGAGTAATAGCCCTTTTTGCCGCAGCCGTACATATACCCGAAAACTTCCGTACCCACAATTTTTGTGCTTTCGGGAATTCTAAGACTTGTAAGCTTGGGACAGTTGTTGAAGTTGTAGCCGTATATCGCTCCCGTTTTTTCGGGAAGCTGCACCTCGGTAAGCTCGAAATTATTTTCAAAGCATGCTCCGCTGAGACCGCCCAGCTTTGCGCTCGTTTTTGCAAAGCTGACCTTTTGCAGCTTCTGACAGCTTGCAAAAGCGTACGCGCCGATGCCGTCCGAAACGCTGCCCTTAAAGGTAACGCTTTCAAGACTCAGACAGCCCTGAAAAGCCGATTTTCCAACGCTTGTGATATTGCCGCTTACCGTCACTGTTTTAAGGTTATGACAGTCGTAAAAAGCCATGTCGCCGATATAAAAGCTTTTTGGAACTCCCGACGGCACGGAAAGACTTGTTACCGTCCCGTTGGCGCTGAAAGCGTACTGTCCGATACCGTCCGCGTCCGCGGGTATCTTGACCGCGCCGCCCTCGCCCGTATAGCCGGTGATTATTCTTTTTCCGTCTATATTGTCGATAACAAAGCCGTCAACCGTGGTCTCGGCGGATACCGCAAGCGTAACGCCGAAGCTCTCCGAAATTTCGGGAACAGCCGTAAGCACGCCTGCCGCCAGCAAAGCCGCAGCCAGATATTTTGCAATAGCTTTAGGTTTCATTGAAATTCTCCTTTTCGGACATTAAAACATAGTCCGTTTCCGCAGGACTGTTTATTTTATCTTTCTTTTGTCCCGAAGCAAAGCGACCGTACTTGCCGCAAACGGCGGCATAGATAACTCAGCCATTAGACAAATAACGATAATCGGAGCAGGAAAGCATAACGCATAAAATCTTACGGATAAGATCATGCTTTATAGCTTTACCCTCATTGCAGCTTCAGCCATTGTAAATTATATCTCGCAGCAAACGAACTTAATAATACAGACGATGCCGATGATGCCGACGATACAGACGATACCGAAATATCTCTCGAACTTACTCTGCACGCTGCCTTGATTTGATTCAGCGCTGCACTGTACTCGGGCAGGATACCGTTGCCTCTGTACACAGCGTTGTCGTAAAATTTTTGCAGCTCGCTGAAATACTTTCCGCTTACCTTAGTGTCAAGATATTTTTCACGGGCGGCAATATTATCACAGTTTGCGCGTGATTCGGCTGTACTGAAATCATAAAAAAGCTCGTCCAAACGGTTGTGCAAACCGCCGTCAAGTCCTACTTTCCAAATGTCATAGGTCATTTTGTAAAGCTCACGGAAAGTCATTCCGTCGGAAAGATCATATTCGTCAATAATTGCTTGACGAACCTCATAGTCACTCATATCTCCGTACAACGCCTCACGACGCGCAGCCTTTACCTGTTCTTCGCCGCCCAAAGCCGCAGCCACTTCATTATTAAAGCGGCGTATTATTTTATTATAGTCGTCAAACTCCGAGGTAGCTATCGGGTAGCTTATTGCTTTGCTGTAGTAAAAATTCTTTCCGTAGCAATACTGATATTTTTCATAAATTGCCTTGTAAATTTCGGAGTCGGACATTCCTGTAAAATCTTCTGCTGCGGTCAGCTTAGCAAATTCCCACGAATTGGTATAATCAAAGCAGCTTCTCTGATACCTGAGACCGTTCTCTATATTGGTGTCGAATTCGGGCGTGTACAAACCTTCAAGCAGCTCTTCGACCGGAATCCTGTCCAACTTGCTTACATCTATTACTTTGCCGTCTTTTCCAATGTATTGATCGTTCAGAGCATCTTGAAAGCTATATTCCGCCATAAGCTCGGCAATAGTGACAACTTTTTTGCCTGTAAGGTCTAATCTTGTGTGGACAGGCGTTATATATGGGTTTGCGCCGGCAGTAGATTGAATATCCATACATTATTTCCTTTCTGCCATTTTTGAAACGGCGTTGAATTTTTGCGTTAGCCAAACCACTCACTATAGACGGCGGCATAGACAACTCAGCCTTTGTTCTGCTTTGCAACAACGCTTTCGCCGCAGTATATCTCACGAAGCTTGGGCTTCTCGATCTTGCCCGTGGGATTTCTGGGAATGTCCGCAAAAATGATCTTGTGCGGACGCTTGTATCTGGGCAGACCGTTGCAGAACGCCGCGATCTCCTCTTCGGTGCATTTGTGGTCGGGCTTTATCTCGATAATTGCGGCGGCGATCTCTCCCAGACGCTTGTCGGGAAGTCCTATTACAGCCGCGTCCTTTATCGCGCTGTGACCTCTGAGGAAGTCCTCGATCTGAACGGGATAAAGGTTCTCGCCGCCCGAAATGATAACGTCCTTTTTGCGGTCAACAAGGAAGATGAAGCCGTCCTCGTCCTCCTGCGCCATATCGCCCGTAAAGAGCCAGCCGTCCTTGAGAACTTCGTCGGTCGCCTCGGGGTCGTTGTAGTAGCAGGTCATCACACCCGGACCCTTTACCGCAAGCTCGCCCACCTTGCCCCGCTCAACGGAAACGCCGTTCTCGTCCACTATCTTTGTCTCCCAACCGAAGCCCGCCTTGCCTATCGCGCCAACCTTGTGGATATTCTCCACGCCCAGGTGTACGCAGCCCGGACCGATAGATTCGCTCAGACCGTAGTTGGTATCATACAGATGGTCGGGGAAATATTTTTTCCATCGTGTGATAAGGCTGGGCGGAACAGGCTGTGCGCCGATATGCATAAGTCTCCACTGTTTGGTCTTGTAGTCGGAAAGCTTTATCTCGCCGCTTTCGATGGCGTCCAAAATATCCTGCGCCCACGGCACTAACAGCCATACTATTGTACATTCCTCGGAGGATACCGCTTCAAGGATAGTCTTTGGCTTTACGCCTCTCAGGAGGACGGATTTTCCTCCCACAAGGAAAGAACCGAACCAGTGCATTTTCGCGCCCGTATGGTACAGCGGAGGAATGCACAGGAAGATATCGTCCTTGGTCTGACCGTGGTGGTTCTGCTCAACGCGGGCAGAGTGCATAAGGCTCATGTGCTTGTGGAGTATCGCCTTGGGGAAGCCTGTTGTTCCCGAGGAAAAATATATCGCGGCGTAGTCGTCGTCGGTCAGCTTTATGTCGGGTGAAACGCTGGGGCAGTTTGCGGTAAGGCGGTCGTAGTCCTCCGCAAAGGTGGGGCAGTTTCCTCCCACAAAGAAAAGAAGCCTGTGCTTGCTGATATCGTCGGCGATCTCCTCAACTCTTCCGATAAATTCGGGACCGAAAACAAGTACGTCGCTTTCGGACAGGTCGAGACAGTACTTGATCTCATCGGAGGTATAGCGGAAATTCAGCGGCACTGCAAGCGCGCCGGTTTTAAGTATACCGAAGTATATGGGAAGCCATTCAAGGCAGTTCATCAGCAGTATAGCCACCTTGTCTCCCTTTTTGATGCCGCGGCTCAGCAGCAGGTTTGCAAAGCGGTTTGCCTTCTCGTTGAAAACGTTCCAGGTTATCTCGCGGCGGTAGTGGCAGAGCGTACCGGGTTCTATCAGCTCGTACTCCTTCCATGTGACGCGGCGGGTCTCCTGAATGTCGGGATTGATCTCCACCAGAGCGGTGTCGCCGCCGAATTTTTCACAGTTCTGTTCAAGAATTTCCGTAATTGGCATAAAAATTACCGTCCTTAAATTACAAAATTTTAAATATATACAATTATTATAACACTTTAAAGGGTAAAAATCAATAGTCTGAAAGGACAACCTTACTGTCTGTGTTTGTGCATTTTGACGGAATGAACCGTACCGCCGTAAATAAGCAACCTCCCGATACGTAAAATATTTTGCGGAATATTCTGCAAAAATAATGACAAGTTCCGCAAAATGTGATATAATTATTTGTATATGCGTAAATATTTTGCTTGCCTGTTCGGAAACAGCCTGCATGTATTGAGTTTATTATTATATTTATCTGCGTTTGAAAAGAGGTTTGATCATGGAATCGGAAAAGCTTGGCTTTAAGGAGGGACTTGCCGACGGCGTGCCTATCGGACTGGGATACCTGTCAGTGTCCTTCAGCTTCGGCATAGCCGCCGTTACACAGGGAGTTTCGGCTCTTGCGGCAACGGTCGTCTCAATGACAAATCTTACCTCGGCGGGACAGGTGGCGGGTCTGAGCATAATCACCGCCGCGGGAACTCTGCTTGAAATGGCTCTGGCTCAGCTTATTATAAATATGCGCTATGCGCTGATGAGTCTGTCTCTGTCCCAGAAGCTGGACACGGGCTTTACCACGCCCCACAGGTTTCTTGCGGCGTTCGGCATCACCGACGAGATCTTCGCCGTCGCTTCGGGAAAGCCAAAGGAGATAACCCCCCGTTATATGTACGGCTTGATACTGCTGCCGTTTTTGTGCTGGTCTTTAGGTACGCTTTTGGGCGGCATTGCGGGAAGCGTCCTGCCCGAAATTCTCCGCTCCGCTTTAGGCATAGCTATCTACGGAATGTTTATTGCAATTTTCATTCCTCCCGCAAGAAAATCCGTCGGGGTTCTGGTCACGGTAATAGTTTCTGCTGCAATGAGCTGCGGACTTAGGTACATACCGTTATTCTCCCACGTCTCATCGGGCTTTGCAATAATCATCTGTACACTTGCGGCTTCGGCGGCGGGAGCGATATGGTTTCCCCGTAGAAAGGAGGCTGAGGCGGAATGACAACGAGTATTGTTGCTTACATCGGCGTAATGGCGGGAGTGACCTATCTTGTGCGAATGCTTCCGTTTGTGATATTCAGAAAAAAAATAAAGTCCCGCTTTGTCAAGGATTTTCTGTATTACGTGCCATACGCGGTGCTTGGAGCAATGACTATCCCCGCGGCTTTTTATTCCACGGGAAACGTTGCTTCGGCTTCGGTGGGGATAGCCGCGGCGGTGCTTCTTGCCATAAAAAACAAGGGACTGCTTGCAGTTGCGGCAGCGGCTTGCATTGCCGCGCTTGCTGCGGAGATTTTGATAAGGTGTTTTTAATTTTATGCAAAATTTGTTGAAATTTGCGGAAAAATGTTGTATAATATTTGCAGGAATGGGGTCAATATGAATTTGCTTGAAATTTTGGGCGGAAATTTTTTAAAATACGACTGGATAATTTATATCTGGGCAGTTTTAACAGCCGTCGTTTTTTCCATGACAATTAAATACAGCAGCAGCTTCAGCGGTTATCTGGAGCGTGATTTTGAAAGCAGCGTCTGCAAAAGAAACGAGCTGAAAAAAAGACATAAGCGTCAGGAAATTTTATACGCCCTGTATGTGAATTTCACATCGGCTTTTCCTCTGCTGGGAATGATTGGTACGATATACTCTCTTTTGAAGCTTGACTTGTCGGGCGGTACGGAAATGATCTCGGGCAGCTTTTTGCTGGCTCTTACGTCAACGCTTCTGGGCGCGTTTTTCGGACTTCTGTTTAAGATACTGGACAGCTTTTTAAGTCCCAAAATTGATGAAAACAACGAGCTTTACCTTATCAGAATAAAAGATGACAGTCAGACGTCGGAGGAAACGGGGGAGAATAATGAAAAGGCGTAAAATATCCCTTGATTTTACCGCTCTGCTGGATATCACAATGATAATACTTTTTTTCTTTCTTATCAATTTTAAATTTTCCTCGGACGAAGCGAAAGCGGAAGCCGCCGCCCAGATTGA
Organism: Oscillospiraceae bacterium; assembly: GCA_029067895.1. Lineage (GTDB taxonomy): Bacteria > Bacillota > Clostridia > Oscillospirales > Ruminococcaceae > RGIG8773. The sequence continues at coordinate 36,788 of JAIEDQ010000040.1, read as the reverse complement.
GGAAGCTGCCGCTCAGTCTGAGCAGCTTGAAGCGGACAGACGGCAGTTTGAGGAGGAAAAGGCGGAGTGGCAAAAGGAAGCCGAACGCGAAATGGAGAAGCTCCGCGAAGCCGACAAAAATGCCGTGGACAACGCGGAAGCCCTTATGAATTTTCAAAAGGGAGTGCTCTTTAAAATAGACCTGAAAATGAGGAACAGGGACGACTGGGATATAACCGTCCTGAACGGCAGCACCATGATCGGAGAGGTCTCGTCGGAAAATTGCATGGATCTGAAAAATGAAATAATAACCATTCTGGGTAATAACGGCTTTAAAAAAGACGACGTGATAATAGCCGTTTTTATGTACGATCTTCACGATAACGGCTCGGGACATATTCCCGAAGATTTTTTGCCCCAAATAAAGGACGTAAACGGCGTGTATGAAAAATTTTACTGCGCCGAGATCAGAAAATAAAATTACGGAGGTTTTAAAATGGCAAAGACTGAAAAGAAAAAAGGCGGGTTCGGAAAGCTTTTATTGGTTTTGATCTTATTGATACTTATTGCATTGGCAATACTTTACTTCTTTGGGGACGGTCTTGGCTTCGGAAAAGGCAGCGGAGACGGAGAAGCGGTTCAGGTAAATGCATCCGTTTCGGAAACTTCCGAGACCACGGAGGCAGTTACCGTTCAGGAAGCTGTTTTCGTTGAAGTGACTGTTGACGGCGACGGTTATCTTTACAGCAATCAATCCTATGATCTTGACGGGCTTATCGGAGAGATAGACAAGCTTGAGGGAGACATTGAGGTACATATCTATCTGAGCGATACCGCAACTCTTGCCGCCCGCGAAAATCTTGAAGCAAAGCTTGACGAGAAAAATATTTTACATAATATTATTGAGGAATAAAATCAGCCTGCGATACGAACCGTACGGGACGTGACCGCAGGCTGTTTTTACTGCACAATATTCGGCTTAAAAAAATCACTTGATTTCCCGAGGCAAGTATTGTATAATTTTTTTGTAGACCCCATAAAAGCAGGTGAGAAAAATGTCCGAAAAAAATCACAGCATAAAGATACCCTGCACCGCAATGCCCTTTATTTGCGAAGCTGACCGCTGCGCCGCGGGGGAAAACGAAATACACATCAACAGGACTTTTGACTGCAATGTGGTTATTTTGCTTTTGAAAGGCTCTATGGAAATTATCGAGGACGGCGTGCCCTACAGGCTTTCCGCGGGAGATATTTTCTTTCTGAAAGGCGGCGTGCATCACTGGGGAGAGAAGCCCTTTGAGCGTGGGACAGTCTGGTACTATGCGCATTTTTTGTGTCCCGAGCCTGAGGTCAATATGCGTCCTTACAAGCCGCCGCAGATAACGGAGACGGACAGAGTGTACCTGCAAGGCGGGGATTCAAAGCAGTATATCGAGCTTCCCAAGCTTTTGAGGCAGGAGGATTTTTCCGAAGCGGAGCGGATTTTCCGTATGCTTGCGTCGGCTCACAACAGGGGGGATATTCCCCGCGCTTCAATGCTGTTGTGGGATATTTTTCTGCACTGCACAGAGGCAGAAAGCCGTCCGCGGGACACCTCAAACGTCTATGCGGAGCGGATACGTGACTATATCGAAAAGCACTATCGGGAGGAAATTTCCTCGGCGGATGTTGAAAAGCTGTGCGGAATTTCATACAAACATATCTGCACGGTTTTCAGGGAAAGCACGGGCATGACCGTCAAAAAATATATTATCGGAGTCCGTATGAAAGCCGCCTGCCGTATGCTTGCGGAGACGTCCCTGTCAGTTACGGAAATTGCCGAAGCAGCGGGCTTCGGAGACGTTTATTATTTCAGCAGGATATTCAAAAGAGAACGGGGCTGTTCTCCCGTGGAATACAGAAGATCGTATGTGCCGAGAATATAAACTGCGATCGGCGGCACTTGCGGCAAATCGGAATTTTGTACAAATACTTCCGAATATAGTCTATTGCAAATACCGTGCTTTGAGGTACAATTAAAGACAGATAATTTTTAACGGGAGGTAATTTTCATGAAAATTCAGAAGCAGATATCAATAAAGCAGTACAGACCCTCGGAGGGCTTTATCAGCAGATACCAGAAGCTTATCAGGGAAGTCGTCATTCCCTATCAGTACGACGTTCTGTGCGACAAAGCCGAGGGCGCGGAGAAAAGTCATGTGGTGCAGAATTTCATAAACGCGGCTGCGGCTCTCCGCGGGGAGGACGTTGGCGACGGCTTTTACGGCATGGTCTTTCAGGACAGCGACGCGGCGAAATGGCTTGAAGCGGTTGGTTACTCCCTTGCGGTTTGGCACGACCCGAAGCTTGAAGAGACCGCCGATTCCCTTATCGACATCATCGCCGCCGCTCAGGACGAAGACGGCTATCTGAATACATATTTCACCATAAAGGACAGAGACAAGCGCTGGAAAAATCTTTTAGAGGGACACGAGCTTTACTGCGCGGGGCACTTCATGGAAGCCGCCGTTGCCTACTATAACGGAACTGGCAAGGACAAGCTGCTGAAAGTCATGCTGAAAAACATGGAGCATATCTACAAGCATTTTATTACCGAAAAGCACGAGGGATATCCCGGTCACCCCGAGGTGGAGCTTGCGCTTCTTAAGCTGTACCGCGCAACAGGCGAAAAGCACTGCCTTGAGCTTGCGGAGCATTTCATCAACGCAAGAGGCGAGAACGGCGGCGATTTCTATAAAAGAGAAAAGGCTCTCCGCGACTGGACTGTCTGGGGCAACAATGCCGAGGACGGCGCTTATCAGCAGAGCTTTGCGCCCGTCCGCGAGCAGTCCGACGCGGTGGGACACAGCGTCCGCGCGGTCTATCTCTATACCGCAATGGCTGACCTTGCCTCCGAGACCGACGACGGTAAACTTCTCGAAGCCTGCCGCCGTCTCTGGAACAGCATTGCCGACAAGCGTATGTATATCACGGGAGGCATAGGCTCCACGGGTATCGGCGAAGCGTTCACGGTGGACTACGACCTGCCCAACGATACCGCCTACGCCGAGACCTGCGCGTCCTGCGGACTGATGTTTTTCGCTTCCAGAATGCTTGAAGCCTGCCCTGACCGTCCCGACGGAAAATACGGCGACATTATGGAGCGTGCGTTCTACAACACCGTTCTTGCGGGAATGCAGCTTGACGGCAAACGCTTTTTCTACGTTAATCCTCTGGAGGTAATTCCGGGCGTTTCGGGAATTGCCGCAACTCACTGGCACGACAAGCCTCAGCGTCCCGAATGGTTTGTCTGCGCCTGCTGTCCTCCCAATGTTGCAAGGACGATCGCCGCGTTCGGAACATATGCCTACGGCGAGGGAGACCGCACAGCGTACTGTCATCTTTACGCTTCGGGCGAAGTTGATTTTTCTTTCGGACTTACGCTCCGCTGCGAAACTGATTTCCCCTACGGATTTACGGTGAAGTACACAGCCGTTCGGGGAAACGGAACTGCGGCGGTAAGAATACCCGCGTGGAGTGAGAGTACCGCTGTTTCTCTTAACGGAGAGAAAATTTCTCCCCGCACAGAATGCGGCTACGCTTACGTTGACCTGAGCGAGGGGGACGTTCTTGAAATCGCTCTGGACGACAGAGCAAGGGTTGTGTACTCCTCTGCAAAGGTTGCGGAAAACACGGGCTGCGCAGCAATACAGCGGGGCGCGCTTGTGTACTGCTTCGAGGGCGTCGATAACGGCGGAGACGTGCTTTCCCTTGTTCTCGACGACAGCGGAGAGATTGCCGCAGGCGAAGCAAAAGCCGAGCTTGGCGGAGCGGTAACGCTTACCGCAAAAGGGTACAGAACTGCTCCAACGGACAGCCTGTACAGCTTTGAAAAGCCGAAAATTACTGCCGAGACCCTTACCGCCGTACCCTACTATACTTGGGGAAACCGCGGTGAAAATCAGATGCGGGTGTGGCTGCCGTACAGAGGATAGAAATGTCAGCGTCCCCTCGGCAAAGCTTTAATTTGGAAAGGAGAAAAGGCATTGTTTCTGTTTGATATATTATTTGCAACGCCGCTTGCCGCGCTTGTGTGGTTCGTCATATCCATCGTAAAGTACTGCCGCACTCCCAAGGAGAACACCGAGGAGCGCAGAAAGAAAAGGCGTATGATGATCGCTTCCGCTATTACTGCGGCAGTGATAAACGGTGCGCTGATAACAATTATAATCCTGTTTTTGATCGGATTGTCACATATGTAAGGAAGTGCGGAAATGAACGACAAGCTTTTCAAAAGAATACTGACTGCAATAACCGCCGTCGGGACGGTCTCCACGCTGGCTTTGATACTGTACACGGTCGCGCTTTTTTCGGACTGCTCCATAATTTCCTACATCGCCAACTGGAGGTAAAGCATGAAGCTGTTCAGACAATTATCGGCGATCTTCCTGCTTGCCGCCTGCTTCGCGGCTTTTGACGCCGCCGTATGGAACGCGGTCACAAAGCGTTTTATAAACTACGCAAGCGAGGATATGCAGGCAAAGTCAATCGAGCTTGACGAGTACCTGCCCTTTGATGAAAATTCCAAGATAGCAGTTACGGAAAGCTCTCTCACCCTGTCGGGCGACCTGCCCGTTGTGGACGGCGCGGCGGCTCTGTACCCTGTATTCTCCGCGTTTGTGAACGCTGTGTACCCCAAGGAAAGCGTTTCCTTTGACGGCAAGGATTTTGCTTCCGACAGCAAACTTCGGTTCAGCAACACCAGAGGAGCCTATAAAGCGATTGCAGACGGTACTGCCGACATAGTTTTCTGCGCACAGCCCTCAGCGGAACAGCTTGCCTACGCCGAGAAACAGGGCGTGGAGCTTGAACTGATACCCATAGGCTGCGAAGCCTTTGTCTTTATCATGAACAAGGACAACCCAGTGGACAGCCTTACCGTCGAGCAGGTCAGGGGGCTTTACGCGGGAGACTTCAGAAGCTGGTCGGAGGTTGGCGGCGACAATTATCCCGTGGATACGGTCACGCGAAACGCGGGCAGCGGAAGTCAGACCGCAATGCTGTCCTTTATGGACGGCAGGGAGATGAAAAAAAGTCCGTTTGGATTTCTGGGCAGGTCTATCGGATACTCGTTCAGATACTATGTTTCCGACCTTGCGGAAAACGGAAAAATAAAAATGCTCTCCCTGAACGGGGTCTGCCCCGACAAGGAGAACGTTTCAAACGGAAGCTATCCTATTGTAAGCAATTTCTACGCGGTCTGCCGCAAGGACGACACCAACCCCAACGTTCGGATATTCATTGACTGGATACTCTCCGAGGAGGGACAGGATATCGTGGACAAAAGCGGGTATGTAAGACTGCGGGGAGCCCCCGCGGGCTGAGTCACCCCCACTGTAAGATGTTCAGAACATTATTTTTGCTGATGCCCCCTCAAGGAGGCGGATACGGTATCCGCCCTTTTTTATTAAACCTTATCGGAAAGCAAAGCGTTCACGGGACTGCTAAGCCTCTTACAGAAAAATTTTACAACTACTCCCGTAAGAAAAGCGGAGATGACCGTACCCTCTCTCGTTCCCACGATAGTAAAGTTAAAGAATATCAGCGACAGTATCAAAGCCGCCGCAACGCAGGAAATATCAAACACTATCTTGACATTTCCGAACTCCTTGTGAATTGTATCCGATATCGCTTTTACAAAGGCTTCTCCCGAGTTCATTATAACGTTTGCGATAACCGAAAGCGCAATACCGAAAGCAAGAATAACTATCCCGATAATGACCATGGCAAGCCGCACGCCGTAGACCTCCGCGGGAATATGGGAAACTATCATCATTCCCAGATCGGTGAACCAGCCGAACAGAAAGGACAGCGGCACTTGCAGAAGCTGTATCGGCTGAAACTTTTTTCGGAGAATTATTATCTGTCCCGCGATAAGAACGCAGTTCCAGATGATGAGCCATGTTCCCAGCGAAAGCGCGTCGAACTTGCAGCTCAGAACGTTCGCCACCGAGGATATGGGGGACACTCCCAGCTCTCCCCGCTTTGTAAAGGCTACTCCCAGCGCGGAGAAAAACAGGCTGACTATGAATAATATGTATCTTTTTGCAGTCTCCTTTTTTGACATCACATTATCTCCTTTTCCAAACAGCGATTAGAGGATAGAAGCAGTTTTCCGCTTTTGCAGCAAACCGTTCTATCCTCTTGCTTTTGGGATTATTTCAATTGCGGGTCAGGCAATTAATATGCAACGCCCTGCCACTTCATAGCGTCAGCAACCTTCAGGAAGCCTGCGATGTTAGCGCCCATAACCAGGTTGCCCTCTGCGCCGTATTCCTTGGAAGCATTGTATGCGTTGTGGAAGATGTTGACCATAATGTTCTTGAGCTTAGCGTCAACCTCCTCGAATGTCCAGCTGAGACGCTCGCTGTTCTGGGACATTTCAAGACCCGATGTTGCAACGCCGCCTGCGTTTGCAGCCTTTGCGGGACCGAACATAACCTTAGCTGCGAGGAACTTCTCGATAGCTTCGGGAGTGGAAGGCATATTCGCGCCCTCTGCAACAGCGATTACGCCGTTCTTGATAAGAGCGTCGGCAGCGTCGCCGTCAAGCTCGTTCTGTGTTGCGCAGGGAAGAGCAATATCGCACTTGATAGTCCAGATGCCCTTGCAGCCCTCTGTATAGGTAACGTTCTTGTGGGAAGTTCTGTCAACGTATTCCTTGATTCTGCCGCGCTCAACCTCCTTGATCTGCTTAACGAGATCAAGCTCGATTCCGTCGGGATCGTGGATATAGCCGTTGGAGTCGGAGAGAGCAACTACCTTGCCGCCCAGCTGTGTAGCCTTCTGTGTAGCGTAGATAGCAACGTTTCCGGAGCCGGAAATAACAACAGTCTTGCCCTTGAAGCTGTCGTTCTTCATGCAGTTGAGCATTTCCTCAGTGAAGTAGCAAAGACCGTAGCCTGTAGCTTCTGTTCTTGCGAGAGAGCCGCCGTAGGAAAGTCCCTTGCCTGTGAGAACGCCTGTAAACTCGTTGCGGAGTCTCTTATACTGACCGAACATATAGCCGATCTCTCTTGCGCCTGTTCCGATGTCGCCAGCGGGAACGTCGGTGTCAGCGCCGATGTGCTTGGAAAGCTCTGTCATAAAGCTCTGGCAGAAAGCCATAACTTCACGGTCGGACTTGCCCTTGGGGTCAAAGTCGGAGCCGCCCTTACCGCCGCCCATAGGCAGACCTGTAAGGCTGTTCTTGAAAATCTGCTCGAAGCCGAGGAACTTGATTACCGAAGCGCAAACGGAGGGGTGAAGTCTGAGACCGCCCTTGTAAGGTCCGATAGCGGAGTTGAACTGGCAGCGGAAGCCGCGGTTCACCTGAACGTTGCCCTTGTCGTCAACCCATGAAACTCTGAACTGAATGAAACGCTCGGGCTCAACAATTCTGTCGATGATACCGTTTGTCTCGTAGGACTTATCCTTTTCAACAACGGGCTCGAAAGATTCCAGAACCTCTCTTACCGCCTGAAGGAACTCGGTCTCGCCGGGGTTACGCTTTTCAACCTTTTCGTACACGCCTTTAAGGTACTCATTTTTAAACGCCATTGTTTAAATCCTCCTTGTATAGTTTCCAAATTTAATACTTTGCGGATACCTCTCCGCTTTATCACTATAAAAATAAGTATACACCATTTCCCTGCAATTTGCAAGAGTTTTTAGAAAAAATTCCAAAATGTTAAAAAAATTGTTATTTTTTAAGGAAAGCCGCGGGATTTTGAAATATTTTGTCCGATACATTTCAAAATCCCACGGTATATTTTTACAGTATATGGAACTTACACAACGGTATAGCCCAGCTCTTCAAGCTTTGAGATAACAGACTGGTCGATATCGGAAATATCCCCATTTTCGATAAGAGCCGCTCCGTAAATGGGAGATATCGGCGGGTACAGCTCCTGCACAAGCATTACATCGACCCAAATCCTGTCCCCCGTTTTAAAGCCGTCAAGGGACACTTCGCTTACATCAATGCCCGCAGCCTCCGCATCGGAAGCGGGGTGTATCTTCAAAAGGTCAATTCCCGAAAGCAAACCGTATTTTTCCGCGGGGACAAGAAAGCACCCCGTCTCCGTCCGCACAAAATATCCGCTGTGACGCGTTACAGGCGGCTGGTCCGTCTTTTCGCCGATAACTGCGTGGATACCGCAGCCCTCCAATTCTAAAAGCGCTTGGTCGGCAATATTGGAAACGTCTCCCTCCTCAACGAGCCTTAACCCGTAAATGCGGGCTTGTCCGGGATATGATGCCGCAATTGATCCAATGTCAACCTCTATTTTGTCTCCCGTTTTCAGGCTGTCCATAGGAACGTCGCCCTCTTCGCCATCCGCAAAATGAATCATCACGGGTTCATAATATGTTTCTATATGACTTTCCGGACGCAAGGAGGTATAACTGTTTTCAAAAATAATATAGTCGGTGTGGCTTCGCATATAGTATCCCGTTATGCTGCCGATCTCGTCGTAGAATTCGGTATTTTCCGCATCTGAATGTTCCGAAAATGCTACCGTGTTAATTTCGGTATCCTCCGCCTTTGAACAGGCTGAAAGCAGTACCGCCGCGGTCAGCAGTACTGACATGACTATGTACTTGGTCTTGGACTTCATTTTCAATTCCTCCTTGTGTAAATTAATAATGTTAATACTTTTTGTATATTTCAAGAGCATAATTTCCCTCACTGTATAAGACGAAATTTCGTGAGAAATCTTACAGCTTCGGGAAAATTTATTTCTTAAGAATGTCCTTGCAGACCTTATAGTCGGGCATAATATCGCCTACCACCGCCCAGAACGCCGCGCTGTGGTTCGGCACGACAAAGTGGGCGTACTCGTGGACAAACACATACGCCGCACATATTTCGGGATACAGCGCAAGCCTGCTGTTCATCACGATCTTCCCCTCGGAGATGTGACAGCTCCCCCAGCGGGAACTCATTTCCCGTATCTGCAAGTCGGCTTGCTTAACGTCATAGCCTTTCACACTAAACATCAGCCGTGTGCGCCTGTTAAGGGTCTCAAACAGCTTTCGGGTCTCCTCGGCGTAGAATTTTTCCAGCACTTTTCCTACCCTGTTCCCGTACCGCACAGTGACAACGATTTTATCTTCATCGACAGAAACGCTTTCCTGCGCCGCATAGGATATGTCCTCGTCAATATCTATACGCAAAGTATAATATTTTCCAAAATAACAAAAAGTATCGCCACTTTGATAGCCCTCCGAGGACTTCGGCAGCACGGGAACGTTCTCTCGTTTGGAAAACCCCTCCAGAGCGGAGAAGATAAAATCCGATTTTTCCCTGATAAAGTCCTCGATAAACTTCACGGGCACACGTGTGTTTGCGCTGATGTAAACTATTCCGTCGGGCTTTACCCGCAGATTTACGTTCCTGACCTTTTTCCGCGTCAGCACCCACCGCACTTCCCTGCCGCCGCAGACAAGCACTCTTATACCGTTACCGTCCACTGTAGTCCTCTTCCACTGTAATAACGGTGTTGAACCGTTCGTCCCTGTTTCGGATATTCTGCTTGATTTTGGTCACAATCCCGTCCCGCTCGGAGGGTGAGCCCGCATCGGTGAGAACAAGGTCAAAGATAAGATTTATGCGGTTTTCACCGTCGGTAATTCTGAAATCGTGAATATTGCAGTGGGGAAATACCTCTCTTGCGCACTCCAGAACCATGGCTTTAAGACCGTCCACATACTCGTTGTTGACGGTTATGGGGTCGGTGTGAATAACAATTTGGATACCCATTTCGGCAAATACCTGCCGCTCCACGTCGTCGATTATCTCATGGATATGCACCATATCCGAATCGTCGGGGACTTCCGCGTGTACCGAAGCGAAAACTCTTCCCGGACCGTAGTCGTGTACCATAAGGTCGTGTATGCCGACTATCTCGTCGCGGGACATGATTATCCCGCTAAGGGTGTCAATAGTCTCACGGGAGGGCGGAGTACCCAGCAGCAGGTCGATAGTCTCCTTGGCAAGATTATAGCCGCCGTAAACGATATAAGCCGCAACGACAATACCTACAAAGCCGTCGATCTGGAACGGCAGAAAGCTTCCTACAACGGTAGCCGCAACCACCGCGCTTGTGGAAATAACGTCGTTTATGCTGTCGCGGGCAGTGGCTTTCATAACAGTGGAATTTATTTTTTTCGCGATAAAGCTGTAGCAGAAGTACATCCAAAGCTTGACAAGCACCGACGCCGCAAGAATTATTATCATGGGCAGACTGAAAATAACCTCTTCGGGATTTGCGATTTTCTCAATGCTTCCCTTGAAAAGCTCGAAGCCAACAAGCAGAATGATAAATGAAACTATCAGCGAGGAAATGTACTCTATCCTGCCGTGACCGAAAGGGTGCTCGCGGTCGGGCTGACGGGTGGACATCTTCGCGCCGATTATCGCCACAAGGCAGCTTCCCATGTCGGATAGGTTATTGAACGCGTCCGAGGTGACTGCAATGCTGTTCATGAGCGTACCCACAGCAAGCTTCAGCCCGAACAGGAACAGATTGCATATTGCTCCAAGCACGCCTCCAAGCACGCTGTAGCTTTGCCTTACATTTTTGTCGGACACATTTTCACTGTCCTTAACAAAGGTTTTCGTCAGAAATTTTATCATGAACGGTTATACCCCTTTTCTCGAATACTAAATAAGGGTACCGTCGGGTACCCTTATTTCTTATAATACAGTAAGCAATATATATGCGACTGCGGCAAGGATTATTACAGCCGCAATAACAATTGAAATCCACAGAGCCTTTTTGGACTTCCGCTTCTTTTTCGGCTTTTCCATATCCTCCATAACGGAGAACGTCTCTTTCATATCCAGCTTCATATCCTTGATGTCCTGCCTGAGCTGGCGTATCTTCTCCTTATCCTCGGAGGCTTTTAGTCTCATTCTCGGCATAATATCCTCCGTCGGTCATCTGTCGGACGCTTCCGTATGCTCCGCTTCCTGCGCAAACTTCGACGCCTTTATCATTATCGCGCATTCAAGACGTTTTTTCTGCACTTCGCAGGAAAGCTTGTGGGCGGTAAGGATATTTCCCGTATAGACGTAATTGTTTGCGTTGCAGCCGCCGCTGCAATAGAATCTCGCCCAGCACTTAACGCAGTCCTCCTTGGAGTAGATATGCGCCGCGGCAAAGCTGTTTTTGATATCCTTGCTGAACGTTCCGTCGTTTATGTTTCCCATTTTGTAGTCGTCGTATCCCACAAACTGATGGCATGGGTAAATATCTCCGTCGGGAGTAACTGCCACGTATTCGTTTCCGCTGCCGCAGCCGCGGAGTCTCTTTATTGCGCAGGGACCCTGATCCAAGTCAAGCATAAAGTGGAAGAAGTTGAAATGCTTGCCCTGTCTGTCGTGTTCGAGGATTATCTCCGCCAGACGCTCGTACTCCGAAAAAATCGCGGGAAGCTCCTTTTCGGTCAGCGCATAGCTTGCGGAAGCTTCGCTTGTAACAGGCTCCACCGATATCTGGTCGAAGCCCTGCTCGTACAGATGAAGCACGTCCTCGGCGAAATCAAGATTATATTTTGTAAACGTCCCGCGGACGTAATAATTTTCATAGTTTCTCTTTTGTGCAAGGGTCTTGAACTTGTCCATTATCCTGTCGTAGCAGCCCGTGCCGTCAACGCGTTTTCTCACGCGGTCGTTGACTTCCTTTCGTCCGTCCACGGAAAGCACCACGTTGGACATTTCCTTATTGATGAAGTCCATTTTCTCCTCGTCAAGAAGCAGACCGTTTGTCGTTATCGTAAATCTGAAACGCTTGCCGAATTCCTTTTCCCTGCTTCTGCCGTACTCCACAAGCTGTTTTACCACGTCCCAGTTCATGAGAGGCTCGCCGCCGAAAAAGTCAAGCTCAAGATTTTCTCTGTCCCCCGAATTTTCAAGCAGGAAATCCATAGCCTTTTTGCCCGTCTTGAAATCCATATGCATACGCTTTCCCGTGCCGTAATCGCCCGTACCCGCAAAGCAGTATTCGCACCTGAGGTTGCAGTCCTGCTCCACAAGCAGGCACATAGCCTTTACGGGAGCGGCAACGGAATACTTTGCAAACTGAGCGTAATCGTCCTCGGAAAAGAGAACTCCCTCATTGTAAAGCTCCTTGACCTCCTCATAGCAGGACTCGATGTCCTTTTCAACATAAAAGCGGGAAAGCTTCTCGACCACCCGCGGGGGACACTTGTCCTCAAACGGAGGCTTGACGTTGTCCAGCATATCGTAGGTAAGCTCGTCCACAAGATGAACGCCGCCGCTGTTTGCGTCAAGAACTATATTAAGTCCGCCCAGCTTGTACTTATGTATCATACAGATTGCTCCTTTTAGAGGGTAAAGGTTAGTGGATAAAAAGCATGGAATAGAAGTTAGAGGATAGAAATTAGAAAACAGATATGCTCTGTCTTCTATTCTCTATCCTCTATCCTACGGGAAAATCACTTCTCGCACTTCTGGTTTGCAACAGTGCAGGAAGTTTTGCAGGCAGACTGGCAGGAAGCCTGACACTTGCCGCAGCCGCCCTTAGCGGCAGTTTTCTTAAGGTTAGCCTTGTTAATGGTAACAATATGCTTCATTGAAAAAACCTCCGATAAAAATTATTTAACATATTATATCACACTATCCGACATATTTCAATAGTCAAATTAACGAAATCTGCGGGGTGAATTGACCCCAAATATTCCACCTATTGAAGAACATATCAATATTATTAACAGTTTCGTAAAAAGTCCCCCTGCGGAGAAGCTTCTTACGAAGATAATTCCTCCCAGCAAAACTGCAAGGAAAATAATCACTCCGCACAGAAAACCCGTTTTCATGCCGTGTCTGCCGCGCCTTTTCGCAGCCGTGAAGCCCGCCGCAAAGCAGCCCGCGCACAGCGCCGCGTCCGCCATAAGCAGGAACGCGCCGTCCGACAGGTCTATCACCGACGCTATTCCCGAAAACACCAGCGATACCAGAAATACCGCCCCCACGCAGGCAAGCGCGGATAACAGTATCATCAGCGTTTTTTCCGTCCTGAGCTTTTCCGCGGGAGTTTTTCGTCTCATGGAAATTCCTCCGTTCAGCATATTGTTTTATAAAGCTTATGCCGAACGGAAAAAAATAATGACGGAAAATTACTTCTTGCTTATCGCCTCTTCGGGAGCGTCGTGTACCGTAGCGTTCTCCGAAATTGCCCACAGCTTAACGCGTATCTTGGAGCGGTCTCCGCCGGTTTCGATGACCACCGTGCCGGTCTCCTCGTTTTTGCGTACCACGATTCCCACAATACCGCCGATAGTCGTAACCTCGTCGCCGATCTGGAGATTGTCGCGGAGCTTCTTGGCTTCCTTTTCCTTTTTGCTCTGGGGACGGATCATAAACAGATAAATAACCAGAGCCACCAGTCCGAACGAAACAAGGTAATAAAGAAGCTGACCCGTGGGACTCATGCCCGCCGCGTTAGTGTCCGACGCAGTATTTTCCGCGCGCATCATTAAAAAGCTTATAACAGCTGTATTCATTAAAAATCCTCCTGTAAAAATAGACATAATATTATTATAACACTATTTTGTCCGTTTGCAAGAGTATTCACAATTTGTTTTCAATTTCAAATGTGAATTTTTGGTGACGCGGGGAGCCCCCGCGGGCACTTGCACGCAGTGCAAGAAAGTCGCGCCCCGCCGTAAGATGTTCAGAACATTAATTTTGCTATTGCCCCCTCAAGGGGGCAGGTAGATTTATCGGCTATCTGATTTTATTTTTGTAAAGTGAGACTTACCCGCCCTACAAAACCGTACCCCGCAAAATCAAAATTTATGCTTTTTCTTCATTTTAAAAAGGAGGGAACAGGACAGCTCCCTCCTTTTTTTCATACAGGTCAGTGAATATATTTCCCGAGTACCTCTATAAATTTATCCATATCCAGAGGCTTTGCAATATGGTCGTTCATGCCCGCCTTTAATGCCGCCGCCTTGTCCTCCTCCAGAGCATTCGCGGTCATTGCGATTATCGGCAGGCTCTTTACGTCCTCTCTGGACAGCGTGCGTATCGCCCGCGTCGCTTCGTATCCGTTCATTGTGGGCATCTGGACGTCCATAAGAATTGCGTCGTAGTAATTCTCCTCCGAAGCCTTTACCATAGCTACCGCGTCCGTGCCGTCGGGAGCGGTCTCCACGACCACGCCCGCTTCCTCCAGTATGAACTCTGCGATCTCGCGGTTAAGCTCGTTGTCCTCAACAAGAAGTATCCTCTTTCCGCCGAAGTCCGTTTGCTTCCATGCAGCCTGCATTTCCGCCTTTTCGCCGATATTGTTTGCCGAAAGCAGAGCCGATTTAAGGTCTGACATGAAAAGCGGCTTTGCGCAGAACGCCGTAACTCCCGCTTCCTTTGCCTCCTCCTCGATGTCCGTCCAGTCGTAGGCGGTCAGAATAACTATCGACGTTTCATTGCCGACAACCTTGCGTATGCCTTTCGCGGTTTCCAGACCGTTCATGCCCGGCATCTGCCAGTCGATTATGTACGTGTGGAACGCGTCACCGTCGTCGCGGGCGATGCGCGCCCTGTGTACAGCCTCACGACCCGACGTAGTCCACTCCGAACGCATACCTATGGTTTTAAGCATTTTGCTTACGCTGTCGCATACGTTGAAGTCGTCGTCAACCACAAGCGCACGCAGTCCGTTAAGCTCCCTGATCTGCTCGGCGTTCTTTTCCACGTCCTGAAGCTTCAAAGTCAGACTGACTGTAAACGTGCTTCCCTTTCCGACCTGAGTGTCCACGGTTATCGTACCGTTCATCATCTCCACGATATTCTTGGTGATAGCCATGCCCAGACCCGTACCCTGTATACCGCTCTTTGTGGTGGTAGACTCTCTTTCAAACGGCTCAAAAACGTGCTCGGCAAATTCCTTGGACATACCTATGCCGTTGTCCTTTACGATAAACACATAGTCGCCGAAGCCGTGCTTGAAAGTGGTTTTCTGCATAATGCGGAATGACACCGTACCTCCCGCAGGTGTGTACTTGACCGCGTTGCTCATAAGATTTATGAATATCTGGTTCAGCTTTAACGGGTCGGCAATAACGTCCTCGTTCACCACCTCGAATGTGTCGATAAACAGTTCAAGCTGCTTTGCCTTTACCTGCGGCTGGATAATATTCACCAGATTGTGCATAAGCTCGGGGATATTGCATTCCTGCTCCTTGATCTGGAGCTTTCCGCTTTCGATACGGCTCATATCCAGAATGTCGTTTATAAGGCTGAGCAGATGGTTGCTGGAGGCGAGTACCTTTTGCAGACAGTCCCTGACCTGATCCTTGTTGTCAAGATGACTTGCGGCTATGGTCGCAAAGCCGATAATGGCATTCATAGGAGTACGAATGTCATGGCTCATATTCGAGAGGAAAGTGGTTTTCGCCTGATTTGCGTGCTGAGCCTGCATTAAAGCGTCCTGAAGCGCACGCGTCTGCTCCCGCTGCTTTTTGACCTGCTCGGTAATGTCCTTTGACACTACAAACGCAATAATATCGCCGCTCAGCTCGTCCCTTGTCATAACAAAGGACTGGCGAATACATATATGATCTTCGCCCGATCTTGCCCAGTAGTCCGCGTCCGCTTCCGTCTCGCCGCTTTCAAAGCGTTTTCTGAGTACGTCAACGTTTATCACGGCGGAATAATCCTCCATGGATTCTGGCAGGACAAAGTCCTTCCACTTTTCAAAGCACAGCGAAGCCTTGCAGGGAGGCTTTAGCCCCGACCTTTCAAGCAGCGATATCTGTCCGCTTTTTGTAGTGCGGATTATATCGCTTTCGATCAGATCCTTTGTGATGTTAACCTCAAAGCTGCCGCACGAATTAGCCATAATGGCAGTCCTGTACTGACGCTCCTTGCGGTTCATCACGGACTGCTCCTCCTGCCTGCGAAGCTCCTCCGTTTTCATGGCAGTAACGTTCTGACGGATAAACAGTATTTTTGTAGTCCTGCCCTCGTTTCTTTCAATGCTTATGGCAATGATGTGCTCCCAGTCTTTCCTGCCGCCGCGGGAAACGTGACACTCATATGTATAGGTATCCTGCTCCGCCAGCTTTTCTGTTATGGAATCAATGCTGAAAAGCTTCAGAAATTCTTTTTGCTTGTCCTCGCCTATTATGCAGTGAGAGTAGCTTTCCGTTACCTCCGAGTAGTCTCCCTCTATGTCAAAGCTGCTGTCGGTCTCCTCTATGCCCGATGTACACGAACAATGACCAGTTTCCATGTCAACCGTAAAATACTGTGAGGAAAACAGCGTGTTCAAGCCCTTCAGCACATAGTTTGCACTGCGGTTTTCTTTTTCCAGCAATCTTCTTTTCCTGCGCGCGCTCATGATAAGATAAATAATATACGCCGCCGCAAACGCCACAAGAACCGCTTCAAGCTGTATTCCCGCAAGATTTGCTTTGTTTACCATATTTCGGGTAACACTCTTCGGAAAGGTCTGCACCAGCACGTAATCGTATTTGGTAAGATACGACACGCAGATGTTGTCTGTCAGACTGTTCTTATCACAAGAAAACGCGCCGTTCCCGCCGTTCAGGAATATATCTCTCGCCTGCTCCGCGGCATTGCTGTCGATAATGCCCGACTGCTCCAGCTCGTCGATCAGAGGCGCACTGTAGTCCTTGCCGTCTGAGCTTGAAATTACAGTTCCGTCAGGCATACACAAAAACGTGTCGGACGTCTCGCCAAAATAGGTGGTGGTAAGTATATCCCGCAAATACTCGTCCGCAAGATACGCGCCGCTGATAACGCCGATGATCTCTCCCTTGAAGCGGACGGGAGCGTAAAAAGTAATCCTCGTGCCGTCGTCCGAAAGACGGGAATCGAACACTACCGATACGCCGCTTTCGCCGTCCATGCCGAGTCTGTAGTACCCGCGGTCGGACGAATCGCCTGACCTGCCGTCAGCCGTATGGGTCACGCCCTGAATATCCGTAAAGCGAACGGTATCATACGCCGAGTGACCCTCTATCTCCATGATAAGCTCGGTGCTGACTTCGGGCTCGGTCAGTGTAGTGCCGAAGAAATGAGCGTACGTATTTATCAGATCAAGGGCGCTGCTGAATTCCTCGTCCACACGCCCTGCGATCTGACCCATAGCGTCCTCGGCGTAAGTTCTGTTCTGCTCCGTGATCCTTGCCCTGTTCCGGGTGGTGTACCAGAAAAACAAGACGACAACAGCGACCGTCATAAAAACAGCCAGTAATATCTGCCGAAATATCTTTCCCGTTTTTGCATTATCATTCATAATAACTCTATCCTTTGCAATGGCTGAAAGACCGTTTGTCCCAGTCTAAGAGGCTTGGGACATAAGGTCGCAGTTATACTTAATAATACTATAACAAAAATCGCCGTGCATATCAACAGATATTTTCTTAACGTTTTTTATATACTTTAAAGCTCGTTCTGCACAAACTCGTACACCTGCTCCGCAAGCTCCGTATTGATACCCGCCGCCTTTGCAATGTCCTCAACGGAAGCCTTTTTAAATTCCTCGCGGGTCTTGAAAGCGGTAAAAAGCTTCTGTGCCTTTTTCTCGCCTATGCCCTTTATTTTTGTCAGACCGCTTTCTCCCGACTGCTTTCTGTGCTTGCTCCGCTGATAGGTTATGGAAAACCTGTGTACCTCGTCCTGTATGCGGGTAACAAGCATGAACGCGCTTTTCGTCCCCGAAATTGAAATCTCCGATCCCGACGTTGCAATAGCGCGGGTGCGGTGGTTGTTGTCCTTTACCATACCGAATATGGGGACGGTAACGCCCATCTCGCGGAGTATAGGCTCTACCGCGTTAACCTGACCCTTGCCGCCGTCCAGCAGAATAAGGTCGGGCATACGGCTGAAGCCCTCGTCCTTTTCGTTTTCGTCCAGACCGTGCTTAAACCGCCGTTCAAGGACTTCCCTCATGCTTGCATAGTCGTTCTGAATGGCAGTCTCCTTAATGGAGAATTTCTTGTACGCACTTTTAAGTGGTCTGCCGTTCTCGAAAACCACCATTCCCGCAACCATTGACGAGCTTCCCAGATTGGATATATCGTAGGCTTCGATATAGCGGGGCGGTTCGGGAAGTCCCAGTATCTTTCCCAAAGCCTCCAGTGCAACAATCTCCTTGCCCGTCCTGCCTACCTTTATGGCAAGACTGTCGCTTGCGTTTGCTTTCGCCATCATTATCAGCCGCAGACCCTTTCCACGCTTTTTTGAGGAAATATCCACAGCCCGTCCGCACCGCTCCCGCAGAAGCTTTTCCACCATTTCTGCGTTGGGTAACTCCTCCTCGGTGATTATCTCGCGGGGTATCCGCGACGGATTGGAATAGTACTGCAAAACAAAATCCTCCAGCATATCCGCTTCGCTGTCCAGAGTTCCCAGATCAAATTCGGCGCGGTCGTAAAGACGTCCCATACGGTACATCAAGACCGCCGCGCAGACGCTTTCGCCGTTCTGAGCGACTGCAATAATGTCGGTGTCCCGCATATCGTCGTCCATTATCTTCTGACGGTCGGCGGCGCGCTTTATGGCGGATATCCTGTCCCGAAGCCGCGCCGCAAGCTCAAAATCAAGCTCCTCGGCGGCTTTGGTCATCTGCTCGGTAAGTGTCTCCACCGAAGCCTCCGAGCCGTTCTGAATGTACTCCACTGCCTGCTTTATTATCTTCCCGTACTCCTCCGCGGTAATGTCCCCCGAACAGACCCCCATACACTGCTTGATGTGATTGTTGAGGCAGGGACGGTATTTCCCAATGTCCCGCGGAAAAACCTTCTTGCAGGTGGGGAGCATGAAAACCTTGTTGACCTCCTCGGCAGCCTGCTTAGCCACAAACGCGCTTGTGTAGGGACCGAGGTACGTCCCCTTGCCGCTTTTCTTTAATTCGGCGGTAATGCGGGGAAACTCCTCGTCGGAAATTTTAATATAGCTGTAGCCCTTGTCGTCCTTCAGCAGAATGTTGTACTTTGGCAGATGCTGCTTTATCATGGAGCATTCCAGCACCAGCGCCTCGTACTCGCTGTCGGTGACGATAAAGTCGTAATCGTTGACGTGTGAGACCATTTCCCTAACCTTGGGTGTATGGTCGGGATTTTGGCGGAAATAACTTGTCACCCTGTTTTTCAGGTTTTTCGCCTTTCCGATATAGATGATATTCCCGCCCTTGTCCCTCATTCGGTACACCCCCGGAGAGGTGGTAAGCTTTGCAGTTTTTTCCCTCAGATAGGGGAGCCTTTCATTCATTCCGAATACCTCCGAACATCAATCGCCGTTTTTTCTGACGTACTGTATTTCCCGAAGCGGTTTCCCACCGATATTGACATCAAGATGTTTTCCGCCCCGGACAAAGCCCTGCTTTTCATAAAAGCGTCTTGCATTAGTATTTTCCTCCAGCACCCAGAGAAATATGTCCCGAAAGCCCATTTCCTCAAGACCGCGGACGGCTTCGGCAAAAAGCATTTTTCCGTATCCCTTTCCCATATGGTCGGGCAGAAGATAAATCGACACTATCTCTCCCCAACCCGCCATGTCCTCAAAGCGGGAGGGACAAAAGCTTGCCGTGCCGATCATTTCGCCGTTTTCGGTCACTATGAGCGTGCTGATATTCGGTTTGTCCGCGGAAGCCGCCCACTGTCCTTTCGGTATGCTGTCCAGATAGTCCTGCGGGATAATGCCTTTATAGGCGAACCTCCAGCTTTCCTCGTAAATGCGGCTCAGAGCGTTTCTGTCGTCCTCTTCGCGAAGTCTGCGTATTTCCATATTATCTCCTTAAAAAGGGTACCGTTCGGTACCCTTTTGATCGTTTATTGTAACGGATAACAGCCGATATAAGTTCCCTGCTCCGCAAGCTCCGTTTGCTCGTCGTAGGAAAGCGGCTTTTTCATGTTATCGGGGATAGGGTCTTCCGACCAAAGTATATAATTAACGGTACAGTCCTCACCGTCAAATTCCCCGTACACATATCCCTCAAAGCTTTCGCCCAAATAGTCTGTGCAATCGACTTCTGTGCCTCCAATGCTGAAATTTGCTTTGCCGCTGTTTGATATCTCACTGCCCGAAAAAGCCTGATCATCAATAACTGCCTGAATAAGCGTTGTCATAACAGTTGTATGACACATTTTCGCGTTGGCATTCGCAGAAGATATCTTGGACTTTCGAATATAATTGCCCATTGCGCTGCCCGGAGCAGTTTCCTCCATGACCGCGGAAAAGTCGCTTTCGATATTTTCAAGCAGAGTATCAAGCTCCTCCTCGGTAATGTCGAGGAATTCTTTCTCCGCGTCAAGCGCAGGCATAGCGCCGCCCTTTTCAACGGTAACAACGCCCTTTGGCAGATATGATACCTCTGTTGAACCGTTTACTGCGGAAATTCTGTCCAGCGTTATCTCAAAGGATTTTCCGCCTGTTTTTACCGTACCCTCAGCCTTGCAGGAAATTTCCGCATCGGGAATGTCCAGAGTTATCGTGTAGTTCTCTCCGTCCCTGTTGGAAGAAAGGGTTGCAAGCTCGCTGGTCTCACCGTTGTCGGTAAGAGAAAATACCGTCTCCGAGCCGTTGTCATTCATTGTGATATCCGCTGCAATTGCGTACTCCTCGCCGTCCGCGCTTACGCCCGCCTTGAAGCTTTGCTTATTGGAATTTTCGGGGTCTGCGCCGTAAAGAACGTCAACGTAAAAGCACATATTCTCCCCATCGGCAGAAGCCAGCATATCAATATCGGACATCATAAGCATATGGCTCTTGCTGTTTACATAGTGTACTACCTTGATGCTGCAATCGTCAAGCTCGTCAAATGTTGACATGATCTGTTCTTTCATTTCGTCCTTGGTGTAGTATTCAAACTCCTGCTCGTCGGCGTACTCCTCCAGATACAGGTCGGTAAGCTGTTCAGCAATGGAAACGATGTCCTCTTTTGCAAAGCTGTAGGTAACGATATTCGCGCTTACGGTCTCGCCGCCGATATCCGATTCCACATTTTCCTCGGTAACGGGAGGGTGCGCCGCCATGTAGTCCTCGACTATCGCCGACAGCTTATCCGCGGACTCCGTGTCCTCTCCTGCGGCGGCAGAGGATATCTCCTCTATGTACTGAATGAACGTATCGTACTCCGACTGCTCCATAGCGTACTCCGAGCCCGAATCGGGAGCGAAGATAGAAGCCGCCAGTTTTTCCGCAAAGCCCTCGAATGTCACATCATAGACGTGTCTGCCCGAATTTCCGTCAGTGCCGAACTTCAAGCCGTCCTTGCCCGCATAGATATAAACCTCCGCGGAAGTGCCCTCCGTACCTGTCAGCTTATAGACCTGAGCGGCTTTCCCGTCCTTTTCGTTGACGTACAGCTCACCGTTAAACTGCAAGCCCTCAACCTCAAAATCCAGCTTAAAGGAGCCGTTCTCGCTTGCTTCCTGCAAAAGCTTGCACTCCGCCCCGAAGCCTCCGCCCACAACGGCTTTCATTGTGTTTTCCTGCGCCATGGAAATGTACTCCGCAGGCTGCTCGCTGAGCATTTTCGAGTAGTTTGTACAGCCCGACATCGTCAGCATGACCGCCGCTGCCGCCGCACCGCAGGCTGCCGCTTTAAGTCCTCCAAAAATCTTTTTCATGATGATTCCTTTCCGCATAAATTGCTGATATGAATTGGTTTATTTTTTTAAATTATACACCCGCAAATCATTTCTGTCAATCGTTCGGACACTCCCTGCGGCATTTTCAACACAAATGCCAAATCAGAGCCGAACCCGCGCCCCCGAATTGTACAAAATAAAAGCGGGTCGGACTTTAAACCGACCCGCCTATAGTTATCTTTTTTCAACGCTCTTTATGCGATATCTTTTTTTGCCGCCCTGTACGACTTTAAGCTTCTTGTTGTGGGGCATAATGTCGGGAAGCGTGGTTGAAAGGAGCACTCCCGAATTGAAGATGCCCGCAAAGTCGCCGTTTATGATTCCTCCGCCAGAAGAAATATCCTGAATATGCTCCTTGTAAATTACAAGTGCATAGGGGGAGAAGCTGGAGCATACGAACTGAACGCACCATATGTTGTCGATATCCACGATAGCGCAGGGCAGAACTTCAAGCGTTGTATCCGCGGTACGGATCCAGTCCTCTGCGGAATCCGCTGTGATCTCCTCAAGGTCGCTCATTCCGTCGCCGATATGGACTACCGTGATGTAGTCGCGGTAAGCGATAAGCCTGTCAGGGATAGGCATTGTTACCGTCACAGTATAGCCGGGATTGGGCTCGACCTCGATCTTTGTGCCCTCTTTATAAATGCTTATATCGAAAGGATAGATTATGAAGCTGCTCAGTCCGTCGGCATAATGCTTAAGCACGTCCTTTACCGCATCGGTGGATTCTCTGTTGGTGGTAAAGTAAACGTCTACCGCCTCGTCAAATGCGGCGTGATTTGCGCTGGCGTCAATATATTCGCTGTGTGAGATGCCGTAAGGAGTAGTACCCCTTACATTAAGAACGGTGTCTACATCTGTTACAGAGCCTGTTGACGGGATTGCCGTTACCGACATGGAGTACTCGCCGTAGAATCTTTCGCCGTTTACTGTCTTATAGGGAGCAACCATATAGGTATACTTCTGACCGTTTTTAAGTCCGGTATGAGAATACTTGGTTCCGCTTATAACGGTTATGGGCTCAAACTCCATTGTTTTGGAGTTGTAAAGATAAACAACATATCCTTCCGCGCCCTTAACGGCTGTCCAGCTCAGGTCTACCTGACGGTTTCCCGCCGTTGCGACAAGGTCTATTACCGCGTTGATGGAAATTCCTGTAGTAATAGTTATAGACTTTGTGGGATTGCTGTATACTCTTGTTCCGTTTACAGTCTTATAGGCAACTACATAATATGTCCAGCTGTCGCCGTTAATGAGATTTGTATGAACATAAGAGGGTCTGCTCACATCAAACTGATAGGAGCGTCCTCCGCCGTAAGCGTAAACTATATAGCCCTCCGCACCTCTGACTGCCGTCCATGTCAGGGAAGCCTGACCGTCTGTGGTCACAACGTTGAAATCCTTTGGAGAGTCAAGCTCGTCGCCTATCGTAAAGTTAAGGTGATTGGATTCGTCAAAGCTGTAAATTCTCTCGCCGTTTACTGTCTTATAGGCTTTTACATAGTACTCGTATCTGTCTCCGTTGCTGAGACCCGTATGCTGGAAGCTCGTTCTGCTGATATCGACCTCCTGCCAGCCTCCGCCGTTTCTGCGGAAATACAGCACGTAGCCCTCTGCACCTCTTACAGCCGTCCATGTCAGATTAACGATTCCGTCGGTAGTTGTTCCTGAGAAGTCCTTGGGAGCGTCGAGAGGCACTCCGACAATTACCCACACCTCGTCCGACTGAGGACCGTAAACCGGTTCGCCGCTTACTTCCTTATAGGCTTCGACATAATATGTATATCTGTCGCCGTTGTTAAGTCCGGCATGGATATAGGTGGGACTTGTCACATCGAAAACAGTTTTTTCGGTGTAGTCGCAGGTTTCTCCGTTTTTCTTGACATATTTGTAGTGCAGCTTATAGCCTGAAGCGCCCGCTACGGCATTCCAGCTTATGTTTACGGTTCCGTCGGTCGTGGTAGCTTTAAGGTTCTGCGGTGTGGTAAGAGCCTGACCGATCCTGATCTTGACCTTGTTGGATTCCTTGCCCGTTACCTTCTGCGGATTCTGAGGATCTCCGCCGATAGCGATCTCCTTGTAGGCAACTACCCAATAGGTGTAGACCTTGTCGTTTTTAATATTTGTATGGGTGTATGTGGTTCTTTTCAGACCGCCGATAACGCCCTGTGGATCTTCGGGGTCGTTGCTTGTGTAGTGCAGGTCATAGCCTGTCGCACCCGCAACAGCGTCCCAAGAAATGACAGCCTGACCGTCGGAGGACGTTGCTCTGACGTTCATAGGAGTATCAAGGAGAGTACCGACAGTCGCACGCGCGATCTTTGACCACTGTGTGGTGATCTGTTCCGAGACTGTATTTTCGTCCTCCATTGATCTCATATCCACAACTGCGCGGACTCTGTACTCGTATCTGTCGCTGTTATAAAGGTTATCGTGTACATAAGTCCTGTTGGGACCGTTATAGATAGTCTCCCACACGCCGTCGTAATCAACAGTCTTGTTGTTCTCGTCATGGATACCTGTCTGTCTTGCCTGAAGCTCATAGCGTTCCGCGTTGTTGATAGGATCCCACTCGATGGTGACCTGACCGTCTGCGCTGGTAACCTTATTTATTACGGGAACGATCTTTTTAAAGCTGTCGAGCCTGAACGTAGTGTTTGTGTAGGTGTATCTTTTTGCGTAAAGGATATGCACCGCGCTGGAGCCGGACTGGATATCGCGGTGTGCTACAGCATAATAATAGTATGTTTTGCCTTCTATGATATCATTGTCGGAATATGTATTGGAATTTACAAAAGCCGACTGCATGATCTTCAGATTGAAATATGCCTTGTTTCCGTCGCGGGTCGCGGTTTTTGCAAGCCACTCGCCGAACGTGCTGTAAGGATTGTCTATATTGTGATTTTTCAGATACTCGTCTGTTATCTCTTCGCCCTCGGTTCTGAAAAGGTAAATTCCGTCGTAGTTGTTGTCGCCGCCCAGATGCGCAACGTTGATCTCATAGAACGTGCTTCCGCTTGAGGAAACTCTCTGAGTTGCGGTTATATCGGGCGTAACGGGAGCGGTGTAAAGATCCTTGCCGTTTCCCACAGGGTTGCTTGCGCTGGTGATCATGCCTGCATTTCCCGTGTTGTACTCGGTGCTGCTTTCGGGCCAGTTTACCTTGTAGGCTTCAACAAAGAACTGATAATGCAGACCGGGATTTACCGATACAGCCAGTCTGAGGCTGTCGCCGTCGTCAATCAGTCTGCTGTCGCTTTTCGGATATGCCGTCTGTCTCCAAGTCGTTCCGCCGTTGTCGCTTACATGCACGCGGTAGCCTGTCGCTTCGCCGCCTGCATCGTTGCCGCCCTGCTGTACTACCTTGTTCCATTTGAGGTAGACCTGATCGTCATAGGAATATTCCTCGCCTGCCGGGAACGCAGTAAAGGTACCGTTATTGTCATAGCCGACCGTCAGATTCGGCTTGTCAAGCTTCGCATTAAAATAAACGCCGTACTGTATAGAAAAGGTGTGTCTGATATCACTTTCAACAATACTGTCTTTTCGTCCCGATACCTGACCTACGACAGTTTTCTGAAGCTGTTCGTCCGTTGCGTCAGGATCGCCCTGTCTGAAACGCCAGAGCTGCATTTTTGCTATCGGAATGATAGTTACCGTGTACTCGTTGTCATTGTTCGGAAGTCCCGTGATCTCCGCCGAAGTCTGATTGTTCGGATATTCAAAATCTCTTTTGTATCCGGAAGCGTTCTCGACCCTTACGATGTAGTGGTCGATGATATTTGTAACAGGATAGTCTGTACTGAAATGTCTGCCGCTTTCGTCAACGTGATTACAGCCCGCTTCAACTCTGTACGCCCATGTTATCTGAAGTGCGCCGTTGGCTGTTTTTAAGCTTGTTATATCCGCCGTAACGCAGTCGCGCGCGTGGAGGTATTCGTCCTCCAGATACGCCTCTGTTTCGCCGACGGTCGCTCCGTCGATCTTGGGGATAAGGCGGTATGTTTTTCCCGTATCGTCGTCCTTTACGGATATAGCGGTACCTACCGCGCTTGCGGTGATGCCCAGGTCAATATCCAGCTCGGGCGCGACCATAAGAAGAAACGCCGCCGCCAGAACAGCGGACATAACACGTCCCCAGAAAGGCTTCTTGACATATACGATATCGTCCTGCCTGCGGGCTTTGGATTTTTCCTTGGGCTTTTTGACTCCGAGGAAGTTTCCGTTTTTGTCCGACAGAGCAAGGTCTGCGCGGCACAGCAAGGCGTACCACAGCTTCACGAACAGCTCCGCGATAACGCATGGCAGCCACATCAGCTTATTTTTACTCCGCCGCGACTTTAAGCGCCGAAGCATTTCCTTTTTGGTATTAAAATCCAGCATAGATACCCTCCATATATAGCGGGACGTTATTCGTCCGTCTTGTTTATTTTTAAAGACACTTAGCCATTGTTATAATAATACCATATTTTCAAAAAAAAGTAAAGGAATTTATATCGGCAAATTTGCACAAATTTACACACCGATCATCAATATTTTGTATAAAATCCGATCACATTTGTTTTCTGACCACTCCGTACTCGTCGTCAAGGCGGTACCAATGGCATTCGCGGCTGTTTCCGCTGAGAAATCTTCCCATTTCGTCCTCGTCAAGATCGGCGGCGCAGACGTACTGCTCCCAATCCTCATCGTAAACGTAGTTCACGCAGCTTTCGCATTCGCTCATAGTTTTATTTCCACCTTGTTCCTTATTTTCATGCTGTCGGGAGTTACTTTGCAGTCGTAAGCCATAAGCTGTACTCCCCGCTCCGCCGCCCGTCTCAGAGCCTGTCCGAACTCTGGGTGAGTGGCGTCGTTGGGCGTAAAGTACCGCACGTCCGCCATTTGTATCACGAACAGCAGATAGGTCTCGAATCCCTCGTCAAGACACCTTGACAGCTCGTTTATATGCTTCACGCCCCGCTTCGTGGGGGCGTCGGGAAACCTGACTATGCCGTCCTCTTCAAGAGTAACACCCTTTACCTCAAGCAGTATTTTCCTGCCGCCCTGCTCTATGTAAAAATCAAACCGCGAGTTCCCATAGCTGTACTCCGACCTGATAATGCTGTTCGGAAAAATCGCCGGCAGGAACTCTCCCGCCGCAATGTTCGGCGCACCGCTGTCCATGTTGATGAGCCTGTCCCCTTTTCGGACAGCAACAAGGTCGTACAAAGTTTTCCTTTTCGCGGACGGCTCAGCCTTTTCCAGCCATACCTGCGCGCCCTCTGTCAGAAGCTCCCTGCACCGTCCCGTGTTTTTGACGTGGCACACCTCTGTCTTTCCGTCAATTTCCACATTAGCCACAAATCTGTTGGGACGGGAAACAAACCGTCCCTCAACAATATTTTTATATCTCATAACCCACCTTAAACAAAACGATATCCGGGGAAATGCCGTCATGTCCCCAAGATACCGTCCCAAAATATTCAGTTGCCGATATTGTGTCTGGGAAACCGTCTCCGCTGTATCGCAAGCCTGATGAGCGTGCAGAGGACCTCTCTGCGGCTCTGCATTTTCATTCTGTCGGCACGTCTCAAATCGTCCTTGCCGTTGACCCTTATTTTCAGCGTGGGAACGGCGTCAATAGCCTCAGCCATAGCCTCCGCGTAGCACACCGCGCAGCGGCAGCAGTTGAATCTTTCCAGCACCTGCGGCAGAAGCTCGGTCACAAGCTCGCCCGTAATGTCTATCTCCGCGCCGTTCGCACCCTTGCGGACGCTTTTCGACGTTATCCTCTCCACCTTGAAGCTGCTGTCCAGAATAGGGTTCGGAGCGGTCTTTTTCCCGCCCGTCAGAAGCCGCATGACCGCTTCGGTCTTGTTGGACTTTGCGCCCTTCGCGCTTTTGAACGCGCCCTTAACGGCTTTCTTTGTATTTTCGTTGTTTTCGGTATCTGCGTTTTTTGCGCCTTTTGCAGATTTTCCCGCCATATTTCAGGATCCTTTCGGTTTAATTGTTTTTCTTTCTTCTGAAGCCGATAACTGTCCGTTCCTCGTCGAAAGCCTCGGGGTACAGAAGCTTCGCAAGCTTGATATAGTCCTTTGCCGCCTTGCAGTTCGGGGAATATGTGGTCAGAACCTCCTGATGTGCGGGAGCCTCAGCCGCCGCCACCGAAACGGATATCTTCACGTCCAGCACCTCCGTTTTGAGCTGCTCGGCGACTATCTCCACCATTTCCGCAACCTCTTCGGCAAGTGTCTGCTTCTTCACATATTTTGTAAGCAGTATCCCGCGGACATTCAGCCGTTTATTATAGTATTTCTTTACCGCCGTAATAGTCTCCTTAAGCTGGGCGATACCCTGAAGCGACAGTATTTCGGGGGTCATGGGGATAATAAGGTCGTCCGCCGCGGTATAGGCGTTTATCGTCAGTATGGACAGCGCCGGGGGCGTGTCTATGATAATATAGTCATAGCTGTATCTGATTATTTTCAGAATGTCCTTTAAGATGAACTCCCTGCGCTCGGAGGTAAGCTCAAGCTCGCTTCCCGAAAGCAGAATATTTGACGTTATAACGTCGCATATGTGGGTAGTCTTTACAGCCTCCCTTATATCGCACGCGCCCGTCATAACGTCGTGTATGGTATAGCCGTCGTCCTCCGCGCCCAGAGAAAAGGAAAGATTTCCCTGCGGGTCCATATCAATGCAGAGGACGCGCTTGTCCTCGCCGCGGAAAATACCGGCAAGCGCGGCGCAGGTAGTGGTTTTCCCCACACCGCCCTTTTGGTTCGTAACAACAATAACAGTCGCCATAAATATGATAAGGCTCCTTTCGGGAGTGCCGCTCCCAGACGGAGAAACGTTCCCGCAAAGGTCGGCTTCCCCTTTCGGATATATTTTTTACAAATTCTGCTGCCGCCGTTTCTTTTCTTCAAGCACGCGTCTGCGCTCTCTTTCCATTACCTGACAGTCGAATATGAACCTTGCCAGACGCTCCTCCTGAGACTGGTTCAGATCAAGGAACCGGCAGCCGTAGCCCTCTACCTCGCCGCTGTCTGTAAGCTGAACTCTCAGTATCTCCGTCAGCAGCTTCATCTCCCCGTCAAGGAAGCTGAGCATTACCTGATCGCCCGCCTCGAAGGTCGAATTGGACGAAAAGAAAACGCCTCCCAGATTGAGGTTGATGATGTGAAGCTCCACAGGGTCGTCGAAAGCGAACATTTCCTCTCCCCTTATGTAAAAGGTGGAGAGACCGCTCATGTCCACCACTACCTTGAAGCTTCTGCGTCTTTCCTTGAGCACCTCGCCCTCGCCCACATGGAAGTTAATCTGGTACTCCGTACACAGGTCGATCGACGTATTGTACTTAACACGGTCGCCGTTCAGGTACTCAAAAATGACCTCAACGGGTTCGTCCTGAGTAATAAGCGGAAAATCGTTTCCTCTCAGCATGACCAGATCTTTTCCCTTTATCTTGAAAAAGTCCTTCGGAAACGAAACAGACTTCGTAGCCAGCAGCATTCTGCCGCGCAGATTATAGACCAGTACTCTGCTGATTTTATCCTTGTTTATCATAATACGGTATCCCCTTAGCCGAATTTTTTCAATCACTATTATTATACAAAAAAAAAACTGATTTTGCAATAGGATTTTTTCATCTTATGAAATTTATAAAATATCGGGGTGCTTTTTTGTGTAAAATATAATAAAATTTATGCACACTATATACAACGTCAAAGAAAAATGATATAATTATATTAAGTTATATATTTTTGTACATAATTCTGAAAATAATTCTAAAAAATTTACAGCCGCAATGCAAAATCCGCACTGCGGTATAAAGGAGTCCCATGGAAAAACGCTATCTGTACCTCGTCCTCACAAGGACGGGTACCCTGCCCTCGAAGATCATAGGCTTTGTAACGGGCAAAAGATATACCCACGTTTCGATAGCCTCCGATGAGATGCTTACCGAAATGTACAGCTTCTGCCGCGACAAAAAGGAAGCTCCCCTGCCTGCTGGCTTTAACCGCGAGGATCTTTTCACCGAGGTGTTCGGAGCCTGCAAGACTATCCCCGGAGAGGTGTACCGCCTGCCCGTTACCGATGAGCAGCTTGAACGCTACAATGATGTGATACGCCACTTTATCCTTAACCGCGGCTCGTATTCCTACGACGTGGGCGCGCTGCTGCCTATGGCTCTGCATATCCCCTACAAGCTCAGGAACCGCTTTGTCTGCTCGGTATGGGTGGGCTTTGTGCTGGGAAAAAGCGGCGTCAAGCACAACATAGACAAACAGCCGTCCCTTATAGAGCCGGAGGATTTCCGGAGCATTGAGGGCGCGGAGCTTGTCTACCGCGGCGATCTGAAAAAATACAGGGACTATATAACGGAAAAAAACGGCGGGACAGCCCCGCTCTGCGGCAGCGAAACGGCTTGATCCCGGAGGAGGATAATTGTGCGCAAGATGATAAGGGTCAACGAAAAGCGTCTGACCGCAAAATACAACAGGCGTATCTTCCTCGCCGCTCTTCCCGCGGTAAGCATGGCGGTATCGCTTTTTGTGGTCGTGCTGCTTTTCGTGACGGGGCTTGACAAGGAGCTGCCCCAGGAAATGTACAGGACGATCTTTTATGTTGCCTATGCCGCCTGTGCATACGGCTTTGTTGTCTGTCTTATCGGCTCCGCCGCCGCGGAAATACTTATCCGCGCCCACCGCGAGCATACCTATATCCACATTTCGGGCTCGGTAATGGTTGTCTCCCAGCACACCAGAGCGGTCTACCAGGACGGCAAATGGGTGCACTACAAAAAAATGTGGGTGATAAGACTTGCCGACGTGACGAACGTTGAGTGCATACGCAATCACCTTACCATAAACGCCGAAGCAAGATATTTCAACGAGGACGCAAGCTGGCTGGGCTACTCCGAAACGGAGGACGGTATTTCCTTTGACCGCTGGTGGTACGACGCCAACGGCGGCAGGACGGTCAGCACCGTGGAGGTAACGGATTTCTACACCTACGGCGACCGCATAGCGCGGCATATCGACCACTGCGCCAACAAGACACGCGAACGTAATCTGCGCCGCGAACGCTTCCGTCAGGAAATGCTGGAGATAGCCAAGGGCGTAAAACACCCTAAACGGATAAAGGACAAATACAAACCGAAAAGAAAGCGGTATCGCTAAAGGCAAGTCATTTTTTCTTGTGAATTATACTTTTAGTATAATTATTTATACACTCCGCCACCTCGCCGCTGAGAAGCAGTACCGACGACAGGTTGATCACCAGCATGAACCAGTTGAGCAGATCGGCTGCACCCCAGACAAGGGAAAGCTCGGTCACCGCACCGAGAAAGGCTGCGGCGGTATAGAGTATCCTGTAGACGGTGACCGCTTCGGAGCTTTTGGCTCTGAATATATAGCGGACGCATTTTTCTCCGTAAAAATACCAGCCCAGCAGGGTGCAGACGGCAAATATCACCGTCGAGACGGAGGCAAAGACTGCGGCAAAGTTTCCAAGTCCGCGCCTGAAGCCCTCGGTCACCATGGCAAGACCCGCTGCTCCCGAAGCGTCCGCGCCTGTGAGCAGGATAACAAAAGCGGTTGCCGTACAGCATATAAGCGTGTCTATGGCTATTTCCGCTGCTGCCCACATTCCCATTTTTACGGGCTCGGTGCAGCCTGTTTCCGTGTGTACCAATACAGAGCTTCCCATGCCCGCCTCGTTGGAAAAGACACCGCGGCGCAGTCCCACGGCGACGGCTTTTTTCAGCGCAGCCCCGCAGAAGCCTCCCGCAATTTGTGAATAACCTATTGCTGACTCAAATATCAGCTTTAATACTCCGACAATATTTTTGCCGAATAATACCATCACAATAACTGCTCCCGCTATGTAAAAAAGGGACACGGCGGGAATCATTTTTTCTGCCGCTGCGGCGACTTTTTTGCCTCCGCCGAATATTACCGCTGCGCAAAATAAAGCTGCGGCAAGTCCAGAAACAACGGTGGGGACTTTAAACTCGGACATCGCCGCCGACAGCGCGTTGGTCTGGGTCATGTTCCCGATACCGAAGGAAGCCGCCGCGCAGGCAGCCGCATACACTATTGCAAGCTTCCCCGACCCTGTCGCCCGCGACACGTAGGACATGGGGCTGTCCCCCTTGGTCTGATATTTTGTTCCGAGGATATTTTCCGCCATGCCTGTCGCCGTCCCGAAAAGCGCCATGACCCACATCCAGAAAACAGCTCCCGCTCCGCCTACGGAAATGGCAGCGGCTACCCCGATAATATTACCTGTCCCCATTGAAGCCGCAAGAGCAGTCGACAATGCCTGAAACCGGGATATTTTACCTTTTTGACTTTTGTCATTTTTTTCTTTTTCAAAAAGCGTGGACTTAAAAATATATACTATATGTATAATATTAAAACCCTTGAAGCGCAGTGTAAAGAAAATTCCCGCGCCGAAAACAAGAGCGATAGTTCCCATTCCCCATAAAAAATTGTTGAGTTTGCTGATAATATTGTAAATTGTATCATAGAATATTCCGTACACCCTGATCACTCCTGCTGAAAATATTCCGCAAACGCTTTTTTGCGGCTGAAACGTGATATACTATATATATTGCAGACCCGCGGGACGATCGCGTCTCCCACATAAATTACAGGACAAACGAGGTTTTTGATCGCCATGAAAAAATACTATGCAGATAGAAAAAGCTTGAAATTTCTTAGAATATTTACGTTCCTGCTGATAATCTGTATCATCATCGCACTGAGGTACTTGCTGTATTTTCTCGAAGCGCGCTACCCCGACTATTTTGCGCTGGCAAAGATCACCGTTCCCGAAATAATCGTCTGGATATTCATAGGACTGCTTGTAACAGCATATGTGATATTTCTGATGATTATTCTGCCGCTGTGGTACCGCTCGGTAAGCTACACTCTTTCCGCGGACGAAATAATTATACGCTCTGGAGTATTTTTCAACAATACAACCTATGTGAAGATGTCCTCGGTGCAGTACACCACCACGATATCCATGCCCCTTTCCCGCTATACAAGTTTTAACTTTTTGTTAATAAACGCATACGGCGGAGGACTGATAATGATGTTTTTATCCCATTCCGATATGGAAGAAATAGACAAAAAGATCAGGCAGTATCTCAGCAGCAGAGGAGGGCTTTGATGTCGCGTCAGCATAAGATCGCAATTCTGAAATATACCACCAAAAACTTCTGGATGCTCCTGATACCGCTGGTGCGCGGACTTGCGGCGATGAACTTCGATCTTTACCACTGGCTTCAGGGCGCGTACTGGGACTTGATCGTAATTTTGCTTATGATCGGCTTCGCAGTTTTAAGATGGTACTTTATCCGATTTGAGGTGGGGGAAAACGGAATTTTTATTTCCCACGGCATTTTTCTGAGGAACGAATTTACCATACCCTATTCGGCGGTAGCCTGCGCTTCTGCCGCCCGCTCCCTATGGCTCCGTCCCATACGCGCGGTAACGGTGGCTCTTGATTCGGACTCCCACTCCGCTCTGGGACAGGGAAAAAAAGCCGACGCGGAGCTTATCATGAAATTAACCGATTATACAAAGATTTACAATAATATTCCAAACTCGTCGACAAACGCAAAATTCTCATACCGAGCCTCGAAAGCCGACCTTGTTTTCTTTTCACTGGTATTTTCCTCCACCCTTTCGGGCGTGATCTTCCTCGGCACGCTGTTTATTCAGGGAAGCCGTATCGTAGGAAATCAGCTTGAGGAACAGTTTCTGAACGCCGTGAGCGACGTTACCGAATTTATGCAGAAGATCATTTCGGGAGTTACCCCCGCCGCAGTTGCGCTGACGCTGATATTTGCGCTGGGCTGGGGATTTTCCTTTGCTTCAAATCTGCTGAGACACATCAACTTCCGCATACAGCGGTGCGGGAACGATATCACGGTACGGAACGGCTTTTTTTCAAAATGGAGATATTATGTAAACATTTCCAAGGTGAACTGCGCCGACCTGCGCCAGAATCTGCTTATGAAAATATGCCGCGTGATGTCCGTTCACGTAAGCTGCACGGGCTACGGAAAGTCCCGGAACGAGATACCGGTTTTCGTCCCCGTAACAACAAAAAAGCGTGTTATGAGTACAATGCAGATGATGCTGCCAAGCTTTACTCTGAGTAATATTTCATTGAAGCCAAAGCCGTTTTATATAATGCCGTTTCTTTGGGGACCGCTGCTCTCCGCCGTCCTGCTGCCCGTGGGAGCTGTTGCCGCGGCGCGGTTTTTCCCAGCATGGAGCGGCATTGTAAAATTTCTGCTGATAATGGGAGAGATACCCTCGCTGTACCTTATCGCGGTAAAAATAACGGCAAAATTTACCACGGGAATCGGCTTCGGAAACGATACCATTACATTAAAGTACTGCACGTTTTCCCAGTTCCACACGGTAATCGTGCCGAAAAGCAGGATAGCCTATGTCAGACTGTCCCGCACGATTTTTCAGCGCTTTAACGGCACCTGCGACGTGTGGGTCTACAGCCGCGGCGAGCGCGCCTCCAAGCACCGCATACGCGGCATAGATATAAAAAAAGCAGAAGAATTTTTTGGAAACAAAAATGACGACGACTTGGATCAATAAGGATACGGCGGCAGACCTGCGGCAAAATCGGTTACAAAGCGTTTACATTTTTTAAACTTCGGTTACAGATACGTCCGCGCAGAAACTACGCGCGATACGGAAATGTCGCAAACACACCAAAAAAAAGCGGATTTTACGGTCATTTTTCATAATAATTGGCTGTAGTAATCTCCTTGACTTTTTTGTCGGTTTGTTGTATAATTTTTAATGTGTCAGTTTGCGCTTCGTTCTTGATAACAACAGACCGAAGCTATACACAAAACGATCGTCCGAAAGGAAGTTGATTATGGAGTCCGACGGGTACCCCCGAAGTCTTATTATTCTTGCAGTCATACTATATAAAGGTTTCTGCACCGTATGCGAATCGGCTGTGACCGAGACAGACTGGCGGAAATTTAAAAATTCCGAAAAATCAAAGCGTGAGCAGCTTATTGCCGATATGACGGAAAAGCCCGCACGTCTGATGACGGCGTTTTCCGTGAACAGAACGCTTACGGGTATTGCAGCCGCTTATCTGGCAATGATATTTTTTCTTGCGCCTCTGTCGGGACTTGTGTTCCGTCTTATAAACGGCGAAGCCGCCGAGAGCGAGGCTTACGGCGACCCTCTTGCAAACGTTGTCGCCGCGCTTCTGATACTGATAAGCACGGTGGTGGTATTTACTTCCTTCTGCGAGGGCATACCCAAAAGGCTGTCCGCGGCGAAAAGCGAGAAATTTGCGGTTTTCTGCGCGCCCTTTGTAAAGCTTTTAGTGACGGTTCTTACGCCGCTTACCGCGCTGTCCTCTCTGCTCACAAGGCTGCTTGCTCCGCTTTTCGGGGCAAAAAACGGCAGCGAGCCCGATATCGTCACCGAGGAGGAGATCCTCATGATGGTGGACGCGGGCAACGAAACAGGCGTTATAGAGGAATCCCAGAGGGAAATGATAAACAACGTTTTTGAGTTTGACGACCTTACCGTTTCGGATATAATGACCCACCGTACCGATATTACGGCGGTGGAAATGTCCGCAAGGGTATCGGAGGTGGTGAACGCCGCCATAGGAAGCGGCTTTTCACGGATACCCGTCTACGAGGAAACTATCGACCATATCGCGGGAATGATCTGCGTTAAAGACCTGCTCTGTCTGGTAGGCTCCGAATCCGCGGAGGATACCGAGGCGAAAAGCTTTATGCGTGACATCATCTATCTTCCCGAATCCGTGCCCTGCGGAGAAGCCTTCAAGCGGCTTACCTCCGAGAAAATGCAGATGGCTGCCGTTGTTGACGAGTACGGCGGAACGGCGGGTCTGGTCACAATGGAGGATATAGTCGAGAGGATAGTCGGAAATATTCAGGACGAGTACGACGAGGAAGAAGCCGCGCTTACCGAAATTTCCGAGGACACCTACGTTATCGCGGGCAATGCCGACCCCGAGGAAATACTTCCCGTTTTCGGGATAGAGCTTCCCGAGGAAAACGGCTTTGACACAATGAACGGCTTTATTGCCGAGCTTCTGGGACGTATCCCCGAAGAAAACGAAAATCCCTCCGCCGAATACGGGGGAGTGCTTTTCACCGTCCTGCTTACCGAGGATCGGTGTATTACCAAGATCAAGGCAAAAATTATCAAGGATACTGTAACAAGCGAAGAAAAGGAGAGTATGCAAAATGAAGAAAAAAATTAGTCTGATCCTTGCGTTCTTAATGGCGGCGTCAATGCTTGCCGGATGTAAGAAAACCAACGAGGATTCGGCGGGACTTCCCGATGTGGGCGGCGATTCCTCGTCCATGTCCCTCACTCAGATGACTACAGAGTCCGAGACTGAGGAAACCACCACGGAAACTACCACGGTTCCCGAAGAGACCACTACGGAGGATACGACCTCGGAAAGCGAAACTGAGACAAGCGAGACGGAAACAACCACCGCCGCTTCCACCGAGACCACAGCGGCGTCCGCTTCCACAGCAGCCGCAAAGGCTTGGAACGAGACCGAGATCAGCGAGACCCTTTACATAAAGACCTCCTGCTACTCCAGAACTCAGGCTATCGTAGGTTCGGAATCCGTTAAGAAATACGACGTTGGTCAGAAGATCAATATTGTTGCCGCAACAGATACAGGCTACTATAAGCTTGCGGACGGCACATTTATCCACTCCGACTATGTTACCGACCAGAAGCCCGCGGAGGCTACTCAGGCGACTACTACCGCTCCCAAGAAAACAGAAACTCCCGAGGAGACTACAAAGAAGCCGTCAAATCCGGCTGTTGTAAACGCTTCCTATACCAAGAGCTACAAGGACAGATATCCCTATCAGCAGCTCAGCAAAGCCGAGCAGCAGCTTTACGCCGATATCGTTGAAGCTGCCGAAAGCTTTGAAACTCAGGTAGATATCCCCTCCTCGCTCTCTTCGGACGATATCGTTAAGGTATACGCCCTCGTCTATAATCAGGAGCCCCAGCTTTTCTGGATGTCAAACCTTGTTCCCGTTGCGCTCGGCGGTATGCTTAACCTCCAGTACGATCTTACTCCCTCAC
>JAIEDQ010000004.1 GCA_029067895.1 Oscillospiraceae bacterium | reverse complement strand
TATACTGCGAGGTGGACAGAAGCTACAAGATACTCCCCCTCATTATCCAGCCGATAGTGGAGAACGCTTTCGTTCACGGTATCGAGGGCGAAAAATCCAACGGAAAGATAGACATAAAGGTATTTTACCGAAGCGGCACGGTCATGATAGATGTCTCGGACAACGGTCAGGGTATCCCTCCCGACAAGCTGAGGGAGCTTTTGGCTAAGCTCGAAAAAAACGACACATCATCGGGAAAGAGCATCGGTCTTACCAATGTGAACAAACGCATAAAAATGTATCACGGCGAACAGTACGGTCTTTCGGTGGAGACCGCTCCGGGACGCGGTACTACCATAAGAATCACGCTGCCCAAGGTCGTGGACGAAAACGTTATGAAAAGACTTCCCGAAAAATACAGCGAGATAAGCGAAAATATTTCGTCAAAAAGACTTTGATATAATGACGGAATAATGTCCCCATATTAAAAAACAGAAATATGTGTAAAATTTCTAAAACCAGCGCAGGAGGACTCAAGATGAAAACGGTAAACAAATTTCTTATTGCAGCTTCGTGTACTGCCGCCGTTTCGGCTTTTTTGACCGCCGTTTTTCGCGCGCGCCGCACTATAAATATAAACTGCAATCTAACTCCCGACGAGTACAACAGAATATGCGGCGAGTTTTGTCTTAAACCCGACAACGCCATGATGCAGTACGTTTACCGTCGCCGCGGAGGAAGATTCGGCGTGCGGCTTGCTCCGGGAAAGCTTTGCGCGGAGGATATCGTCGGTATGTTTACTATTCCTATCATAAAGGAAAAAATACCGCGCGTGCTTAAAAAGAAGATCAAGTACCCCTCATCGGACAGCACGGTTGTAAAGGCAACGTCATTTACACCGTCGGCTAAGCGCGGACATGACTATAAGGTACACATCTTTAAAATAGACGGCTGCGAATACATGGAGATCGAAAAGCCGAAAACCGATAATATCGGTATCTTCTTACATTCATAAAAAAGGATTGGTTGCTGCTTATGCTCAAGGTTCTGCTTGTGGACGACGAACCCAACGTTCGTCACGGCGTTAAAATAATGATACCGTGGGACGATCTCGGTCTCGAAGTTATAGGGGAGGCTGAGGACGGTGACGACGGACTTTCCAAGATAATGTCCCTGAATCCGGATATTGTTATCGCGGACGTGAAAATGCCCGGAATGTCGGGTATAAAAATGATCGAAGCCGCCACTAAAAACGGCTATAACGGAAAATGCCTCATACTGTCGGGATATTCCGATTTCACATACGCCAAGGAGGCAATGTCTTTGGGGGTAAAGGGCTTTATACTGAAGCCTGTTGACGAGGACGAGATGATCGAGGCTCTGAAATCCCTCTGCGAAGAGATACAAACGGAAAAGAAAAACAAAGCCGCTATGAGCAAGGGAAGCAAGTACATGAACGAACAGCTTGTCCGTGCGCTGCTTCTCGGAGACGACAACACAATAAGCAAAAGCTCTCTTTCGGCTTACTGCTACGACTGCTACGACGCGGCGATAATCAGTCCCCCAGAGGACATGGAGCAGGACGAAAAATCAATTCTGCTTGAATCGGTAAAAAGCCGTCTCGAAGAGTGCAGCGACGTGGACGTTATTTCTCCCGAATTCAGAAGCGGCATTACAGCTGTGCTTTTCAAGGGCTGGAAAAGAAAAAAGATACTCGACTTTTTCGCGGAGCTGAACAGAGACCTGTTCGGAAAAATTTTCGTTACTATCGGAAACACTGTGAATTGTCCCGAAGATATCAGGCTTTCTTACCTTGACGCGGACGGGCTTCTCAAAAACAGATTTATGTATCTGCACTGCGGCGTCGTTACCACGGAAACGCTCGGCGACGAAGCGGGAGGCGAAGGTCAGATCGGAGACGTGGTAAGCCAGATCTACGCGTATGTGGAGATCAACGATACCGAAAAGCTGAACGAAACTCTGGAACGGTTCCGTCAGGCTCTCTGCGGAAGCAGCTACACTCCCGAAAGGATAAAGGTACTGTGCATTACGGCGGTCATGGATATCAAGAGCCGTCTTGTAAAAAATATCGGAGACAAGAAAACGGAGCAGTTCATCAACAATGAATTTATCGCAAGTATCGGCGAGACCTCCAGCCTTTTTGATATTATCGAGACTTTGAAATCCACCCTCTGCGAGCTGTCCTGCACTCATTTCGGCAGGACTACCAAAAGCACCATGGAACGCGTTGTTCAGTACATTCAGTCCAACTACAGCCGCGAGCTGAGACTTGAACAGCTTGCAAATATTTTCGGCTACAACAGCGCGTATCTGGGAAAGGTATTTCACCAGTACACGGGCGAAAACTTCAATAACTATCTTGACCGTATCCGTATCACCGAAGCAAAGCGTCTGCTTCTGCTTGACGAATACAAGGTATATGAGGTCGCCGAAATGGTGGGATATTCCAATATCAACTATTTTCACAACAAATTCAAAAAGTACGTGGGGATCAGTCCCCTGAGCTTTAAGCGTCAGGGCAGCGGCTCCGACGGCGACGCGGACGGTGAGGCTGAGGAATAACGAAGCCGATGCAGCAAAATCTTGAAATACTGTTGAAATCCGTTTGAGAATAGTGTATAATAAAAACATATATTTTGGTAAAGGAGCAAATATTATGTACAACGATATCATGGACACCATAGGCTTTGTTGCCGCAGCCGACCCCGAAGTCGGCGAGGGCATGAAAAAGGAGCTTGCAAGACAGCGCAGAAATCTGGAGCTTATCGCAAGCGAGAATCTTGTTTCCCCTGCGGTAATGGCAGCTATGGGGTCTGTTCTTACAAATAAATACGCCGAGGGTTATCCCGCAAAGCGTTACTACGGCGGCTGCGAGTGCGTGGACATTGTGGAGAATATTGCGATAGAACGCGCCAAAAAGCTGTTCGGTGCAGGATTTGCAAACGTTCAGGCTCATTCGGGCGCGCAGGCTAATACTGCGGTGTATTTTGCGCTTCTTGAACCGGGCGATACAGTCCTCGGCATGAGCCTTGCTCACGGCGGACACCTTACCCACGGCTCTCCCGTTAATCTTTCGGGCAAGTACTTCAACTTCGTTTCCTACGGTCTTGGTGATGACGAGACCATTGACTACAACAAGGTTGAGGCTCTTGCAAAGGAGAACAAGCCCAAGCTTATCGTTGCGGGAGCTTCCGCTTATCCGAGGATAATTGATTTCCCCAAGCTTCGTGAGATCGCGGACTCGGTAGGGGCTTATCTTATGGTTGACATGGCGCACATTGCGGGACTGGTCGCTGCGGGAGTTCACCCCACGCCCGTGCCCTACGCTCATATCACAACAACCACTACTCACAAGACCCTGAGAGGTCCGAGAGGAGGACTTATCCTCACAAACGACGAGGAGCTTGCAAAGAAGATCAACAAGGCTGTTTTCCCCGGTATTCAGGGCGGACCTCTTATGCACGTTATCGCTTCCAAGGCAGTGTGCTTCGGCGAGGCTCTCAAGCCCGAATTCAAGGAGTACGGCAAAAAGGTAGTCGAGAACGCACAGGCGCTTGCCAAGGGTCTGGTAAACAGAGGCTTCAACCTTGTTTCGGGAGGTACTGACAATCACCTTATGCTGGTTGACCTTCGTCCCTTTGACATCACGGGCAAGGAGCTTGAACACCGTCTGGACGAGGTTTACATCACCGTAAACAAAAACGCTATCCCCAACGATCCCCAGAGCCCGTTCATCACAAGCGGCGTAAGAATAGGCACTCCTGCGGTGACGAGCCGCGGTCTGGGCGTTGCGGAAATGGACAAGATCGCAGAGTATATCTACCTGACCGCTAAGGATTTCGAGGGCAAGGCTGACGAGATCAGAGCGGGAGTAAACGAGATATGCGCTAAGTACCCTCTTTATGAATAATTTTAAGCGCTGACGAATGATGCAAAGCGGTGCGTAACGGCGAGATGGCTGTTCCGCGCCGTTTTCGGCGTATAGATCACGGAGATGATTTTTATGAACGCGCCTCTTGCGGACAGGATACGTCCGAAAACTCTTGACGACATTGTGGGACAGTCTCACATTCTGGGCGAGGGAAAGCCTTTGCGCAGGATCATCGAAAACGGACAGATACCCAACATGATCTTCTACGGAAGCTCAGGTGTGGGAAAAACCACTGTCGCGCGTATTATTGCCGAAAATACCCACATGAAGCTCCACAAGCTGAACGGCACGTCTGCGTCCATTTCCGACATAAAGGACGTTATCGCCGACACAAACACGCTTGACGGCGTGAACGGCGTGCTGCTCTATCTGGACGAGATACAGTACCTGAACAAAAAACAGCAGCAGTCCCTGCTTGAATACATCGAAAACGGACAGATAACCCTTATCGCTTCCACAACGGAAAATCCGTATTTTTATGTTTATAACGCAATAATCAGCCGTTCCACGGTGTTCGAGTTCAAGCCCATAACCGCCGAGGAGCTTGTCCCCGCGATCAGCAGAGCGTTCCGTATCGCTGCGGACGAGCTTGGAATAAAGGTCAAGGTGGAAAAAGGCGCTGTGGAACATATTGCCCGCGGCTGCGGCGGAGACGTGCGGAAATCCATAAACACCGCGGAGCTGTGCGTTCTGTCGGCAGCAAGCGGCGCGGGTGAGATCGTCATAAAAAAGGAGACCGCCGAGGCTCTGACGCAACGCAGCAATATGCGCTACGACCGCGACGGCGATTCCCACTATGATATTTTATCGGCTTTGCAGAAGTCCATACGCGGCTCGGACGAGAATGCCGCTCTCCACTATGCGGCAAGGCTTATTGAGGCGGGAGACATTATTTCCCTGTCAAGGCGGCTTCTGGTAATTGCCGCCGAGGATATCGGTCTCGCCTATCCGCAGGCTATACCGATTGTTAAAGCGTGCGTGGACAGCGCGATGCAGCTGGGTCTGCCCGAAGCGCGGCTTCCGCTTGGAGACGCGGTTATCCTGCTTGCCACCGCGCCAAAATCCAATTCGGGAATAAACGCGATAGATGCCGCTTTGGAGGACGTCCGCACACGGGAGTGCGGAGATTTCCCCCGCCATCTGCAAAACAAGCATTTTGACGGCGAGGGTGCAGCGGTAAAGGGACAGCATTATCTGTACCCCCATAACTTCCCGAATCATTACGTTGAGCAGCAGTATCTCCCCGACCCTATCAAGGACAGGGTGTACTACGAGTACGGCGACAACAAGACCGAACAGGCGGCAAAGCAGTACTGGGATAAGATAAAGAAAGGTGTAAAGCCTTAAAATTTCGCAATAAAATTTTGTGAAAAATAGTGAAACACTAACCCGCCCCCTTGAGGGGGCTAAATAAAGTTACAGGTCTCCGTATTTTACTGTGGGGGTGACTAAGCCCGCGGGGGCTCCCCGCTTAAAAGCGGCTTTCGATAATTTTGGCGGACTGGTCGGGAGAATATTTCCAGTATGACAGCCGTCCCTCGGTAATAAAATATTCGGGGGGACGGTGAATGTGCGCGCCGCTGAAAACGTCCACAATAATAAGCTTGACCTTCATTTTCTCCGGTATAAGCGCTTTTATGTAAACGCTTGCGTTCTGACCCACGGATACGCCCTCCTTCGGCTCGGCAAGTCCCGCCAGATTGGGCGCAAGCTCAACGAAAATACCGTAATCCTCCACGCTTCGGATTATTCCCGATACCGTTTCGCCGTAGTTGAAGCGGGCGGCGTTCTCCTCCCATGTGCCGAGAAGCTCCTTGTGGGAGAGCCATACTCTGCCGCCGCTTACCTCCTTGATTATGACG
>JAIEDQ010000039.1 GCA_029067895.1 Oscillospiraceae bacterium | reverse complement strand
ATGTTAAGATATACGCAAAGAAATTTGCAAATCTTGCTTCCAAGACCATAACCGTAAACGTTGGCGATTCCTCAGATAAAAAGAGTACAAGCGCCTCTGAGGAGGTTATCGAGCTGGTGAACGCAGAACGTTCCGCTCAAAGGATATCCTCGCTCAAAAGCGACGACACCCTCAATGCCATAGCCGAACAAAGGGCAAAGGAGATCGCCGTCAAGTTCTCCCACACCAGACCTAACGGTTCGCAGTGCTCTTCCCTGCTTCAGGAAAACGGCATTGTAAACGTATACGCGGGTGAAAACATTGCGGCGGGACTAAACTCTGCCAAAGCCGTTATGGATAAATGGATGAGCTCTGACGGTCATCGAAA
Organism: Oscillospiraceae bacterium; assembly: GCA_029067895.1. Classification (GTDB taxonomy): domain Bacteria; phylum Bacillota; class Clostridia; order Oscillospirales; family Ruminococcaceae; genus RGIG8773. The sequence continues at coordinate 26,728 of JAIEDQ010000039.1, read as the reverse complement.
AAATATTATGAACGAAAATTACACAAGAATAGGCGTTGGCTCATATACCTCAAGCGACGGCTACACCTATTGGGTACAGGTGTTTACAAGCGACTATTGATAATTCATCACTACAGCTCACGGCGCAGACCCGATCTGGTCAAGCTTCTTGAAGAATACGAATAAAGGAGAAAAATTATGAAAAAACTGAAAATGACCGTCAATGCACTTGACAGGAGATCCCACATAAACCGCGAGCTGTACGGACACTTCTCCGAGCATCTGGGAAGATGTATCTACAACGGCATTTATGTGGGCGAGGACTCGTCCATACCCAACACAAACGGCGTAAGGAACGACGTTATCGAAGCCTTTAAGGAAATCCGGATGCCCGTCCTGCGCTGGCCCGGCGGCTGCTTTGCCGACGAGTACCACTGGAAAGACGGTATCGGCGAAAAATCCTCACGCAAAAAAATGGTAAACACCAACTGGGGCGGCGTTACCGAGGACAATTCCTTCGGCACTCACGAGTTTTTCGATATGTGCGAGGCGATAGGCTGCGAGCCTTATCTTGCGGGAAATCTCGGCAGCGGCACGGTTCAGGAGCTTTCCGAATGGATAGAGTACATCACCTTTGACGGACAGTCCCCAATGGCTGACCTGCGCCGCAAAAACGGTCGGGAAAAGCCCTGGAAGCTGAAATATCTGGGCATCGGCAACGAAAGCTGGGGCTGCGGAGGAAGTATGCGTCCCGAATTTTACGCCGACCTGTACCGTCAGTACCAGACCTTCTGCAAGAACTACAGCGGGAACGAGCTGTACAAGGTCGCCTGCGGTCCCAGCGGCGACGACTACAACTGGACTGACAAGCTTATGAGCATGGTATGGGACTGCCACACAAAGGCTATCTCCCTGCACTACTACACGATACCCACGGGCGACTGGAGCAAAAAGGGCAGCTCCACGGATTTCAGCGACGAGGAGTACTACTCCACAATCTCAAAAACGCTTTTTATGGACGAGCTTATTACACGTCACTGTGAGGTAATGTCCAAGCACAACCCGCAGAAAACCATCGGTCTGATCGTGGACGAGTGGGGCTGCTGGTACGACGTTGAACCGGGCACAAATCCGGGCTTCCTTTATCAGCAGAACACCATGCGGGACGCTATCGTCGCCGCCTGCAATCTGAACATTTTCAACAGCCATTCCGACAGAGTGGTCATGGCGAATATCGCTCAGGCGGTAAACGTGCTTCAGGCGCTTATCCTCACCGACGGCAAGAATATGCTGAAAACGCCTACCTACCACATTTTCAATATGTTCAAGACCCATCAGGACGGCGAGCTTCTGTACAGCTTCTGCGAGAACGAAACTGTGGGAGAAGCAGTTCCAGCAATATCCCAGAGCGTATCCGTCAAGGACGGAAAAATAACAATCACCGCCGCGAACTGTTCTCTTGACCAAGAGTACGAGCTTGACTGCGGAATCGTCGGCTTTGAGCCAAAATCCGCAGAAGCGCAGATACTTTCCGCGGACGTGAGAGCGTACAACGATTTCGGCGGGGACGAGGAAAAGGTCGCTCCGAAGCCGTACAGCGTAAAGCTTGACGGAAATTCGGCGGTCATCAAGCTTCCTCCTTGCTCGGTGGTATCGGTCGTTCTTTCATGATGCAGACCAAGATATGCAAAAAATGTCTGCTCTCCCAAACGGACATGACCGCGGCATACGAGGAAGTGCGCGGGCTGATAGAAGCCGTCCCAAAGGAACGGCGGGTCTCGGAGGAGGTCTATTCGGCGAGGCTTTCCGCCTGTACAGGGTGCAGTGAACTGAGCAGCGGAGTTTGCGCGAAATGCGGCTGCTATGTGGAGCTGAGAGCGGTCTACAAGCGAATGTACTGTCCCGCGGACGAAGACAGGTGGGAGGATATTTATTGAAAATAATGCAGGGAAATACGGATTGACGTTTTTCCCGTGTCAGAACAGGACGGAGGAGATCTTGTGGCAATACGCGAATCCGGCGAGGACTATCTGGAGACCATACTGATACTGCAAAAAAGGACGGGCTTTGTGCGCTCAATCGACGTTGCCAACGAGCTTGGCTATTCAAAGCCAAGCATAAGCCGAGCCATGGGGATACTGAGATCATACGGCTATATTGAGGTCGAGCCGGGGGGACAGATAATCCTTACGGAATCGGGCAGGGATAAGGCAGAATCAGTCTATGCGAGACATTTGCTGCTGCGGAAATTCCTGACGGAAACGCTGGGCGTCTCGGAGGAAAACGCCGAGGAGGACGCCTGCCGCATTGAGCATATCCTCAGCGAGGAGACCTACACAAAGCTTAAAAGCTTTATCGAAAAAATGGAGAACAAATAAAAAATACCCATGCTTTGCGGTTTGTCCGCTTGGCATGGGTGTTTTTTATTCGTTCAGTTCTCCCGTTTCAAAATAGTAGTCTGCGCTTCCCGAAAAGCCCCGCTCTTCGCTCTTTGTGTTGTCATAAGCCACAGTGACCATATAAACGGTATTGCTTTCAAGCTGGAAAAATCCCGTGTAGTCACCCGCTCCCGGGAAATTGTTTTCGTACTCTGTTTTCGGGTGATATATCGTTTCCGAGGAAGTATCTCCCTTTTTGGAAATATCCCAGCCCTTTACAGTGATCTTGTCGGGCTCAAAGCCTGCGGGAAATTCCAGTAAAACCGACGTTGAGCACAAGCGGTCTATTTTAACGTTTGAAGCAAGCTCGTCAAGCGCGTGAACCGCATCGGCATTAATCGCACTGTGCAGATCCGGGTTGTCGGGAACAGCATAGTCCCAAGACACACCCGCGGTAAGTATCATCGCGCCTGAATGAGAGTAGGACGAAAACGGGTCGGTTATCCTCATAGGCTGGGGATAATTTATTCGCTCGGCAGCAACCTTTTCCGCGGCAGTCTTGATTTTTTTCAAATCCTGCTGAGACAGACTGTAGCTTGCCGTCTCGCCGCTGAACTGCTCCGTGCCGAAAACGCTAAGCGTTCCGTCCTTGTAAAGATTCATAATACAGAAATCCATACCCTGCTGCTCTGCCGAACCGTTCCTCAGTATTTCTATTTCCAGCACTATAGTGTCGGGGTCGGGCAGATCGTACGTGTCGGGATTTTTCGTGAGAGCTGCCGAGTTTACCGCTAAAGCAAGCTCGCTAAGGCTTTCCGAAGAGCTGCCGCCAAGCATTGCAGTCGTCGTGACGTCATCAAGTATCACGCTGACAAAAGGAGCCTCGCTGACGGAGAGAATTTCAGAAAATTTATTTTCCACAGGTTCTCCTTTAGCAGTATTTCCGCAGGACGAAAACATACACGCCGCAGATAAAACTGCCGCCGTTAAAAACGCTTTTACTTTCATGGTTTACCTCCTTGCAGGGTCAGTCGTCAAGCTTCAGGACAGCCATAAACGCCTCCTGCGGAACCTCTACGGTACCAAGCTGACGCATACGCTTTTTACCCTCCTTCTGCTTTTCGAGCAGCTTTTTCTTTCGGGTGATGTCGCCGCCGTAGCACTTTGCAAGCACGTCCTTGCGCATTGCCTTGACGGTCTCGCGGGCGATTATTTTTCCGCCGATTGCAGCCTGAATGGGTACTTCAAAAAGCTGGCGGGGAATGTTGTCTTTAAGCTTTTCGGCAATTTTCCGCGCTCTGCCGTAGGCGTTGTCGGCGTGTACGATAAAGGACAGCGCGTCCACCACCTCGCCGTTGAGCATGATGTCAAGCTTAACAAGCTTTGAGGGAGCGTATCCGAGCATTTCGTAGTCGAAAGAAGCGTAACCCTTTGTGCGGGATTTAAGCGCGTCGAAAAAGTCGTAGACAATTTCGTTCAGCGGCAGCTCGTAGTGAAGCTCCACGCGGGTCTCGTCAAGGTACTTCATATCCTTGAAAACGCCGCGCCTGCCCTGACAAAGCTCCATGATGTTGCCCACATATTCGCTGGGAGAAAACACGGACGCCTTTACCATAGGCTCTTCCGCGGACGCGATAACAGACGGTTCGGGATAGTTGGTAGGGTTGTCGATATAGACCGTCTCGCCGTTGGTAAGATTTACCTTGTAAATTACCGAGGGGGCGGTGGTGATAAGGTCGAGATTGTACTCCCGCTCAAGACGTTCCTGAATTATCTCCATGTGGAGAAGTCCCAGAAAGCCGCAGCGGAAGCCGAAGCCAAGGGCAACCGAGGTCTCGGGCTCAAAGGACAGTGACGCATCGTTCAGACGGAGCTTTTCCAGAGCGTCCCGCAGGTCGCCGTAGCGCGCTCCGTCGGCAGGATAAACGCCGCTGAACACCATGGGGTTTACCTCACGGTATCCGGGGAGAGCCTCGGCGCAAGGGTTTTCCGCGTCGGTAACGGTATCGCCCACCTTTGTGTCGCTGATTGACTTTATTGAAGCTGTGATGTAGCCAACCTCGCCCGCGTTAAGACCTCCCGCGTTAACAAGCTCGGTCGCGCCCATGTAGCCCGCCTCGACCACGGTGAACTCCGCTCCCGTCGCCATAAGACGGATAGTCTGACCCGTCTTGACTGCGCCGTCGATAACGCGGACGTAAATGATTACGCCCTTGTAGCTGTCGTAAAAGCAGTCGAATATCAAAGCTTTCAGGGGGCTGTCGTTGTCCCCCTTGGGACAGGGAATATCGGTGACAATTCTTTCAAGGACTTCCTCAACATTAGTGCCCAGCTTTGCGGAGATACGCGGCGCGTCCATTGCGGGAATGCCGATAATGTTCTCCACCTCGTTGCAGACCCGTTCGGGGTCGGCAGAGGGCAGGTCTATCTTGTTTACGACGGGCATGACCTCCAGATCGTTTTCTATTGCAAGATAGGTGTTGGCAAGGGTCTGCGCCTCGATGCCCTGAGAAGCGTCCACGATAAGCACCGCTCCCTCGCAGGCGACCAGCGAGCGGGACACCTCATAGTTGAAGTCCACATGACCCGGCGTGTCAATAAGGTTGAAAACGTAGGTCTGACCGTTCTGGGCGGTATAGTTGAGACGCACCGCGCGGGCTTTTATGGTAATGCCGCGCTCGCGTTCGATATCCATATTGTCAAGAAGCTGCTCCTCCATGTCGCGCTTTGCAACGGTGGAGGTAAGCTCCAGAATGCGGTCGGCGAGTGTGGATTTTCCGTGGTCTATATGGGCGATAATGCAGAAGTTGCGGATATTTTCTTTATTGTAAGACAAAATAACACTTCCTTAAAAACTATGATAATCAAAAGTATTATACCATATTTTACTGATGTTGTAAAGGAATTGCCGTGAATTTTACAGCGCATTATCGGATACCCGGAGAAAAATAGCGCTGCCCTCTTGATTTTTTTGGAAAGACGTGTTATAATGTCTGTAAAGTAAGATATGACGAAAAGGAGGTATTTTTATGTTGATCGAACCTATCGGTACAGGAATAACAGGCATGACTTACGGCTATTCCGGAGGATACCGCGGCTTCGGCGGGATATCCGCTTACAGAAAAAACACGGCGGGAACGGAAGTACCGCAAAATAATTTCAGCGGCAAGATATCTCCCGACAGCGGAAAAAACGGCGGTATGTACCCCAACAGCAGGATATCCGACGAAGCCGACAGGAAACGCCGCTTCGACTCCTTTGAGTGTCAGACCTGCAAGAACAGAAAATATCAGGACGGCTCGGACGATTCGGGCGTGTCTTTCCAGACCCCCACAAGGGTCGATCCCAAAGCCGCAGGCGCTGCCGTGAGAAGCCATGAGCAGGAGCACGTAAGCAGAAATCAGGCTAAAGCCAAACGTGAGGGAAACGAAATAGTTGCTCAGAGCGTTACCATTCACACGGGTATTTGTCCCGAGTGCGGAAAGGTTTACGTTTCGGGAGGTACCACAAGAACGCTCACCAGAAGCGGAGACGACAGCAATAAATACGGCGTAGGCTTGTTCGACCCCACAGAGGGCAGAGGCGGTATGCTCGATAAAACTGCGTAAATGATAAGTAAACAGGACAGTCCTTTTGCGGTCTGTCCTGTTTTTTTATTCTGTATCCTCTGTTTCGGGGACGCCTGCGGCTGCAATAACGGTACCCAGCTTAGGCGCGAAAATATCCACGGCGCGGCAGTTGTTCTTAACGGTAACATTGCGGCAGTTTCCGCCGAACTCGCCGTCCAGAGTCCATGGCAGGTCGCCGTCGGAGTGGAACTCCACCTGCTTTGCTTTGAAAGAAACAAAGTATTTCGAGTCAAGCTCCCGCTTCAGGAACGAGTTTATGGTAAGCTGAAATTCAGCAAGGTTCTTAGGTGTTTTTATAAGCAGAACCTCGAACACGCCGTCGTCCAGCAGGACTTCGGTGCCGCACAGTCCCTTGAATCCGCCCACCGAGGTTGAGTTCGATACCATGCCGAAAATGAAATCGTCCTCAATTGTCTCGCCGTCGTGGGTAACGGCGACATGGTAGGATTTTGCGGTATTCAGCCGCTTCATGCCCTCCATGATATAGGCAAGGCTTCCGAACATATTCTTCATCTGCTGAGGAGTCTCGTAGCTTACGTCGGTGAACGCTCCGAAAGCGGCAATATAGGTGAAGTACTCCTCGTTGAACGAGCCCGCGTCAACGGTAACGGTCTGACCCTCTACAACTCTTGCGGCGGCTTCGGGCATATCCTTGGGGATACCCAGACTGGAAGCGAAGTCGTTCATAGTTCCCGACGGGATATATCCCAACGGAACTCGTTTACCGGAGGTCATCAAAGCCTTTATCGCCTCGTTGAGCGTGCCGTCTCCTCCGCTGCAAACCACAGCGTCGAAGTCCTCGCATCTGGAGGCTATCTTTTCGTAGGCGTCAAGCTGAGCCTGAGTAGGGTGAACTGTTACCTCGTATCCCCCTTTCACAAATGTATCGACTATCGTCATAAGGTGCTGACGGATCAGACCCTTTCCCGAATGAGGGTTAAATACAAACAGAAGCTTTTTCATAAATACTTTGCTCCCCTGCGGAGCAGCTCTCCTTTCGGATAAAATTCTCTGAAAACATTATAGCAAATTCCCAAAAAATTTTCAACAGGACAGATTGATTTTTCATCTTTTTTTCATTTTGGAGCAAATATTCCACAAAATCTATTGCATTTTGGGAAAAAATCTGTTAAAATTATTGAGACGGATCGTTTCCGCATATACGGCAGTATCGCGGGTACAAACGATACTTTGAGTACGCAAATTTCACAAATAATTATCAGGAGGTTTTCTATGAGACTGAAAAGAATCACCGCGCTGTTTCTTGCGGTACTGACCTGCATTTTCACGCTGACCGCAGGTGTTTCCGCAGCCGAAAAGAAAGGCATTAAGCTTGACAAAACCAAGGTCACTGTTGCCGTAGGTGAGACCTGCACGCTTAAGCCGTCCCTTGTGGGATATAAAAAAGCCACCGTTCAGTGGAGCTCGTCGGATAAATCCGTCGCCACGGTGAAAAAGGGTGTTGTTACCGCTAAAAAGGAGGGTACGGCAAAAATTACCGTGAAGATCAAGGACACTAATTATAAAGCAACCTGCACCGTTACCGTGACGAAAAAATCCTCCGGAAATGCGGGAAGCAATAACTATAAGAACGCAAACGAATTTGTCAGCAAGCTCAAGGTCGGCTGGAATCTGGGCAACGCCCTCGACGCTACGGGCGGTTCCGGCGTTTCAAGCGAAACCTCGTGGGGCAACGTAAAAACCACCAAAGAGCTTATAAACGCGGTCAAGAAAGCAGGCTTCAACACGGTTCGTATTCCCGTTTCATGGGGAAAGCATATAGACAGCAACGGCAAGATCGACGAGGCTTGGCTCGACCGTGTTCAGGAAGTGGTGGACTATGCTTATGACAATAATATGTATGTAATTCTCAATGTACACCATGACAACAATGCTTTCCCGCTTGACGATAAAAACGAAGCCGCAGTTACCAAAAAATACAAGAATCTTTGGAAGCAGATCGCCGCAAGATTTAAGGATTATGACGAGAAGCTTATTTTCGAGGGCAGAAACGAACCCCGTACCGAGGGTTCGGCAAAGGAATGGACAGGCGGAACAAAGGCGGAATGGGAAGTCATGAACCGTATGTATAAGGTCTTTGTAGATACGGTAAGAGAAAGCGGCGGAAACAACAAGACCCGTTTCCTTATGGTAGCCCCGTATGCGGCAACCTCCACGTCATATCAGGCAATGACTGCGCTGGAAATTCCCGACGACAGAACGATCGTTGAGGTACACGTCTATAACCCGAACAATCTTGCTCTTAACGGCAATTTGTCCTACAATACTTTCGACGCAGACGGTCAAAAAGAACTGGACTGGGTATTTGATAATATCAACAAGGCGTATATCAGCAAAGGAATACCGGTTATTATCGACGAATGCGGCTACACCAATAAGGGCAACACGGACGAACGTATCAAGGCTTATAAGTATATGATCACTACAGCGAAAAAGTACGGTATGCCCTGCGTTATCTGGGACAACGGCGCAACCGGCGAGGGCAATGAAAAATTCGGATTTATAAACAGAACCACCTGCGAGTGGTACTTCCCCGAACTTATAAAGGCTATTGTTGACGCAGCAAAATAAAATAAAAAGCATATGCCGCAGTTTGCGTGCGGGATAAAGCCTCGGTTATATTTGGTTGCGGAAATTATTGTTAAATTTACCTCTTCTGTTAAAAACGGCGGAAACGCTCAAAATGCGCTTCCGCCGTTTTACTATAAACCAATCACTTGATAGCCTTAAACGCTTCGTCAAGGTCAAAAATTATATCGTCGATATGCTCCGTACCGATCGAAAGTCTGATAGTGTTGGGCTTGATCCCCTGCTCCGCAAGCTCCGACTCGTTAAGCTGAGAATGTGTCGTAGACGCGGGGTGGATTGCAAGAGACTTAACGTCCGCAACGTTTGCAAGAAGCGAGAACACTTTCAGATTGTCAATGAATTTCTGCGCGTCCTTCTCGCTGCCCTTTACCTCAAAGGTAAAGATAGAACCGCCGCCGTTGGGGAAATATTTGTCGTACAGCTTCTTCTGCTCTCCCGAAGCAAGGGACGGGTGGTTAACGTTTTCCACCTGCGGGTGTTTGGAAAGATACTCAACGACCTTCAAAGCGTTCTCCACATGACGTTCAACGCGCAGGGAAAGGGTCTCAAGTCCCTGCAAGAACATAAACGCATGGAACGGAGAAAGCGTAGCGCCCGTGTCCCTGAGCAGTATTGCGCGTATTTTTGTGACGAACGCAGCTGCTCCCACAGCCTTTGTAAAGCTTATTCCGTGGTAGCTGGGGTTGGGTTCGGTAAGGGACGGGAACTTTCCGCTGGCTTCCCAGTCGAACTTTCCGCTGTCCACGATAACGCCGCCGATAGCAGTACCGTGTCCACCGATAAATTTTGTTGCTGAATGTACAACAATATCCGCGCCGTACTCGATTGGACGTACAAGATAAGGCGTACCGAACGTATTGTCTATAACAAGCGGTATTTTATGCTTGTGAGCGATTTCAGCAAGCTTTTCAATGTCAATGATATTGGAATTGGGGTTGCCAAGGGTCTCGATAAAGATAGCCTTGGTATTGTCCTGCACCGCCTTGTCGAACGCGCCCTCCTCTTCGGGGTCAACAAAGGTGGTTGTAATGCCGTACTGTGGCAGAGTGTGCGCAAGCAGGTTATATGTACCGCCGTAAATGGTCTTTGCGGCAACAATGTGGTCGCCTGCGCCCGCAAGATTCTGGAAAGTATAGGTTATCGCCGCCGCGCCCGAAGCTACCGCAAGAGCCGCGACTCCGCCCTCAAGGGAAGCTATCCTGCGCTCAAAAACGTCCTGGGTGGGGTTGGTAAGTCTGCCGTAAATATTGCCCGCGTCGGTAAGATTGAACCGCGCCGCTGCGTGCTCGGAATTATGGAAAACGTACGAGGACGTTGCGTAGATAGGCACCGCTCTCGCGTCGGTAACGGGGTCTGCGGTCTCCTGACCTATATGAAGCTGCTTTGTCTCAAATCTGAGACTTCTTTCGTTAAGTTCGCTCATGATAAATTACTCCTTTATTATTTAGTATCAGAATATATAAACTGTTAAGACAGAGACCTGCACATTCGCGCCGACAGAATAAACATAAAATAACGTCCTTTCATTGCATATCTTTCCAATATGTTTTGTATGAGTTTATTATACAGTCTGATTTTTCCTTTGTCAAGTAATTTTAGTATAAATTGTAATTTATATCAAAATCACTGCGATATACACACGTTTTTTGTCGATAACGCACAAAAATCCGAGGACATTGTATGCCCCCGGATTTAATGGCATTATTTCACAGCTTTTTCCCGCTTTCTTCCCACAAGCCTGAAGCGCAGGCGGAGATTGTCCGTAATAAGAGCGATAAACTCCGAATTTGTGGGCTTGCCCTTGCCCACGCTTACGGTATAGCCGAACATTCCGTTAAGTACGTCGATATCGCCTCTGTCCCATGCGGTCTCGATAGCATGGCGGATAGCGCGCTCCACACGCGAGGAGGTGGTGTCGAAATGCTCCGCGATAGTGGGATAGAGCAGCTTGGTAATGCTTTCCAGCATTTCATCGTCTCTGAGGGAAAGTATTATCGCCTCGCGGAGATAGTGATAACCCTTTATATGTGCGGGTATTCCCATCTGATGAAGCACGTCCGTAACGACCACCTCGATCTGAGAGCTGTTGTCGTAAGCGTCGGAAAGCGAATCGATGGAAGTAGCGGATATCCTGTTTACAACGCTGAGAAAGCTTTCCGCGTCAAAGGGCTTCAGCATGAAGTAGGCGTTGTAAAAGGACATTATCTCCTTTTCCATAAACGCATTTTTGTATAGGGAAGCGACAATGAAAAACGGCTTTTTTATCTGCTCGGAATTTATTTTGCTGATAACTCCGACCGCGTCCGTGCCTGTCATGATCATGTCGCAGAGTACGATATCCGGCTCGTAATCAAGTATCTCCTCGGTCAGCGCGCCTCCGTCCGAACGGCAGACCCTGTATTTGCAGCCCGCCATCTCGATATTTTTGTAGAACGCCTCGCTGTAGTCGCAGCTTGTGTCGCAGATCAGAATTTTAATGTTGCTTGCCATGTTAAGAACCTCCTGTTATTTTTTACTTCCCATATTTTACCATAAAACTCCTTGAAAATCAATAGCTTTTGACAAAAATTTCCTATAAAAAATTCTGCCAAAAATATTATAAAGTACAAAAATGCGTGAACATATGCTGATTTTCCGCCAAAAACGAGACTATACGACATAAAAATCATTCCGGAAAATACAGGGTATTATCCCCAAGCTTAAAAAATCCGCCGTACAACGGTCTATAAAAATGTGTACAGCGGACTTTATTCTATTTCCTGTTCAAGTTCATCAAAAACATGAGAAGTGAAAAATTCGATCAGAGAGATATCAAGACCGTCGCACAGCATTTTAATAGTGGCGATCCCCGGATTTTTGCTCACGCCGTACAGAATATTCTTTACAGTGGACGGCGGCACACCGGATATATACGCAAGCGCGTTCACCGTAATGCCGCGTTCGTCACACAGCTCGGTTATTCTTGCGGCTACGGCAGGCTGTATTTTCATACTTACGCCCCTTTTCCCCACATGGAAAATTATTCTTTATTATATTATCGGAATGTTCATGTTCTGAGCGGTAAAAAAGCTTTGGGCAGTGAAGCTCCAAAATCGACTATATATAAACTACATTATAATTATAACACGTTAATAAAAGTATGTTCGCCCATATATAGTTTATCCCAATATATGCTATAAATAATATTTACCAACTGAATGTTTCGTCGGCATATACAAATTGTTAACAAAAATTTAAAACTAATCAAAACAGTTCCAAACCGCTTTTCGGTACTTGCAAAAAATATAAATATATTGTATAATATAATTTATTGTTAAAATTTAAAAGGAGAGATACATATGAAGTTACGCAAAATTCTCTGCGGCGCACTTGCCGCTCTTATGACGCTTTCTCTCGCAGGCTGCGGCGGCGAAAAGAAAACCACTCTCATTATGGCTACCAACGCGGAGTTCCCCCCATATGAGTACCGCGATGGCGATCAGATAGTCGGCATCGACGCTGAGATCGCACAGGCTATCGCGGACGATCTGGGTCTGGAGCTTGTTATTGAGGACATGGCTTTCGATTCTCTTATCGCGGCTGTTCAGTCGGGCAAGGCGGATATGGTCCTCGCAGGCATGACAGTAAGAGAGGACAGGCTCGAAAACGTTAATTTTTCCGATCCCTACACTCTGACTGCACAGGTCGTTATAGTTAAGGACGGCTCGGCGATCGTGTCTCCTTCGGATCTGGTTGGCAAAAAAGTAGGCGTTCAGCTCGGAACTACCGGAGATATGTACGCAGAGGACATCGACGACGTTACCGTTGAGCGATTCAACAAGGGCTTTGAGGCAGTTCAGTCCCTGCTTCAGGACAAGGTTGACGCGGTTATTATCGACCGCGAACCCGCAAAGGTTTTCATTTCCCAGAACGAGGGGCTTATCATTCTGGACGAAGAGTACACCGTTGAAGAGTACGCTATTGCAATTGCCAAGGACAACACAGAGCTGCTGGAGCAGGTAAACGCTTCGCTAGCTAAGCTCAAGGGGTCCGGCAAGATAGGTTCGATCATAAACAAGTACATCAGCGCAGACTGATGCCTGAAAGGACTTGATTATGTCGGATTGGCTGAAAGAACTTGCGCACAGATTCTATCTTAACTTTATAAAGGACGACCGCTGGCTCTATATTACCCGCGGTCTCCGAACCACGGTGCTGATAACGGTATTTGCGCTGATACTGGGCGTTGCGCTGGGCTTCATTGTAGCGATAATACGCTCCGCCCACGACAAGACGGGCAAGCTTAAAATTGCCAACTTTATCTGCCGCGTTTATCTTACGGTTATCCGCGGAACTCCCGTTGTGGTACAGCTCCTTATCATTTACTACGGTATTTTCGCGTCGGTGGCGATAGAAAAAATGATTGTCGCCGTTATCGCTTTCGGAGTAAACTCAGGTGCATACGTGGCGGAAATCGTACGAAGCGGAATAATGTCCATAGACAAGGGACAGCTCGAAGCGGGACGCAGCCTTGGCTTCAGCTACGCCCAGACTATGGTCTATATCATTATCCCGCAGGCGTTCAAGAACGTCCTGCCCGCGCTGGGAAACGAGCTTATAGTGCTTCTTAAAGAGACCTCGGTATCGGGCTACATTGCCATGGAGGATCTTACCAAAGGCGGCGATATCATACGAAGCCGTACCTTTGACGCAATGATGCCGCTGCTTGCGGTTGCGGCAATTTACCTTATTGTGGTAATACTGCTTGAATTCCTTGTAGGCAGACTGGAGAGGAGGCTGAGGAACAGTGACCACTAATGCTGCTGACGAAAACGTTCTTATAAGTGTGAACGGTCTTAAAAAGAAGTTCGACGGCATGGAAAATCACGCGCTGAACGGGGTCTCCACGGAGATACATCAGGGCGAGGTAGTGTTCGTCGTAGGACCGTCGGGTTCGGGCAAAAGCACGTTCCTGCGCTGTCTCAACCTGCTTGAAGAGCCTACCGGCGGAACTATCCTTTTTGAGGGCGTGGACATCACCGACAAAAAGAACGATATAAACCTGCACAGACGGAAGATCGGTATGGTTTTCCAGCAGTTCAATCTGTTTCCCCATATGACGGTAATGAGAAATCTTACCATCGCACCCATGAAGCTGCTGGGAATTTCCAAGGAGGAAGCCGAGAAAAACGCCTCCGAGCTGCTCGAAAGGGTGGGTCTTGCAAACCGTGCGGACGCGTACCCCAACCAGCTTTCGGGCGGTCAGAAGCAGCGTATAGCCATTGTAAGGGCGCTGTGCATGAAGCCCGACGTTATGCTGTTCGACGAGCCTACGTCGGCTCTCGACCCCGAAATGGTGGGCGAGGTACTGAACGTTATGCGTGAGCTTGCCGAGGACAACATGACAATGGTGGTGGTGACTCACGAAATGGCTTTCGCAAAGGAAGTAGCGACCCGTATCCTGTTCATGGCGGACGGTCAGATCGTGGAGGAAAATTCTCCCGAAGAGTTTTTCAACAATCCCAAAAGCGACCGTCTGAAAAGCTTTTTGAGCAAGATCATCTGACGGACGGCACATAAAAACGCGGCTTGCTGCAAACCCTAAAAGCGGTGCGGCGGCAGGTGCGGCAGAATGAAAATTTTCACGCGGGCGGCTTTGAGCCGCCCGTATTTTCTGAACTCAACGGAGGTCTTTGAAATGGATTCCGCACAGATCGTTCTTTACCAGATAACGGTAATGTTTATTCTGATATTACTGGGATACTTCCTTTGGAAACGGAAGATATTCACCGAACAGGGCTGCAAGCAGCTTTCGGAGCTGGTGCTGACGGTGGTGTGTCCCGCGCTTATTTTCGTTTCTTTCCAGAAGGAGCTTGAACCGCGGCTTATTCGGGGACTGCTGATTTCCTTCGGCTTGTCGGTGCTGTCCCACATTGTTTCGATTGCTTTGGGAATGATATTCTGCGGAAAACGGCGCGGCGCAGACGGCTCTGTGGAACGGTTTGCGGCGGCGTACTCAAACTGCGCCTTTATGGGGATACCCCTTATCGAGGCGGTGTACGGCACGGACGGAATATTCTACCTGACCGCCTATATCGCCGTGTTTAACCTGCTCACATGGACGCACGGGGTCATGTCCATGACGGAGAAGATGAATTTCAAATCGGCGGTGAACGCGCTGAAAGCTCCCGCGGTTATCGCAACCGCTCTGGGACTGGCTTTTTTCTTCCTGCAAATAAGGCTTCCAAACATCATTATGCAGCCGCTTAACTATATTTCCTCGCTGAACACTCCCCTTGCAATGCTTATTTCGGGAATGACCATTGCCCGCTCGGACGTTATTGCCGCGCTGAAAAAGCCCGGAATTTACCTTACTGGACTTATAAAGCTCATACTTGCACCCCTTGCAGTCGCCCTGATAATGTCCCCCATGGGCATAGAACCGATTATCGCGGACACTATTATAATTTCCACCGCCTGCCCTACCGCTACTATGACGATAATGTTCGCGTCAAGGTATGAAAAGAACTCGGTTTACGCCGCGGAAATATTTGCGGTATCCACCATTGCCTCGGCTGTAACTATACCGCTGGTGCTTCTGGTATCCTCTTTGCTGTAATACTACTGTAAATCTGCTCAGAAAAATTGCGCTTTTACGTTATAAATCGGTCATTTTAACGTATTTTCGCGTTTTATGGGGGCGTCCGCTTGACGTGGACAGGTTTATTTGGTATAATTAAAAGGTTAAATGTTATCCTAAAGCAACCCGTTTTGCGGGTATCAAATTATTACAAAGCGAATACAATTTATCTACAAATTGTCTAAAGCAATTGACTTTTTGTCTGTTTGCTGTTATACTTTCAGAGGATAATACAGACAGACGGACTTAATGAAGATAATGAAATACATTGCATACAATAAGGAGACAGTCAATTCGCGGCTTTGCCGCATGGAAAGGAGCAAGAGACTATGGAGCGTTTTAATCTGTGCTACGGCTGCATGAATCCGCTCGGCGAGGACGCCGAAATATGTCCTGACTGCGGATACCGCGTCGGAGCGCCTCACCTCCCGTCTTATCTTGCACCGGGCGTTACGCTTAACGACAGGTATCTTGTCGGAAAGCTCAAATCATACAACGGCGAAAGCGCGTGCTATATTGCGTTCGACCAGATCACCGAAAGCAAGGTGCTTATAAAGGAATATATGCCCGATACCCTCTGCACACGTGAAAAGGGTACGTCGGTAATAACGGTCAATCCCGACAGTATGCCGCAGTACAAAACCTTTCTTTCCGAGTTTGTGGAGCTTAACAAGGTGCTGTCAAAAATGCGCACCCTTAACCACATCAACGCCGCGATAGATATGTTTGGCGACAACAATACCGCCTATGCGGTATTCAGCTGGCTGGACGGCATGACCATGAGCGAATACCTGAAAATGAACGCCGGCGAGCTTTCATGGGAGGAAGTCAAGAAGCTGTTCCCTCCTATCTTTACCACGCTTTCTCTCGTTCACAACGCGGGACTTGTCCACAGGGGCATTTCTCCCGAAAACATAATCGTTACCGACAAGGGCGAGCTGAAGCTGACTGGCTTCTGCATTGCGGACGCAAGAACTGCCAATACCGAGCTTGCTTCCGAGCTGTACAACGGCTATGCCGCTCCCGAGCAGTACAATTCCAGCAACTGGCAGGGCACATGGACGGACGTTTACGGCATCTCCGCCCTGCTTTACAGAATACTTACAGGAGTAGTCCCCACCGAAGCCACAAGCAGACTTTCCAGCGATAACCTTATCGAACCTGCGGGACTTAACCGCAACATTCCCGCCAACGTTTCAAAGGTCATCATGAACGGACTTAACCTCAGCGGAGAAATGCGTATCCAGACCATAACAGAGCTTGTGACCCAGCTTTTCGAGCAGCCCGAATACGGCTCGAAGAGGCTGTCCTCATCAAGCACTCAGACCATATCCATTCCCAGACAGAGCGCGGCGGTGCGTTCTCACAGCGGCAGCCGCGGCAAGGCGGCAGAGCCTATCAGCAGAAACCGCCTGTTCGTACTTATAATGGCTGTTATCCTTATTGTGGGACTGTTTTTCCTTGGTATGATATTAATACTGTCCCTGGACGACAACAGCAGTTCTTTCGGCACGCCCGATTCGGGTCTGGCTTCGATATCCGATACGGGAGAACTTGCGGGTGAGACCACCACTATGTCCGCTCCCGCGCCTATGGAGCAGACCACCACCACTGCGGCTACAACTGCCGCGGACAACGGTATTGTCTACGTCATGAACGATATTACGGGACGGAACTACGACCTTGTGAGCAAGTCCGATACCTACAGCAGCCTTGTGTTCAAGCCCGAGTATGAATACAACGACGAATTCGGCAAGGGACTTATTTTCTACCAGTCCATACCCAAGACCGAGACCTATAAGGACGGCACGGAGATACTGGTCAAGGTAAGTCTCGGACCTAAATATATCGAAATTCCCGATTATCTTGCTTTGTCCAAAAAGGACTACTTTGCAAAGCTTAACGAGCTTGGCATAAAATATGAGGAGCAGGAGCTTGAAACGGAGGATACACTGGAGGGCTACGTTGCCAAGACAAGCAAGGAGCCCGGCGAAAAGATCGACGTGGAGGCGGGCGAAACGCTTACAGTGTATGTGGCGAAAAATCCTCCCAAGCCCGAAACTACCGTGACGGAGATCGAATCGATGCCTCCTCCGCTTATTGAGGAAGATCCATTCGAGGGCTTTATCACGCCTTTCCCGGAGGACGAGGATATCATCATCACAATTTACGATTGATCGGGTGAACTGAATGAACGAGCTTATCACAAGGCTTGCTGTGATCACGGTATGCGTGATCGTTCTGGCGGCGGCGGTTATTTTCATAATTGCGGGCAGGGGCGGGAATAATTCCGTCCCAGACGGTGAAAGTATCTCCGAAAGCTTTTTTTCGGAGGGTACTGAGGACGCGCTGCCTGCAACCGCTTCAGTCACTCTTTCCGAATCCCGCTCTGTGACGGTTTCCACAGCGGAAACGACCGGTGCGGAAACATCTCCCGATGGCGAAGCTGCCGAAGCTTCCGACACCGACGTTACATCTGTCAGCAGGACTATCATCACCAGCCGAGTACGCAAGGAGTACGACAATAATTCGGTGTACATTGACATGGAGAACGTCCTCCAGCTGCCCGAGCTTCCCGTTGGCTGCGAAATAACCGCGCTGACAATTCTGCTCAGGCACTGCGGCTTCGACGCGGACAAGACAGACCTTGCGAAAAATTATCTCCCCGTAAGCTGGGGCAACGCCCGCAGCGAGGACGGAAAAACCTATAAGGACAGCTTTTTCGATTACTTTATCGGAGACCCGTTCAGCCGCGGCTACGGCTGTTTCTCCAATGCTATCGAGAAAGCTGCCAATTCATACATAGCCGACCACGGCGGCGGATTTACCGTGAAAAATATTTCGGGTTCCCACCCCGACGTGCTGTACGACTATCTTGCGGCGGACGTGCCAGTCCTGTGCTGGGCGACCGACGGAATGATTGAACCCGAATTCTACGAAACATGGTACGACAACGCTACGGGCGAGCAGCTTGACTGGTATCTGAACGAGCACTGCTTCGTGCTGGCGGGCTTCAACATGAGCGCGGACTTGGTAACTCTCAACGACCCCATGAAAGGCATTATCGACTACAACATAAATCGATTTGAAACACGGTACGACCAGATGCACCGTCAGGCTATCGTTATAATTCCCGACGGTTCGGGAGTATCCGTTACTACCCGCTCGGAAAACGCGGAAACACAAGTCCCCGAAACGCAGGCGTCCGAGCCCGATATTACCGAAACCTCGGAGGACGATTTCTGGAACGACTTCACCGAGCAGGGTTCGGAAATGATTTGGGGCGCGGAAGAACTAACAGATGGAGACCAATACTGAAATGCACAGAATTTTTATCGCCGAGGACGATTCGGTTATTGCAAGCGCGGTGAAAAATTATCTTGAGGGCTGGGGCTACGAGGTGCTGACCGCCGAGGATTTCAAAAATATTATCGGAGAATTTTCGGAGTTCTCCCCTCACCTTGTGCTAATGGACATAGGTCTGCCATTTTACAACGGGTTTTACTGGTGCGCGGAGATACGCAAAATTTCCGAAGTTCCCGTGGTGTTTCTATCCTCGGCTTCTGATAATATGAACATCATTATGGCTATGGACATGGGCGGGGACGATTTTATCCCCAAGCCATTTGACCTTACTGTGCTTCTGGCTAAGATAAAGGCTATACTTCGCAGGACTTACGATTTCGGAAATGCTCCCGAAACTATAGAGCACAAGGGCGCGGTACTGAACATTTCGGACGCGTCAATGACCTACGGCGGCGAAAAGCTGGAGCTTACCAAAAACGAATACAGGATACTGCTTACCCTTATGGAAAACAAAGGAAAGGTCGTAAGCAGAGAAGAGCTTATGAACAGGCTGTGGGAGACCGACTGCTATGTGGACGAAAATACTCTTACGGTAAATGTTTCCAGACTTCGGAAAAAGCTGGAGCGGTACGGTCTGGAGGACTTTATCGTCACAAAGGCGGGAATGGGTTATATCGTCGGTTAAGTCAGGAGGTTACCGTATGCTGTGGGACTATATCAAGTCGCGCCGCGTGACTGTAGCGGTGTGGGCGATCATATGCACCGTGTTTGCGGCGGTGTTTGCGCTTTATTCGCTTCCGCTGAAAGCCGTTCTGTACGGCGCGGCGGTAAGCGGCTTTTTCGGTCTGACCGCTGCGGCGGTTGATTTTATTTACTACAGAAGAAAACGTCTGCGGCTGAAAAAGCTTGCGGACGAAATTATTTACACTATAGACGGTCTCCCCTCGCCTCTAAACGGAGTTGAGGAGGATTACTGCGCTCTTGTAAGGATTTTGTACGAAAATATGCGCCGTGCCGAGGACGAAATGTCGGAAAAATATTCGGACATGACCGACTACTACACCATCTGGGCGCACCAGATAAAAACTCCCATTGCGGCTATGGGACTTATTTTGCAGGAAGCGGGGCAATCGGACGAGCTGAACCGGGAATTAAACCGCGAGCAAAATCTCGCGCTGCGCCGCGAGCTTTCCGACAATCTGCAAAGGATAGAGCAGTACGCGGAAATGGTGATGTGCTATCTGCGTCTGGACTCGGACAGCACTGATTTCGTGATAAAGGAATACAATCTGGACGGAATTGTCAGACAGGCGGTAAGGAAATTCTCGCGGCAGTTTATCCGCAAGAAGCTGAGCCTGACCTACGAGCCGTTGAGAAAAACCGTCCTTACCGACGAGAAATGGCTGCTGTTCGTTATCGAACAGGTCATATCCAATGCGGTGAAGTACACCAAAACAGGCGGCGCGGAGATCTACTGCGAGGAGCCGCTTACGCTTTGTATCCGTGACACTGGCATCGGAGCCGCTCCCGAAGATCTGCCAAGGCTGTTCGAGAAAGGCTACACAGGCTGCAACGGCAGACTGGATAAAAAAGCCAGCGGTATCGGTCTGTACCTGTGCAAACGGATATGCACCAAGCTGGGACACAATATTTCCGCGGAAAATGCCAAGGGCGGCGGAATGGTTATCAGAATAGATCTGGACAAAATAAACACAGAGCTTGAATAACAAAAGCTTGTCTGCTATTGGTGCGGGCAAGCTTTTTTGAACGTACAGCCGCGCCGCCATAACCGTTCGTTCCGTATTTTGACCGTTCGTTCCGAAACAAACACAAACTACTTCCCTTATGATACTATTGGTTCAAGAGGTGATACTTATGGCTAAAAAGCGAGTAAAGATCGCGAAATACACAAAGGAAAAACACGCCGCGGCAGGGGCGCAGTACCGCGAGGAGATGTCCAAAATAAGGTACAGCGTGCCAAACAATATGATGTACATTTTAAAGGAGTGCTGGTACGGCGCGCGGGGACTTTTCTGGATAATGGTCATGCGGCTTGTCATGGACTTGGTGATAAACCTTTCGGGAACCTACACGGACAAGTACGTTATTGAATTTGCACTGGGAACGTCCTCACGGGTCACGCTGGGAATAATATGCATTGCCCTTATAGCGGTACAGCAGTTTGCCGTTATCCTCAGCAATTCGGGAAATATGTACACTCACTATGTGGCGAAATTCCGTCTGAGCGCCTATCTTTACGGCAAGCTGATGAAAAAGAAAATGGATACCGACTATGAAAACACCGAAAATACCAAGCTGAACGATATGCTGCACAAGGCTGACGACGGTATCAACAACGCTGCCGGTTCCGCTCTTGAAACTATGCGGGAGACCGTTTTAGCCGCGCTTCAGGTGCTGACATACGGCGGTATACTTTCAATGCTGAATCCCTTGCTTATTTTGATAATCGGCGTGCCTGCTGTGGCGGGGTACTACATCAACCGCCATAAAATGATGTGGATATGGAACATGGCGGACAACTGGCAGAACTACGACCGTCAGATCGAATATATAACCTACATCGGCACGGACGCCAATTTCAGCGCGGCTAAGGACGTGCGCATATTCGGTATGCAGAGGTGGCTGGAAAACGTTTTCAAGCGTGTTTTTGATCTGCGTCTGAACTGGTACGAGCAGCAGGACAAGTGGGAATTTTTCCATAATATCGCGGGTGTTGCAGTATCCGCGATCGGAAACTGCGCAGCGAATATTTACGTGGTCTACCTTGTAATGAAAGGAAATATCGGCGCGGGAGATTTCGTGCTGTACTTTAATTCTATCTTTATGCTTTCGTCGGCGGTAAGGGCTTGGTGTGACAAATTCAGCGCCTACAACTGGCTTTCCCAGAATATTTTCTACGCCCGCGATTACCTTGACATTAAGGATAACACCAACAGAGGCGAGGGAAAGCCCGTCCCCGAGGACTGCGACAATATGCAGTGTGAGATAGAGTTCCGCAACGTTAGCTACACTTATTTCGGCGCGGAAGAGCCTACCATAAAAAATATCTCCTTTAATCTTCACAAGGGCGAAAAGCTTGCGGTGGTGGGGCTTAACGGCGCGGGCAAGACCACTCTTATCAAGCTTATGTGCGGACTGTACCGTCCTACCGATGGTGACGTACTGCTGAACGGCGTGTCCGTCAACGACTACAACAGGGACGAATACTTCAGACTTTTCAGCACGGTCTTTCAGGACATTGACGTGCTGCCCGTCACCATTGCGGAAAATATTTCGGGCAGGACTGCTGAGGAGACCGATTTCCCAAGGCTTTACGACTGCATGAAAAAATCGGGCATTTACGGGAAAGTAATGTCCCTGCCCAAAAAGGAAAGCACCCGCCTTGTCAAGACGGTTTACGACGACGCGACGGACTTTTCGGGAGGACAGATGCAGAAGCTTGCTCTTGCGAAAGCACTCTACAAAAACGCTCCCGTGCTTTTGCTGGACGAGCCTACAGCCGCCCTCGACCCCATAGCGGAGCAGGAAATGTATCTGAACTATGCGGACTTTTCCAAAGGCAAATCCAGTGTGTTCATTTCCCACAGGCTTGCCTCCACACGGTTCTGCGACAGGATAATTCTTATCGCGGACGGAAAGATCGCCGAGGAGGGTACTCACTCGGAGCTTATGAAAGCGGGAGGAACATACGCAGAGCTTTTTGCAATGCAGAGCAGCTACTACAACGATAAGGAGGTTGACAAAAATGAGTAAAAAAAGAACGCCGCTGCGCGAATCTATAGACGCGGTAAAGCGCGGTCTGAGTGTAATGGAAAAGGCTGACAAGGGCTTTATGCAGGTGCGCCTTGCAATACAGATACCCGTGTTCATTCAGGTATATCTTCACGTTTTTCAGGTATCGAAGCTTATCGACATGGTTATCTCCAAAAGACCGTGGCAGGATATTATAGTGTTCTTAATAATCGTCGGAGCTATCGAGATGATGCTTTTTATTGTACAGAACATCATAAAAAAGCATGATAACTGCCACAACTTTTCACATCAAATAAACCAGCGCAGAATGATATGGGAAAAAATAATCAATATGGATTACGTCCATATTGAAAGTCCCGACACCTACGTTATGGAACGGCGTGCAATGGAAGGCATGGGCAGAATGGGACGTATCTTTTACAATCTTCTGGAGATTTTCAGCGGAACGGTATCGATCGTTATCGGACTTATTATGATCGCGCCCCTTGCGTTCAGGTCTGCGCCACAGCTTTCGGGATTTGCGGGATTTATAAATTCAAACTGGGGACTTCTTTCCGCAATAGCACTTGCCGCGTTGCTTGAGATCGGAAAGGCGCTGATCCCGATAAAAAAATCATATAAGTGTTTTTCGGAGTTACAGAACGACAGGGAGCTTCTCCAATATTCCAGAACATCCAGCCATTATGCGGACGATATCAGCAGCAATTACCAGAACGGCAAGGATATACGCATTTACGGCGAGCAGGAGCTGATATTAAACGAATTCAGGAAAAATACCGAAAGCTGGCTCAATGGCTGGACCCGCGGAATCAGAAGAGATATGCCGATGAATTTCAGCGCAGGCATAATAACTCTTGCTTCAAATGTCATTATGTACGGCTTTGCGGCTTTGAGAGCGATAAACGGCGCGCTTACAGTCGGCGAGATAATCGGCTTTGTGATGTATTTTTCACGGATACGCAACAGCATGAACCGCGTTGCGGGCGGCTTCGGCGGAATTTCCGTCGATCTTGAATTTATGAAAACTGCCTTTGATTTCCTTGACATTCCCGACGAAAAGTACAAGGGAACAATCCCCACCGAAAAGCGGGACGACAACGAGTACGAGTTTGAGTTTAGGCACGTCTGGTTCAAGTACCCCAACTCGGAGCAGTACGCTCTGCGGGACGTTAATCTTAAATGGAAGATCGGCGAGAAAATGGCTCTCGTTGGCAAGAACGGCTGCGGAAAGTCCACACTGGTAAAGCTTTTGTGCAGGCTCTACGACCCAACCGAGGGAGAGATAACCCTCAACGGTATCGACATAAAGAAGTACAAATACGAGGACTACATGGCGCTGTTTTCGGTGGTATTTCAGGATTCGGAGCTGTTCTCGTTCAGTATTGCGGAGAACGTGGCTTCTTCCGACGACTACGACCCCGAACTGGTCACTGACTGCGTAACAAGAGCGGGACTTGGGGAACGTCTCAAAGATATGGAAAACGGTATCGAGACCTGTCTCTATAAGAATTTCGACGAGCAGGGCGTGGAAATTTCGGGCGGCGAAGCCCAGAAGCTTTGCCTTGCAAGAGCGATATACAAGGGCGCGCCGTTCATTGTTCTGGATGAACCCACAGCTTCCCTCGACCCTATTTCCGAGCATGACATCTATACCAAATTCAACGGCATAGTCGGCACGCGGACTGCGGTGTATATCTCCCACAGACTGTCCTCCTGCCGCTTCTGCGACGAGATAACCGTTATGGAGGACGGCACCGTTGCCGAACGGGGTACACACGATTCCCTCATCGAAGCGGACGGGGTGTACAAGGCGCTTTGGGAAGCGCAGGCGGAATACTACAAGGATACTGCGGGAGACCTGTACGCCTGACAAAAAGCGGCTGTGCATACGCTATTGCACTGCACAGCCGCTTGCAGTATTTCCCTGCATTTTAATTTGTTGTTTTCCGAACTTATTTCAGCTTGCTGTATGTATCGTCGTCCACCGCTTCAAGCCATTCGTTGGAGGTCTCCTCACCGGGGACTTCCACTGCAATGTGTGAGAACCAGCTGTCCGCCTTTGCGCCGTGCCAGTGCTTCACCTCGGGAGGAATAGTGATGACCATGCCCTCCTCCAGACTTACGGGAGGCTTGCCTTCCTCCTGATACCAGCCGCTGCCCGCGGTACAGATAAGCAGCTGACCTCCGCCGCTTTTTGCGTGATGGATATGCCAGTTGTTGCGGCAGCCGGGTTCAAAGGTAACGTTTGCGAGAAATACCGCGCACGCCTTTGGGTCTGTCAAAGGATTAAGATAGGAATTTCCGATAAAATATTTTGCGAATGCGGTGTTTTCCTCACCCTGACCGAAAACGTTTGCTTTTGTAAATTCTTCCTTCACATTAATTTTCATGGCAGATATCTCCTTTCATTATTGTAATAATTATACATCTTTTTTTGAAAAACGGCAAATGCTTATACTGAATAGCTATTCATGCTCCAAAGGCATGGATTTTTGCTAAATATCCCATTATTGCCTTATGACAGGTAAGCTGTGTTACAGTCCGGCTAACCTCATGCCATTTTGTACGGCAGCCTAACCGTACTGACTTCTGCGCCGCTTTTGAGCATACTGTCCTGCTTCTGCACAAAAATAAAAAATATTTTTCAAAAAGCTATTGACAAGCCTCAGAATATCTGTTATAATAATTAAGTCGTTTGGAGAAGTCGCCTAGCCCGGTTTATGGCGCACGACTGGAACTCGTGTATGGGTTGATAGCTCATCGAGGGTTCGAATCCCTCCTTCTCCGCCACAAGAATGTCGAAAGAAGTCGTTTGCTTACCAACAATCGGCTTCTTTTGCCATTTATAAGCAAATTGCAGGTAAGAACATATATTTAAGGTGGATTATAATGAATGAATTTCTTGAATGGCTGAAAGAGAACAAGATCAGCATTAACGGTAAATATAAAGGAAAACGGTGGGGTTCGGTCAATAAATCGGAAAACGGTGACTGGCATATTCGTATATGCGTTCAATATGATGAATATTTAGAACCCGTTTTATCGAATGAATCTGCTGCAATGCAGGAACTGGTCAAAAGGCGTACAGGACATGAAGGATGCGGAAGGTGTATAGACGGTAAATGTGCTTTTACCGGTTTTGATCTGGTAAATCCGACCGAAGAGCAAATTGAGTTAGCGAAAAGGTTAATAACATTCAGGATCAATGCTATTAAAGACGGACGGATTCCCAAGTGCAGTTATATAAAAATATCTAAACAAGGTGAAGCGATCGAACCATGTGCTGTATGTAAAGTATGCGATCCTAAATGCAAAGCTATGAAAAAATATTAATATTAATATGAGCATACGCTAAATTCCTGCAAGTAAATTAAAATATTTTTCGCAGTGATCAAACATCAAAGCCGTACTCACCCGCGCAGTAAAATGCGAGGGTGAGTTTGTTTATCAAATCCCATTAAGGCAGGCAAGCTATATAGAAGTTTTTCAAAATATCGTTAAACAGACAAATACAGCGGGTCATAAAAATTGATGCCGCGCTAATGTAATTTTTGCCTTTCTACAGGCAAATAAAATCAAACACACATAAACTGATATTCCCCCACTCCCGCAAAATCAAACAAATAAAAAAATCAAATCCGGCAGTCGCTGTCAATTTCGAGCAGCGGCTTTATTTTATGTATAACATATATACAAATGATTAAATTATTTGAATTTACAAAGGAAGAAATTATCGAAGCCGCCTTGGAAATAGTAAGGAGCGATGACTTTCCCGCATTGACCGCAAAGTTGGGCAGCTTCGGCAAGACCAATATTTACGGCATTTCAAAGTATGAAGGAAGTCCAGAAAGCCGTTGCTGACGCGGCAAAAGCGCTGTACAAGGAATATGTTAAAATGGGACTTTCAGACACTCCCGCATTTAATGGCGCCTGTTACCATATAGCAACAGGCTCCCAATGGGTCAGATTTAAAAATAATGGGCATTTGCTGAAAACGGGAAAAATGCAAATCCCGCAAATCCAGTCTACAAAAGGATTTGCGGGAAATGAAATTGGTGGAGATAAGGGGATTCGAATTGAATTCCGATAATTTTATAACTTATTGTAATTTTGAAAAAACGCCTATTTTACGTGGATTGCAAGCATTTAAAATATTGCGGAAAATTAGAATTTATAGTAAGTTTTCGTAACGTTAAAGGACAAATAAAGGACAGACTTATGAATACTTCTGCAAAATATAAACCTGCAAGAGGCTTAACTATTCTCTTGCAGGTGATTTTTTGTCTAAATCATAAAGGATTTGACGTATGGTTGAATTAATAAATCGAGCTATTTATTCGACTTATTTTATTTTGGCATATAAAACACAAAATTAATTTTCTTTATTTTTTTCAAATCCTATATACCCCAAATTTAAGTGAGCGCAATCAAAT
>JAIEDQ010000038.1 GCA_029067895.1 Oscillospiraceae bacterium | reverse complement strand
ACAAAAAGCTATATAATTATAAAATATAACTATCGACTGCGACCACATTTCTTTTTCTTTTTACGCTGTTCGATAACATTTTTCTGATACGGACTAACTTTCTCCATAACAGACCGTTTTTCGGCTTCATCATTCAGAAGCCGTGAAGCCTCCTGTCTGCATTTAAGCATAGAAGCAGCGCTGTATTTTTCACCGTAAGCTTTCCGCAGCTGTTGTTCCGCAAGTTGCTCCTTGGCGGGACGGATAGCCTGCCGCACTTCATACAGTTCCTGCGAATCAAACTCTGCCCCCTGTTCACGCAGTTCGGCATATTTCATTAAAGCAGTGTCAATTTTCTCGGAGTATGTTTTCTCCTGTTCATTAAATTTTTTCAGCCCCGTTTCGGTATCAAAAATATATTTCTTAACCTTGGAAATGCCGTCGTTATCGGCGCAATCCAAATATTCAAGCAAAGCCGTTTTTTCGGAGTTCAGCTTCTCCAAAAGCTCGGTAAGTTCAGCAATTTTGGTATCAAGCGTCTTGTGCTTTGAAAAGTTAAAAAATAGAGTATTTTTCTTTTCAGCGATAAGCGTTTCACGTTCCTTGACAGCGTCATATATTTTATCCTCAATTTCGTTGTACTTCTCGATTTCGGAATTTGTCTCTAAAATATAATCTGTATACTTTTTCTGCCCCAAACGAATAAGTCTGAGCTGATAGCAGGATATAGTAACCTTTTGACGTATATTTTCCATTGCTTCGGCAATGGTAGGAATCGTGTTCCTGACTGCCTGCATAAGCTTTTTAACCGTTTCTTTAAGCTTGTGCAGAAGCAAATTATCAGCCTTTATCTGACGGTTAAGTTCACAGCGTTCTGAAATAATTCCATTGAGTTCCAATACCCTTGCCGTCACGCCCTCGTGAACGGTAGGCTGTTCATCAATCCCTCTATCCGCATGACTGCGGTGGTCTATGGTTTCATCCACGCCTGCACGAGACAGATATTTGTTATTAATATCCGCCCATGCCTTTCGCCATAAAACAAGCTGCTCATCGCTGTTCCAACGTTCGACAACAGGATTTTGCCTGCCGTACTTAGTGCTTTTAGGATACTTGGAAACACGCTCATACCCATGCGCTTCGGCGACAGAGGGCGACATATATATTTTCTTTCTGCCTACCTTGTACTGATACTGTTTCTCCCAACCGTCCGACTGTGCCTCCTTAAATTCGAAAGCGGTAAAGCCTTGTTCCATGCCGTTTCTGATGCAAATATATTCTTTTTCGGTCTTGTGCTGCCACTTGCCATTCTTGTCCAATGGACGAACAGTCAGCATAATATGAGCGTGCGGATTATGCCCGTCCGTATCGTGAACAGCAACATCAGCGCACATTCCGTCGGAAACAAAATTATCCTCAATAAATTCGGACAACAACCTCACCCATTCGACTTTTTTCAGTTCAACAGGTAAAGCAACTACAAACTCACGGGCAAGTCTGCTGTCCTTTGTCTTTTCGCTTTCTTCAACAGCGTTCCAAAGCTTGGCACGGTCTTTCCATTCAGGCGGCGCATACTGCGGCAGGAATACGTGTTCCCACACAAGTCCCTGCTTTTTCGTATAGTCGTGCTGTATGCCGTCGTAATCGTTGTATATTTTATCGCAGCTCATATACGCGGCGGCAGCAACGGCTGAACGTCCCTCGCCCCTGCTGATGATTTTTGCTTCAAGATGATATATGGCTATAATTATCACTGTCCTTTTTGATATTTTGCGGCATTGTCCGCACGGCTTCTGCAGAAGCCGAACACCCCCTCGGAGAGCGCACGTTCCCGACCGCAGGGAGGGATACCACCACCGTCCCCATAGGACGGTGGTGAGTAAGTGCGCCCTTCGGGAAAAAAGCAGCGGGACGCTCGGTTGCCCGAACGTCCCGCTGCTTAGAGTTGCGTCGCAATTTTGTATAAATAATACTCCAATTCATCAAGCTCCATAGAAGATACAAAAGGAAAAACTTTTTCAAGAATAGCACCCTCTTGAATTAACCGCCGTGTCCGAGCTTTACGCTCCTTTACGCGGTCACGCGCCTGTACTTCTTCCAATCGGTGCTTCGCCTGCAATAATTTTTTCTCGTTCTCTGTCATTGAAATTCCTCCTTTGGTAGTAAGATTAGGTCAATTTAGTAGTAGCATAATATCAAAAGCTTAATTTTTGATATTACATATTTTTTTAGAATAATTGTGATAGCAAAAATGCCCTTGTTTGGTATTTGAGTAATACCAAACAAGGGCGTAATTAATATCAGAAGCTGTCCGCAAAGTCCAATGCGGCGGAAAGTTCTTCACTATCGGCAGTTTCCGATGTTGCGGCAGCAACGGGTTGAGTAAATACAGGTGTAATACGCAAAGCGTTTTCAATGGTTTCTGTCACACGTTTCAGAAAAGCGTCCTCTTTCTCGCGTGTTTCAAGATACGGGTCAGCAGCAAGTTTACCCTGCCTTTCAAAATATTCGTTTATCGCTGTAACAATGGCTTTGCTGTAGGAACGGTATTTCTTTTTGTCTATGCGCTGCAAATATTCAAAGGCGAGGCGGTCATCCTCGTCGGAAAGATTTAGACGTAATGTAGTTGTATAGATTTGTTTCATACGATACCACCCTTTCTGTGGAGCTTCTGCTCGGCAAGCAGTTCGTATCCCTTTGCCGTGGCGCAAATATCTTCATTAATGATAATACGTTCTTTGTCATAGTCGGCAAAATTTTTGATAATACAGCTACCGCCGCCTACAACATATAACCGCATTAATTCAGGGTCGTATTCGTGTTCGCGCAGTCTTCGGAAAATACCGTCGGCATATTCGGAAGCAGTAGCGCGGATAGCTGTCAAATATCGTTCGCTTACATCGGCTGTACCGTGGCGGATACCGCGGTCAGTCAACGCCTCATCTACCGAGTT
>JAIEDQ010000037.1 GCA_029067895.1 Oscillospiraceae bacterium | reverse complement strand
AATTACCGCCTGCGTTTCGGGATCCTGAAACAGCGGCGCATCATCATTCACCAAAGCCTGTGCATAGGTCATCAGATCGTCAAGCGTCCCTGTTGCTGCGCCTGCCGGATAAGCGGGAATATAATCTAGACAGTTTCCGAGGTCAATACAGTTCCCCATACTGAACCGATAGCTTTTCATGCTTTTACGCCGCTCCTGCACCCACGCATTGTCGCTGTGTGTCGGATTCAGCGCAGTATGCTCCATGCCAAGCGGCTCAAAAATGTTCTCGTGAACGTACTCGCAGTAATCCTGTCCCGTCACACATTCGATCACATATCCTGCCACCGCCGCACCGTAGTTTGAATAGGCGGCAACCTCGCCGGGGCGGTTTATCTGCGCAGGTTCTATCGCCTGTAATTCTTCACCAAGCGGCAGTATCGCATTTTCGTCCGTTTTCCAGATTGGCTGCGTCGTTTCCTGCCAGCCTGCATTGTGGTTCATGAGGTTCATCATCGTGATCGGCTCGTCATAGGAAAGGTGCCGAAAGAAACCGTCTGGAAGATATTCCCGCACATCACGGTCAAGGTCAAGCCGTCCCTGTTCCCATAGCTGCATTGCGCTGACCCATATCAGCGTTTTGGAAATGCTGCCCCACTCGTAGACGGAATTTTCATCGGCAGGGATATGATTTTCAATGTCTGTTTCACCGAAATATTCCGAATAAAGCACTTCATCGCCTTGAAACACGCCGACAGCAGCAGAGGCGAACGTATGTCCATTAAAACTTGCTTTATCCTCAAGCTCACGCTGTAATTCATCTGTTGTCAGGGGCAGCCTCATCAATGGAGCTGCTTGCTTCGCACCGACAGAGGAATTTGTCATAGCAGTAAACAGAAGCCCTGCACAGACAGCTGCCGCAAATCTTTTGAATTTCTTTTTCATGGACAAGACCTCCTTACAGTTCCTGTTCGTCATATTCAAGCACAGTGCAGATGTATTTGTAGACCGCCTGGAACACAGCCATTGTTATAAATACCGCGCCGAGCAGAAATCCGTTTGCCGCACCAGCAAGCTGCGCAAAAAGCTGAATGATGACCGCGGCAGTCGGGCCGATCGGCAAAATGCCGCTGACGATCAGCGCCCATAACAACAGTATTACCGCAAATACTGACAGCTCAATGCCATGATATTTTTTCCGTGCCTTGTGTTTTTTGCCGAGAGACAACGACAGTTCAAGGCTATCGGGGTCGTTGAAGTAATTACGCAAACTGCCTGCCGCAATAATGAGACCAACGGAAAATCCCGAAATGTAGACCAGATTGAATACTCCAAGTGCAGTGAGCGAACCTCCCGAGCTTTTGGCTAACAGCGAAATAATATCCATATTCTCGGCGTCTGCTCCAAAAAGCAGATAATACGGCTTGAACACAAACGAAATCAGCATGAGCAGATAGAACAAAAGGCTCGAAATTGTGTAAAGCCCCAGAACCAGCAGAAATCTTGCGTTCACAAGGTCACGGCGGCTGACCGGAAGCAGACCCCAGAGCTTGCCGCTGTGGTATTTCTGTTCATTGCGAAACAGCATCGGCACAAAGAAAGCACTCATGAGAAACGGACATTCCACACCTGCTATGGGCGAAATACAGAATCCCGTGAATCCGCAGAAAACAACTATCAGCACAGCAATTATTTTCAGATTGTTCTTTCCGCCGTTCATGGTGATAAGATCGACCTTCATCAAGTCAAATATTTTTTTCACAGCCGTACCTCCTTAAAGTTCACGCTTTGCGAGCTTATGAGCGGTTATCTCGCCGAATATCAGGCAAATTCCGCACATCACGATATTGAGCGCCGCACCGAGAAGCAACAGTCCCTGTACTGTACCCGGCAGGCTCGGCATATGTATTTTCGGTATTATTTCGTGGTCTGACAAGGTTAAAAAAACGATAAGCAATCCTGTCAGAACACCCAGCGTTATCATAATGATCTTAAATTCGTTTTCTCTGCCATAAATCTGCCCCATCATTTCCATATAGGAGAATATCAGACAGAAAACTGTGAACGCCCCTATTATCATAAGCAGCGTGAGCCTTGTGTCCTCGAAGCTTTCCTTTACCATTTGCATCATTTCACTGTTCTGATTCGGCAGCACTCTGTACAGCTTCAATGACATTGCGGTAACAGCAAGAAGCAGCTCAAGTATTTCGACCGCGAAATGCACCAGAAATATATACAAAAATCTCGCTCTTGTAATGTTACTGCGCCGAACGGGAAGCGTTCCGTAAAGCTTGTGAAAGCCGCTTTTATCTGCGACTGCCTGCAAGGGTATCACAAATACCATTGCGCCGAATGTGATATAGGAGCATATCAGAGGAGCAAAAAACAGACTCAATCCAAAGAATATCAACGCAACCGTCACAGCAGGAATGATCGCAAGCGGTCTTGCCGTGAGGAAATCAAACCGCATGATCTTCAGAATTTCTCTCATGCTTATCCTCCTTTGCGATATAGACCAGTATCTCGTCAATGCTTGCTTTCTCGTATTCAAGCGTATTTGGCAGACCGAAAAGATCGTCCGTTTTTATAAGTGCGTCAAAGCCGTTTCGATAAGCATGGAAGCCGATGAGTTTTTCTTTAAGTGCGGCAGGAATATCCTTCTCCGCACCCTTGATAACGGCATAGCTTTCCGTCAGCTCGTCCTTTGTTCCGGTATACCAAACCTTGCCGCTGTGCAGGATAGTCACATAATCGGCAATGCGCTCCACATCTGCGGTGATGTGGGTGGAGAACAGCACGCCTCTGTTTTCGTCCTCGATATACTCCGCAAGAATATCAAGCAGTTCGTCACGGGCAACAGGGTCAAGACCGCTTGTGGGTTCGTCCAGAATGATAAGTTCCGCCTTGTGCGACAAGGCAATGGCGATCATCAGCTTCATCTTCATTCCCTTTGAAAAATCGCCGACCTTTCTGTTTTCGGGCAGGTCAAATTCCTTGATACGGCGGAAAAATTCCTTGCTGTCCCAGTCCTTGTAAAACGGCTTCAGCTGCTGCTCAATCTGCCTTACATTCAAATGCTCGGCAAGGTACAGGCTGTCGAATACCACGCCCAGACGCTCTTTAATAGTAATGGTATCGGTCACGCTGTCAAGTCCGAACACGCTGATACTGCCGCTGTCGATCTTAGCCATGTTCAGTATAGAACGGATAGTGGTTGTTTTTCCGGAGCCGTTCTCTCCGACAAATCCCATAATAAAGCCTCTCGGCAGTGAAAAGCTAACACTTTTAAGTGAAAAATCATCATATGACTTGCAAAGTCCGCTTATTTCCAGAATATTTTCCATAATCAGTCCTCCATAAATTTTCTTAGTGCAGCGACGATCTCATCATCGGTGAGTCCTGCATTGCGGCCGTTCGTGACGGCTTTTTCAAGCCCGTCCTCCTATTCATATAGCATACGTTCACGCAGAAGCTCATTGTTACTCGGCGCGACAAAATATCCCTTCCCTGCAACCGAAATGATAAAGCCCTCGTCCGAAAGATCATTGTAGACTCTTGTTGTGGTGATAACACTGATTTTCAGATCGCGTGCAAGCTGCCGGATTGACGGCAATTGCTCGTCCTCCGCGGCCGTACCGTCTAAGATCTGTGCTTTCATTTGCTGTTTGATCTGTTCATAGATCGGCAGCTCGGATTTATTTTTAATGACTATTTTCATGAAACGCTCCTTTGATATACTGTTAATATCACATTATATACAGTATATCAGATATAACAGGAAATGTCAATAGCGTTTTGAATTATTTTCTGAAATTTTTTCCGTATCCTTATGAAGAAGAATTTGGTAAGCTTTTCCTTATAAAGGGTTGACAAATAGAAAATTCTTTTATATAATGTATATAAGCAGCATACATAATGAGGGACTTATTATGCCCGATAATATTTCGGAAAAATTTTCCGCAGCAATGCTTGAATTCATCAAAAACTCCGAAAAGCTTGTATCTGCGGAGGACAACCCGTGTTTAAAAGGCTCAATTGATAAAATATGCGGCTTGCTGGAAATTGCTGAGATTGAAGTTGTGTATAATATCCCCGACAAGGCTAACAAGCTGTTTTTGCAGAACGAGACCTTTTCTGTTTTTTCCTGTGACGATCGGGACGAAAGCCGTCCTTTTACCATAGCAAAAAGACATGAGGACGGCTGCGTTTCAAATTATTCCGTTTATCCTTACAAGGACGGCGGTGAGTGGGACAATGAGGATAAAAGCAGGATAGACACATTTATTTCGGCGCTGTATCTGGTCAATGACCGCATACGTATTGCCGCTGTTGCCGAAAAATTTGCCGTTATGGATAACGAAATGGAGCTTTATAATCTGCGGTACTTTATGAAAAGAGCAGGGGAGATGTTCGCTTCAAGCGAAATAGGGGAATACTGTGCCTGCCGCTTTAACATATCTCAATTGTCTGTTATAAACGCCAAGCTGGGCAGGGACGGCGGTACCCAAATAATGAAGCGATATGTTTACGGACTGAGGGATATTATCGGTGAGGACGGCTTTATCAGCAGACTTGGCGGAGACAATTTTGTTACACTTTTCAAAAAGAACAAAAAGGAAGAGGTCATACGCTACCTTTCGGGCATAGTTCTTCCTGTGAACTTTCGAGGTATTGATGAGCTTGTTGTATCGTCGCACGCAGGATATTACGATATTGACAGCAGCTGCCGCGGTCCTTATGAGATAATGGAAGCCATAAATATGGCCGAAATAGCGTCCAGATACAGCCACGGTGTGCTTTATGCGGAATTTAACGATGAACTGAAAAAGCGCAGCGAGGCAAAAAAGCTGCTGGAAAGCCTGTTTTATGACGCCATAGATAAGGAAGAATTTCTTGTATATTATCAGCCGAAGGTAAACCTTATTGATTATACAATAAGCGGCGCAGAGGCTCTTTGCCGCTGGCAGCACAATGACGAGCTTATTCCGCCTTTTAGGTTCATTCCTATATTGGAGCAGAGTCATAACATCTGCGTGCTTGATTTTTATATGCTGGAACACGTCTGCAAGGATATGCGCAGGTGGAAAGACAGCGGTCTGCCGCTTGTAAAGGTATCGGTCAATCTGTCAAGAATGCACCTTGGAGACGAAGGACTTGCGGAGCGCATAACGGAGATCATTGACAAATACGACATACCGCACGAATACATTGAGATCGAGCTTACCGAAACCACTACCGACGTGGACTTTAAGGAACTGAAAAAAATAGTATCATCGCTGCACAGCGTTGATATAAGC
>JAIEDQ010000036.1 GCA_029067895.1 Oscillospiraceae bacterium | reverse complement strand
CCCGAAAAGTGGCACGGCTTAAAGGATCAGGATATGCGCTACCGTCAGCGTTATGTTGACCTTATCGTAAATCCCGACGTAAAGGAAACTTTCAGAAAGCGTTCTGCTGTGATATCGTCTATAAGGCGTTTTCTTGACAACAAGGGCTTTATGGAGGTAGAGACCCCCCTGCTTGTATCAAATGCGGGAGGAGCTGCCGCAAGACCCTTTGAAACCCACTACAACGCTCTTAACGAAGATGTAAAGCTGCGTATCTCCTTGGAGCTTTACTTGAAAAGACTTATTGTAGGCGGCTTTGACAAGGTTTACGAAATAGGCAGAGTTTTCAGAAACGAGGGTGTTGACGCAAGACATAATCCCGAATTTACCCTTATGGAGCTTTATCAGGCGTATACCGATTATAACGGCATGATGGATCTCACAGAGGAAATGTTCCGCCATGTAGCAAATGAAGTATGCGGAAAAACAGCAGTACCTTACGGCGAGTATGTGATCGACCTTGGAAAGCCCTTTGAGAGAATAACCATGACCGAAGCTGTAAAGAAATACAGCGGCGTTGATTTCTCCCAGATAAAGGACGATGCGGAAGCTAAAAAGATCGCCGACGAAAAGCATATCGCTTACGAAAAAAGACATAAAAAGGGAGATATTTTAAATCTCTTCTTTGAGGAATTTGTGGAAGAGCATCTTGTACAGCCCACCTTTGTCACCGAACACCCCATTGAGATATCGCCCCTTACCAAAATGAAGCCCGGCGATCCCGAACACGTTGAACGCTTTGAGCTGTTCATTACGGGAAGAGAAATGTGCAATGCATATTCGGAGCTTAACGACCCTATAGATCAAAGACAAAGATTTGAAGTGCAGGAAGAATTGCTAAAGCAGGGCGACGAGGAAGCTAATCATATAGACGAGGATTTCCTCCGCGCTCTTGAAATAGGAATGCCCCCCACAGGCGGCATAGGCTACGGCATAGACAGGCTTGTTATGCTTCTTACGGACAGCGCGTCTATCAGGGACGTTCTGCTGTTCCCCACAATGAAGTCCCTCTCGGACTAAAAAGCAGAAAAAGCCTATGTTTTGACAGTTTTTGCAGGGTCTCATTGATCCAAATCCTCCCCGAAAAAAGGAGTTTGCGACGGCTAAAACAGAGTTTCAATCTTGTTATAATGGAGAATGTTTGATATTTATGTTTGCTCACTCATATATTTCTACTATTAGGAGAAAATATATGAGAGGCGATGATGTATGGAAAGGATACAGGTGTATTTAATGACTGTTCAATTTTCGAAAGAGGAAATGCAGCAAATGGAAAAATTGGTTAAGACATTTCTTGATACAATGGAAATAGAATGTGTTGTGCCTATTGACATTTTTAAAGTTGCGACTGACTTGGGATTTGACGTTCGTGGAGCTGAATTTGAAGAACAACTCGAAGGGCTTATTATTGTTAATGAGTATATAGACAAAATTGGGGGGTTTGATTCAAATAAAATTATAGCATATAATTGCTCAAAAGATATTAATACTAAGAAGTTCATTGTTGCACACGAGTTGGCACATTATATCAGTAAAAAAACAAATGCATATGGTAAAAAAATAGTTGTTGCTGCAAGAGACCATGTAGACAGTTATTCCGAAGATAGAGAAGAACAGCGAATGGATTATATTGCTGCGAGTTTACTAATTCCCAAAAACGACCTATGTCAGTTTTTGAACAGCAATACTAATGCTTTACAAGTTGCAGAGCGATATAAAGTTCCGAAAGAATTAGCACAGCGGCGTATAGAAGAGGTACAAGAATGAACAGAGACAATCCATCATATAGAGAAGTGCTATGGGATTTGATAACTTCCAATTTTGATAGCAATCCGACAAAAAATGAAGAATATGCAGAACAACTTATGAATGTTCATGTACAATTTGTAAAACGGAATGGAAAACTGACCGATTTATTAGATGACTATATAGAACAACGTCGAGGTAGAGTTAAAACAAATAATTTTCTTAAAAAGTTTATTTTCTGGTTTTTTATTGTATTACTTGGCATTTTGACAATAGCGGTTGCTATATTTATAATATGCAATAGAAACAGTGATTCCATTCCCGCTATGGTGTCTTTGCTTTCCGTTTCAGTTACATATTTGGCAAGTTTGATTGCTGTCTTTGAAATTATGTCAAAATACTTATTCCCGATAGATGAAGAAAAAGACACTATTAGTATGATTCAAGCAGTAATCAACAACGATGTTCAAGTAGAAGAATTGATGTCAAATGCTATTGATAAGAATCATAGTGAAGTTATCGAAAGATTAAAAATGTTGAAACAATTATGTGACGATAAAGTTCTAACAGATGAAGAGTTTAACGAAATCAAAAAAAATCTTATCGAAAAGCTTAAAGAAAAGTAATTCTTTTACAACACTTTTTAGGACATTCGCTCATGACATTTTAAGAGGTTTTAAATACGGAAATAATCTCCGGCAAAGGTGCGGAATATTCCGTCTCTGCCGGGGGAATTTTTGCCGAAAAGCGTCGGGAGATCTACCCTGTAAAAGTTGCACGCATAAGACGTGCAGCTTTTTTTATTTGTGCAGAACTGTTTTGGATTTTCTTGACGGCAGAGTATTTTTCCCGTAGAATTAAATCAGGAGAAGGGAGCCGAAGTGTATGACGCTTCGGTTTTTTATTTCAAGGAAATGATATTATGGCAAAAGTACAGCAGCAGTTTTTGACCCCGAACAAGTACAGCAGACCCCAGATACCGCTGACAAAGGTGACGAAGATAGCCGTCCACTACGTCGGCGGGGCGGGAAGCACGGCGCAGAATACCCGCGATTATTTTGAGTCCCTGAAAGACCAGATACCCGATTCCACTGGGAAATGGTGGATGAATAGGGACGGCTCCTACAGAACGTTCAAGGGCGAAAAGGTGGGTATCCGCTATGTTTCGTCGCATTTCGTGGTGGGACTGGAGGGCGAGGTGATCCAGTGTATCCCGCTGGAGGAATGGTCTTACTGCACAAATCAGGCGAATGGCTACAGCATTTCAATCGAGACCTGTCACCCTCTTGCGGACGGAAAATTCAACCCCGCCACAGAGCGCAGCCTTATCGAGCTTACCGCTGAGCTGTGCAGGAAATTCGGTCTTACCGAAAAGGACGTTATCCGCCACTACGACGTGACGGGAAAGCTTTGTCCCCTTTACTATGTGAATCACCCCGAGGCTTGGGACAGCTTCCGTGCCGAAGTTAAAAAGCTTCTGGATACGGACGGCGAGTCTCCGCAAGAGGAGAGCAAAAGCTTTCTTGTAAAGGTTCTTGACAGCGCGCTGAATATCCGCAGATATCCCTCACTGACCGCTCCCATTGACGGCGTTATTACCGACGGCGGTGTCTATACGATAGTCGGCACTGAGACTAACGGAAACATTCTCTGGGGAAAGCTCAAAAGCGGCGCAGGGTGGATATCACTCGGAAGCAAATACGTCAAACGCTTGGGGGTGTGAAAATGAACGGTCTGAAAGATATTGCAAAGGAAATAATTGCGGCGGTATGCTCCGTGTTCGGATTTGTTTTCGGCGATTGGGACGGTCTTATGGCGGCTCTGATAATCCTTATCGTTATGGACTACGTTTCGGGAGTTATCGCGGCGATTGCCGAGAAAAAGCTGTCCAGCGCGGTTGGGGCAAAGGGTATCGCGAAAAAGGTTTTCATGCTCCTGATAGTGGCTGCGGCAAACGTTGCGGACATTAACATTATAGGCGAGGGACACGTGCTGAAAAGCGTTACGGCAACATTTTATGCCGCAAACGAGTGCATTTCGCTGCTTGAAAATGCGGGACGTCTTGGCGTGCCCGTACCGAAAAAGCTGCTTGACGTTCTGGAGCAGCTTAAAGAGGACAACTAGTCACCGATAAAAATACGGTTCGGGAACAGCTTAGTTTCCCGAACCGTGTTTTTATTATTGATATCTTTTGCTGTTTCGTCTGCCTGCCGTGTTGTGGTTTCCGTGACGCTGACGCTTGAAGTCCCGCTTGCGGTCAACCCGGTAATCCCTGCGGTCTTTGTCTTTGCTGTCCCTGTTGTCCTTGCCCTCGTAAAGCTTTATCTTTATTTTCTGACCGTTTATTTTCGTACCCGTCATGGAGTCAATGATATGCTCCTTGTCCGCTTCGGGGACTTCAACGGTGGTAAAGCGGTCGTAAATATCTATCTTGCCGAAGTTTTTGCCTGCCATTCCCGTAGCGTCCACAAGCGCGCCCAGAACGAAATTCGGCGCGATCTTGTTTGCCCTGCCCACGGAAATTTCTACCTTGACGCTGCCCGATTTTCCCGACCCCTTTTCACCGCGGTTCGGTCTGAACACGGGCTTTATAAATTCGGGGACGTTCTTTGTCTCCGCGGAAATTTTCATTCCCAGCAAGGCGGCGGCAAGCTGTTCCGCGGAAAAGCCCTCCGCTTCGAGAGCGGCGACCTGTTCGGCGTACCTTTCGTACTTGCCCGACATAACGCAGTTCTTGACCGCTTCGGTAACGGCGTTCGCCTTTGCCGCCATTACCTCGTCGCGGGAGGGAAGCTCCCTGCGCTCAATATGCGCCTTTGTGTAGCGGGCAATGTCCATAAGCTCGGAGACCTGTCTCCTGCCGCTTGCAATGGTGTAGGCAACACCGCTTTTGCCTGCTCTGCCCGTTCTGCCTATGCGGTGAATGTAGTACTCGCAATCCTGCGGAATATCGTAGTTGAACACCGCGTCCACGTCGTCCACGTCGATACCGCGGGCGGCAACGTCGGTGGCTATAAGTATGTTCAGTCTGCCGCTTTTGAAAGCGTTAAGGGTCTGGGTGCGGCTTGCCTGCTTCATGTCGCCGTGAAGTCCCGCAGCGCGAAAGCCTTTGGACACAAGCTGCTCGGAAAGTTCGTCCACCATTTTCTTGGTGTTGCAGAATATCATGGACAGCTTGGGTTCGTAGGCAAGCAGAAGCATTTGCAGAGCGTCGGTTTTTC
Source organism: Oscillospiraceae bacterium (assembly GCA_029067895.1). Taxonomy (GTDB): domain Bacteria; phylum Bacillota; class Clostridia; order Oscillospirales; family Ruminococcaceae; genus RGIG8773. The sequence goes on along the minus strand of JAIEDQ010000036.1, from coordinate 10,329 downwards.
TGCCCATGGGCACGTCGAAATAAAACTGCTCCACGCTGTCTACCGTGCGGGACTTTTGCTCCACGCCCACGACAACGGGATTGCGCTGATATTTTTCGGTGATAGCCATGATAGGCTCTGGCATTGTGGCGCTGAATAAAACGGTCTGGCGTTCCTCGGGAACAAATCCTAAAATTGTCTCGATGTCCTCGCGGAAGCCCATGTTGAGCATTTCGTCCGCCTCGTCAAGAATGACCGTCCGCACGTTGTCAAGTTTGAGGGTATGGCGGTTTATGTGATCCATGACACGTCCCGGAGTACCCACAACAATGTTCGCGCCCCGTCTAAGACTGACTATCTGGCGGTCGATGTCCGCGCCGCCGTAGACCGCGCAGGTCTTGACCCAAGGCATGAAGTCCGAGAATTTGTCAAGCTCGTCGCACGCCTGCATGGCAAGCTCGCGGGTGGGGCAGAGGATAAGTATTCTGACGGAATTTCCGTCTCCCTTTTGTATGGACGATACCGCGGGAATGCCGAAAGCGGCGGTCTTGCCCGTACCCGTATGGGAACGTCCGATAACGTCCCTGCCCTGTAGGAGCAGGGGGATAGTTTTAGCCTGAATTTCGGTGGCTTCCTCGTAGCCGATTTTTTCCACCGCTTTTAGGATCTCGTCCGAGAGACCCAGATCGCTGAATAACATAGTAAGAGTCCTTTCAAGTATGGTTTGATGAATTTGCAGAATCTTTTTGAAAATAGATTTTAATTATACCATATATTAACGGATTTTGTCAACCATTTAGTGTAAGCGCATTTATGTACAAATATTAACAAGGGAGGACAATCAGGCGCAAAGCCGTCTAAGTATTACAAACAAGTTACATTTTTCCGTTTCTCTTGACATATATAGATAACCGATATATAATATATATAGATAATCTACATATGGAGGGATAACCGTGAAAATAAGCAAAAGTCTGCTTGCAGGCTCGGCAGGAATGCTCATACTGCACCTGCTGGAGGAAAAGGAAATGTACGGCTACGAGATCACCGACGTGCTGGAAAAGCGTTCCGACAGCACCTTTGCGCTCAAGGCGGGGACGCTTTATCCTCTGCTCCATTCTCTTGAGCAGTCGGGATATGTGACCTCACGCGAGGCTGAAGCCGAAAACGGCAGAATGAGAAAATACTATTCCATCACCGACGACGGCAGAAAATTTCTGAAAAGCAAAAGCGACGAGTGGGAAGCTTTTTCGGGTGCGGTGAACAAGGTAATGGGAGGGGGAGCGTTATGAAAAAGTCCGACTATATAAGCACGGTCATGGAGCAAGTTCGGTGCAAAGCCGTACATAAGGCTCTTGGCGAAGAGCTTGAAGCCCATATTGACGACTGCGCGGAAGCCTTTGCCGCCGATGGTCTTTCTCCAGAAGAAGCGGAGGAAAAAGCCGTCCTGTCTATGGGCGACCCTGTTGAAACTGGCATAGGTCTGGACAGAGTTCACCGACCGAAATTTCCTTGGGCGATCGCGGTTTCCGCTCTGCTTCTGCTTACAGCGGCGGCTTTTGCGGAGCATTTTATGAGAACCTATTTCGGTTTCAGAGCGTTTATAGATGATGACTTCGGGATAAATGTTTTTCTCGGAGCTGCTATAGCCGTACTGTCGGCGGCGGTGTTCTGCTTTGCGGACTATACAGTATTTCTCAAAGCGCCAAAGACTGTCTATGTGGTGTATCTGATCGGCTTTGCGGCTTTGCTTCACTATCACATACATTTTGCTGACACTGATCATGAAATAATACGTGGAAACGTCTTTTTCTTTACCATGCTTCTCGCGCCCTTTATCTGCGGATTTGCTTTTTCCATGCGGGGCGGCGGCTTCGGAAAATTTGTATTGACCTGTCTGCTGACTGCTGTTCCGCCTATGTTCATTGCCATGCACGCGCCCAGCGTTTCGTCGGCAATAATGGCGGGACTGACCGCTCTTGCGGTAATGACCGTGCTTGTGTGTCAGGGAAGCTTTAAGGTCAACAAACTTTCCGCATTTGTCTTTATGTATTTGCCCGCTGTTTTGGGAACGGTCGGCATGGCGGCGTTCAGGATAATACGGAGAAATCAGATCCCGTATGAGTACAGGGTGCTTGACCGTACAATAATGGACGTCATACTGCCCAATTCAGATCTTATCGGCAGCGGAGGACATATTGAGACAGAAAATCGCCCTTGGTATCATTATTACAACTATATCATAACCGCGGTGTTTTCCGATTTCGGAACGGCTGCGGGAGTTGCACTTGTCCTGCTGGCGATTTCTCTGCCTGTTATAATGCTTATCAGTCTGCGGGGACAGAAAAACCGTTTCGGCAGAACGGCAGGCTTTGCGATAGCGGCGGTTTTCCTTTATGCGTCGGTGACGGTGATACTTTCAAATGTGGGAATTACAACGGGCTTTGAGGGCTACACGGCAATGCCCCTTACTGCGGGGAATGCTGTAAACTGTGCGGTAAGCGGCGCGCTTATCGGTATATTCATGTCGGTTTGCAGACGGTCGGACATTATGCCCGAAGCGGAAATCGAAAAGCGCAGACAGCGTACATAAATAAAAAAGTATAAATTTTGATTTAGGCGGGGAGCCCCCGCGGGCTGAGTCACCCCCACCGTAAGATGTTCAGAACATTAATTTTGCTGTTGCCCCCTCAAGGGGGCAGGTAGGTTTGTTGGTTGCCCGATTTATTTTATTTTTGTAAAGTGAAACTTGCTCCCGCCCCTACAAAACGTACCCCGCTAAATAAAAATTTATCACCTTTATTGACAAACTGAAAAGACTATGCAGTTTAAAACCGCATAGTCTTTTTTGTTTTGCTTATTACTTGTTAAGTCTTGCTTCGAGAGCGTCAAGCTGTTTTTCCAGTGCAGCAGGAACCTTACCGCCCTTGTCTGCAATGTCTTCCTTGTAGTATCTTCTCATCTCTGCAATTTCCTTCTTCCAGAGGTCCTTGTCAACGTCAAGAAGCTTATCCATGATCTCGGGAGTAACCTCGTCCTCGATGCCTGTAACATCAATGTCGCCCTTCTTAGGAATGTAGCCGATAGCTGTTTCCTCAGCGTCGATCTCACCCTCGCAGCGCTTGATGATCCAGTCAAGAACTCTCATGTTGTCGCCGAAGCCGGGCCAGATGAAGTTGCCTTCCTCGTCCTGCTTGAACCAGTTTACGTTGAAGATCTTAGGAGCCTTGTCGCCAAGCTTCTCGCCCATTTCGAGCCAGTGATTCCAGTAGTCGCCTACGTTGTAGCCGATAAAGGGCTTCATAGCCATAGGATCGTGACGGAGCACGCCTACTGCGCCTGTTGCTGCCGCTGTTGTCTCGGAAGAAACAGCAGAGCCCATGTATGTGCCGTGTACCCAGTCAAAGGACTGATATACCAGCGGAGTTGTGGAAGCGCGTCTGCCGCCGAAGATGATAGCGGAAACAGGCACACCCTGAGGATTGTTGAACTCGGGAGAAATGCAGGGGCAGTTCTCTGCGGGAGCTGTAAATCTGGAGTTGGGGTGAGCAAGCTTCTGAGGCTTGCCGTCCTCGCCCTTAACGGAGGTGAACTCAACGCCGTTTACCTTAGCGCCCTTCCACTCTGTAGCGTTTACAGGAGGATTCTTGTCGAGACCTTCCCACCAAACAGTGTTGGTATCGTTGTTGAGAGCAACGTTTGTGAAGATAGTGTTCTTCTTTGTGGAAGCAAGAGCGTTGTAGTTGGACTTAGCGTTAGTACCGGGAGCAACGCCGAAGAAGCCGTTTTCGGGGTTGATAGCGTAAAGTCTGCCGTCCTCGCCCTGTTTCATCCAAGCGATATCGTCGCCGACTGTGAATACCTCATAGCCCTTAGCCTTGTATCCCTCGGGAGGAATAAGCATTGCAAGGTTGGTCTTTCCGCAGGCAGAGGGGAATGCAGCTGTGATGTACTTAACTTCGCCGTTAGGCTTTTTAACGCCGAGGATAAGCATATGCTCAGCCATCCAGCCCTCCATTTTGCCCTGATAGGAAGCGATACGGAGCGCGAAGCACTTTTTGCCGAGAAGAACGTTTCCGCCGTATGCGGAGTTGATGGACCAGATGGTGTTGTCCTCGGGGAAGTGAACGATGTATCTGTTTTCGGGGTCAACCTGTGCCTTGGAGTGGAGGCCTCTTACAAAGTCGTTGGACTCGTCGCCAAGATTCTCAAAAGCAGCCTTACCCATTCTTGTCATTATGTTCATGTTGAGAACAACGTAGATAGAGTCTGTAAGCTCAACGCCAACCTTAGCGAGAGGAGAACCGATAGGTCCCATGGAGTAGGGGATAACGTACATTGTTCTGCCCTTCATAACGCCGTCGTAAAGGGGAGTAAGCTTAGCGTACATTTCCTTGGGGTCGCACCAGTTGTTTGTAGGACCTGCGTCCTCCTTGCGTCTGCTGCATATGAAAGTTCTGTCCTCAACGCGGGCAACGTCGTTGGGGCGTGTTCTGTGGTACAGGCATCCGGGAAGCTCTTCCTGATTGAGCTTATACATTTTATCCCAGCTGTCGTCGGGAAGAGAGCAAACCTCTTCTGTAAGCGCGTCAAGCTGTTCCTTAGAGCCGTCGATCCAGACGACCTTTTCGGGCTTTGTGAGTGCGATCATTTCGTCAACCCACTTGTTGACATTAGGATTCTTTGTCAGAGACATAAATTTACAGCTCCTTTGAAAAATTTTTGAAATGAAATTCGGATATTTCCGTCCCCAAAAACGCAGTTATCGGGAATAATACGGCAAAAATATTCAAATTTCCCACAAATACTATTATATACCAAAACGGTCAATAAGTCAAGCGGAAATCAAACGAAAATCAATTTTTGAAGCGGAAGTCCCTGTTCCCGTTCCAAAAGCTTATTTGACATAATTCGGGAGGATATGCTATAATATGACTGTTGCCGGCTCTTGTCCGTTAGTCGGAGAGGAGGTGACACCGATGAGCATAGCTGTAAGTTTCTTATTCTCATTTCTTGTATCTGTTGCAGCAGGTATTGCGGCTAACATTCTGTACGGCATTATCTGCAAGTGGCTGAACGGACGCAGGAAGTAAAACTCAAGGCAACAACAGCACAAAGAATACCCCCGCAGTTGCAGCTGCGGGGGTATTCGCTTTTGTGAACCGAATGAACATCAGTTCCATATTCTCATTATGGTTTTATTATACACCACAAAATTATTTTTGTCAATAGCCTTTTCAGTTATTCAGACCGAAATAAAATGCACGCGGCATTACCTCAGCTTCGAGCCGTTGGGAATATCCTTGTCCACGGAAATCACACGAGCGTTATTGCACAAGTTGGAGGCAATATGAAGCTTTTATTAGTTTGTTTCTTTATCATGCTTAATTTTCATTGGAGAGAGCGATAATGTCCCAATTATTAAAGCAGGGGAAATTCTCTTTCATATAGCTTTCAAAATTTTCATCATCGGTTTTGATAACAGGGAAATAATCGTTTTCGTCCCTTAGCTTCTGAAATTCTGCAAGCTTGATCTCAAAAGTGTTGTTATCGACCGGTTCGTCATCTATGTAGGCTTGCCCGAACTCGGAATGTTCCTCGTCGTTTTCGTCAACATAGTAAGCTCCCGATTCACGGAAAATTGAAGAGGTTATTTTATAGCCGGAATCATTCCAGCTCCATAGATAATATTCCTCATAGCCCCATGTGCCGTAGGTATGTCCGTAAAACGGGCAGTAAAGTATTTGCTTTGTATCGGCAACATACCGAACATATCCCCAAGCTGACGCGGTTGAAAGATCTAACATATCTGCACCGAATTTGCCGCGGTAAAGAATTTTAGTTGAGTTAAAAGGATTTATTTCCACGACCGCTTCGGGTGTATCATCGCCGTTAATGTCGCCGAAATAAATCCCGCCTGCCAGAAAATCAAGGTTGTTCAGATACTCGCAGCAGGCGTGCTGCCATTTGGTAGGACAATGACATTCGGCAACCTCTGCCTGCGCTGCGCCTGCTGTTGTCTCATCTTCCGCGGCAGTACCGCAGGCGGCAAGTGACAGAGCATATATTCCCGCCAGTGCCGATAATATGATCTTTTTCATAACATTCTCCCTTAAAAGGCGGAGAATAATCCCCGCCTTTAAAAAATATCTTTATCTGAGTTTCGAGCCGTTGGGAATATCCTTGTCCACGAAAATAACTCTCGCGTCCTCGCCCACGTCGGCGGCAACAATCATTCCCTGACTTTCAACTCCGCACAGCTTTGCGGGAGCAAGGTTCGCAACGACGATAATTTTCTTGCCGACCAGATCTTCGGGAGCGTACCACTTTGCGATTCCCGAAACCACCTGACGCATTCCGAAGCCGTCGTCCAATTGCAGGCATAAAAGCTTTTTCGCTTTCGGTACTTTCTCGCAGGATTTTACCTCCGCAACACGCAGATCAACCTTGCCGAAATCTTCAATATTAATAGTGTCGGAAATCGGCGTGAGATTTGCCTTGTCTTCGTCCTCCGCAGGAGCGGGTGCGTTCTTTAACAGTATCGCGTTAAGCTCCTCGGTCTCCTTGTCGATGTCGAGACGAGGGAACAGAACCTCTCCCTTTTTAACGGTAACGTTTGCGGGCAGGACACCGAATTTTCCTGCGTTTTCGTATGTGATAAGACTTTCCTCCGCGCCTATCTGCTCCCAGACCTTAGGCATTGTTGTAGGCATAAAGCAGGACAGCAGGGTGGTGGAAATGCGGATAGATTCCAGAAGATTATAGAGGACTGTAGCCAGTCTGGCTTTCTTGCTTTCGTCCTTTGCAAGAACCCACGGAGCGGTCTCGTCGATATATTTGTTTGCGCGGCTTATTACCTTGAAAATTTCCGCAAGAGCGTTGTTAAGCTGTGTCTCGTCAACGTATTTGTCAACATTTGCACGGAGACCCTCTGCCATTGAAATAAGCTCCTTGTCAAGCTCGTCCGCTTCACGGTCTGCGGGGAGAGTTCCGTCAAAATATTTTATTACCATTGCAACGGTGCGGGAAACAAGGTTGCCCAGGTCGTTTGCAAGGTCGGAATTGATACGGTCTATCATAATTTTGTTGGAGAAGGAGCTGTCCGAACCTAAAGCCATTTCACGCATGATGTGGTAGCGGATAGAATCTGCGCCGTAGCGTTCGCCCAGTACCAGCGGGTCGATAACGTTGCCGAGAGACTTGCTCATCTTCTGACCGTTAAAGGTTATCCAGCCGTGTACCGCAAGGTGCTTCGGCAAAGGCAAGTCCAAAGCCATAAGCATTGCGGGCCATATGATAGCGTGGAAACGCATAATATCCTTTGCAACCATGTGAACGTCCGCGGGCCAGTACTTTTCGTAATCATTGTGGGCGGAATTTTCGTAACCCATAGCTGTGATATAGTTGGAAAGCGCGTCTATCCAGACGTAGACAACGTGCTTTTCGTCAAAGGTAACGGGAATGCCCCACTTAAAGGAAGTCCTTGATACGCACAGATCCTCAAGTCCCGGCTTGATAAAGTTGTTTACAAGCTCCTGAGCGCGGGTCTTGGGACGGAGATAATCGGTCTCCAAAAGGAGCTTTTCGATACGCTCAGCAAAGGGGGACATTTTAAAGAAGTAGGACTCCTCCTTTGCCTCCTTGACCTCACGGTGACATTCGGGACAGCAGCCGTTTTCGTCAAGCTGGGATTCCGTCCAGAAGCTTTCGCAGGGTGTGCAGTATTTGCCCTTGTATTCGCCCTTGTAAATGTAGCCCTTGTCGTACAGCGCCTTGAAAATTTTCTGTACGGCTTCAACGTGGTAATCGTCCGTAGTGCGGATATAGCGGTCGTAGCTGATGTTCATGTACGACCAGAGGTTCTTGAAAATCTTAACGATATCGTCAACATACTGCTTTGGGGTAACGCCCTGCTCGGCAGCCTTTTCCTCGATCTTCTGACCGTGCTCGTCCGTGCCTGTGAGGAACATAACGTCATAGCCCTGCATACGCTTGTAGCGGGCGATAGAGTCGCAGGCGACTGTTGTATAGCAGTGACCGATATGGGGATTTCCCGACGGATAGTAAATGGGGGTGGTGATGTAAAAGGTTTTGTTTGACATTTTAGTTTCCTCCGAGCTTTGATGATATTGTTTTTATTATACCCCCAAATGTGCGTTTTGTCAATCGGAGGAAAAATATTTGGGTAACAGTTTTTAGATCAATCCCGCATATCAATTATCAAAGCCTTATCCATACGGCCGGAAATAATAACGGCGGTATTTTCGTCCTTTAAGTACAGCTGGCTGTAGAATTCGTTTCCGTAAGGGATCTCGCATTCCTTGAGAATATCCCCCGTATCGGGATCGGCAGCCCCGATAATATTAGACGTTTCGCCGTGTCCGCGAGCGTACATATATAAAATATGACCGCTGTTTTCGGGCATTAAGTAATAAATCTGATCGTTCTCTTTAAGAGCTTTGGGACAAGACATACATTTAACGGTTTCGAGCGTTTCCATGTCGGTAACATAAATGTCCGAAGCGGTTTTGTCCCAAGGCTTCAGCACCGAATAAATTTTTCCGTTACGGATACCGATGGGTCTCATGTCCGCGGTATCGGGCAGGTCGGAGCAGGTATCTGTACGGAAATCATATATGCCGAAGCATGACGTATATTCATAACCTCCTGTAAGGTACACAAAACGGTTTTCGTCAATTGGGAACATATAAACATGATAGCGGTAATCCGAAAATGTTCCGTCATCGCTTTCGCTCGCGCTGCCCTCCATCAGAGTCATATTTCTGTCAGCGTCGATAATATCGAGATACCATTTTGCGATATTGTGACCGCCGAGAGGCAAGGCAGCGTTTTGCGGAGTGTATTCCGAAAATTCATAGCTGTAGTCATTTTTAACTGTTATGATGGATTGTTCTTTAGAAGCGCCGTCGCTGACATATTCAGTAAGCGACGCTTTGCAGAGAATATCCTCCCCGCCTCCGATAAATTCGTTAAGTATGCAGTCGTCGGGCAGCGGAATTGTTTTCTCGATAGTTTCGTCGTCGATATTGTAAAATCTAAGCACTCTGTTTGAAGCGGAACCGTCGCTGTTGGTAACTTTGCAAAACGAGCATATAATATTTCCGTTTACAAAAGTCTTTATGTCGTTGGACACGGAGGGATTGTGGACTGTTGTGTACTCGCCCTCGGAATTCAGCTTTGCAAAATTGAACAGACGCATATTTTCTGGAATTTCTGCGTAATATTCAGATCGCAGCGCGGAGGAGGTTTCTTCCGCGGTCTGCTCCGTTTCAAAGACTGCCGCTGTAGCATTCTGCTCCGTCTGCTGGGACTGCGCTTCCGAATTGCACCCTGTCAGCAGCAGTGCGGACAATGCCAGCGTCAAAGCAACTTTTCTTTTCATGCCGCGCTCCTCCTTAAATGGTTATCTCGGCAATAAGTATCCTGTCGTTATTGTTGGAGATCGTCACACGGTCTCCGCTTGAGCGCGTTAAGCTGTAGTATCTAAGCTCTTCGGGAACTGCGGAAGCGGTATACTTTTTCGTATCCGGGTCGATACCGTACAGAAGTGCGGAGGCGTTCTCGTCGGCAGGCAGGTACTTAAACGCTATGTAGTTTCCGCTTTCGGGCATGGCGTACTCAACGTAGTCGTTCATTTTAATATTAAGCGGACAGTCCATAAAAAATTCGGTTTCGAGAGTTTCGGTATCGGTGGTGTAAAGCTCCGTGCCGAAGCCGTCCCATGCGGTCTTAACGGAATAAATTTTTCCGCCGTGAATGCCGAGAGGAATAAGGTCTCCCGAATCGGGAACGTCTGTGGCAGTACCCTCGGAAAAATCATATATGCCGAAGCCGGGCAGTCTTTCATATCCGACCGTCCTGTATACAAAACGGTTTTCGTCAACGGGGAAATAGTACATCTGACGCGTGCCGCTGAAATCGTCGTCGCTTGTTACAGCTTTGCCAGCAACAAGTATAGCTCCGCTGTCGGCATCAACAATATCCGGATCCCGCTCCGCGATATTATGTCCGCAGCACTCAAACGAGCTGTCCTGCGGCGTAAAACCGTCGGAAATATCGTAGCTGAAATCGTTCCGGACAGTTACCGTTCTGTAGTCTGTATCAAAGAAGCCGCTGTCCTCGTTAAAAACGGAATAGGATATAACATATCTGCAAAGCACATCGCCGCCCGCGTTCGGTATCATTTCATAAGGAACCCAACCATCGGGAATGTCTATGACCGCAAGCAGTTCGTTTTCGGCAGTGTCGTAGAACCGAAGCTGAAAGACTACAGGCTCATCGCTGCCCTTATCGGGTATTATGGTGTAATCGGTGCAGAAAATATTGTCC